>CALEKX010000098.1 GCA_937904525.1 uncultured Phycisphaerales bacterium
CTTCGTCGCAGATGCGCGGATCAGCGATAGAACTCGATGATCAGGTTCATGTTCACCTCGAACGGCACCTCGTCGGGTGTCGGGAGGGTGTTGACCTTCGCGGTGAGCTGCGCGGGGTTCCAGTCCAGCCAGCCGGGGACGTTGTGGCCGGCGACGCTCTCCATATTCTCGCGGAGCAGCTTGTGGATCCGCTCCTTGAAGGTGATCGTCTGGCCGGGCTTGACGGTGTAGCTGGCGATGTCGGTCTTGACGCCGTCGACCAGCACATGGCCGTGAGCCACGATCTGCCGGGCAGCCCAGATACTGCGCGCGACGCCCAGGCGGCGGACGATGTTGTCCAGGCGGCACTCCAGGAGCTGGATGAACACGTCACCGGTGTTGCCCTTGGCGCGCTTGGCCTTCTGGAGAGCGCGGCGGAACTGCTTTTCCAGCATGCCGTAGTGGTAACGCAGCTTCTGCTTCTCGATCAGGCGGACACCGTAGTCGGTGTTGCGCCGGCCGCGGTAGCCGTGCATGCCCGGGAGAGTCAGTTCCTTGGCTGTGTGCTTGGGGAGATCAGCGATCGGAACGCCGACGCGACGCGACAGGCGGACCTTTGGTCCGATGTAACGGCCCATGGGGCGAGTCTCTTTCTACGGGACCCTGCCCGTGGGGGCAGAAGAGGAAGATCCCGCTCAAAACTGGCGAGGCGCCCGAAACCATCGATCGGGAGGACCATCCATCCCGACGCGGGCGGCTAATACGCGGTTCGACCGCCGGCGTGGTCTTGAGGCACGCGGGCGGGAAGTCGATCCGTTACGGAACGACGGACCGGGAAATATACCGGATTTCCGCGTCGTGACAAGGCGAGGGCGAGAGGTGAGGGGGTGACAAGGTGACAAGGTGAGGGGATGACTCATTTTGGATTGCGGATTTTGGATTTGGGGCTTTGTCAATTGTCAGTGGTCACTGGTCAGTCGCCGCAACTCGACGCAGGACGTCGACTGCCGACTGCTACCTGCTGGTCACGCTCGCAAGTCCAGCCGATACCGGCACTTGGCGTGATCGCCCCGCAGGTACAGAGGATGGCGCCTCGGGACGGGCACGATCTCGACCAGCTCGGCTCCCAGCCGCTCGCAGGTGCGACGCGACGCGTCGTTATCCGGGTTGGTCGTGATCCACACCGGGTTGATCCCATGCGCATACGCCAGCGGCAGCAGCAGCCGGACCGACCGCTCCGCGTAATGGTGCCCGCGGAACGGCGGATAAACATGGTAGCCGATGTGGCCGTAGTAGAGCTCGATGTCCTGCGACGAGCCGATCCGCAGCGCGACGGCTCCGGCGATGCCGATGCCCTGGGGCGTACGGACCTCCATCCAGTAGTGGTAGGACGGCACGATCCCCTGCGACGGATCCGCCTGCTGGCGCCCGCCCGGCCAGAGCTGAACCTGCTGAACCAGGTCCGCCCGCGTCGTGGAAGCCAGTTCCGGATCCTCGCGGATCGTGCGGGGATGGGTTACAGCCGCCATCGCCAGGTCGATCAGCGCCGGCTGGGGCGGCACGAGGCGCAGCTCCCGATCGATCAGCTCCCCGGGGTCGAGGAACCGGAACGCGGGCGTTGAACGGGATAGCGTGAATCGCATGGCGTGATCCGCCTGAAACCATCGGGCGGCAGCGGACGCTGGCCGCGGCTGCCCGCCTCACAGCATACACGACGAATCCGCGGTCTGCCGACGGCGGATTGCGGTCTGATTCCTCAACAAGCAAAGGATCTCCCCCGCTGAAGACGAGGGAGATCCGGTCTTGGCTTAAGTTGGCTGGCGTTGCACCCGCTGGATTACAGCAGGCCCGCGTCGAACAGCTCGCTGGCCCGCACGAACAGCACGACGATCGCGATGATGCTGACCAGCGTGGCGATGGCAGCCAGCGCGGTGTAGACGTTGTTGGAGGGTTTGACGGTGACGACGTCACCCGAAGCCGCACGTGTCATGACATTACCTCAGTTCGACTGCCTGTTTACACGTTCCCACTCGGCACGCGATGCGGTTTAGCCGCGGATCTGCGTGGTGACCTCGCTGCCCGGACGGATGTCGTCGACGCGCGGGCCGGTCAGGCGGCCGGAGGCCTCATTGGCTTCGACGGCCTCGACGACCAGCGTGCCCAGGAAGCTGGCGTTCTGGCGGTCGATGACCTTGAACTCCATGCCGCGGCGAACGGCGTCGGCGCTGCCGACGGAGATCGTGGCGTACGGCCGGCCGGCGATCGTGCGCTTCTCGGTGATGACGCCGCGGATCGCCGGAGCACCAGCCCGCAGGGCGCTGCTGGCGGTCTGCACGTTGATGCCGGCGTCCTCGAGCATGCCGCGATAGGTGCTGGCGGTCTGCTGGGTCTGGGCCAGCTCTTCAGCCAGATACTTGCGAGCACGCTCGGTGGCTTCAAGCTGGTTGGTCAGCTCGCTGTTACGCTCGTGGAGCTGGGCGTTCTGGACCAGGATTTCGTTGGTGGTGTTGCGGAGCTGAGCGATCTCGGTCTGAAGCTGCGAAGCCTGCTGCTGGGCAGCCTGAGCGGCTTCAGTGGCCGCCCGCAGATCCAGCGACTGCGAAGCCAACGTCTTGCTCAGCGTGGCGATCTCGACCTGCTTGTCAGCCAACGCCTTCTGGGCAGCCAGCAGGGCGTTGTCCTTGATCTGGATCTGCGACTGGGCCGTGCGGAGGGCCTCTTCAGCCGCAACCTGCGCGGCCTGGGCACGAGCGACGTCCTGCCGGGCCTGCGCCTCGACCGCGACCGCCCGCTTGACGGCTGCGTCCTGCGATGCGCGAAGATTCTCCACGCGGTTGACGAAGACGATCAGCCCCGCTGACAGAAGCAGCGAGCAGACGACCAGAAGGATCACGAAGACTTTGGTGAGAGCACTCACGGATGGCTCCTTGGACCAGGGTGTCCGGCAATGATGTCAGTCCGACCGTGATGTTGAGTTCATCCGCCGCCGAGACGCCAAAACCGGCGGATCTGCGTCGTCAGCGGACGTTCGACATCGCGCCGGCAGGCAAAACAGGGGAAGGACCTGTGCGGTATGCACCCGCCGGCCGGCAACTGAGGCGACGCCGACTCCGCGCGACCAGCGGCCGCTACGCGTAGGATTCCACCTCAGCCGTGAAGGTCATGGTAATACGCCCCCTACCCCTGTCAAGTTTTTCCTGGTCCCCGTAACAGCCCATAAATGCAGAGGTTTACCGCATGAAAGCGGGCGTTTGCATCATTGCGAACCCAGCACCAGAAGGGCTGTGGCAGCCGCCAGACGGACGTCGGCGTCCTCGTCGTCCAGCAGGGGTTTGAGCAGGGGCTGGGCGTCGGATCGCCCGATTTCCGCAAATGCCATGGCTGCAAGGACTTTCAGCCGCGGCGAGGGCTGGCGAATCGCCTGCTGGGCGATGGCGTAACCGAGGTCCTCACCCAGGACGCCAAGGGCCCGGGCAGCCGCGAGCTGGACCTCCGTGTGCTCGGCGGTCAACTGGCTGCGCACATGTTCGATCACGCGATGGTCCTTCGGCCCGACCATCGCCAGCAACGCAACGATTTGATAATCCGGGAAGGCGCTCTGCGACGCCGCGACCAGCGACTTCAAGCCCTCCATATCTCCATACCGCCACAGGGCCTCAGCCGTCTGCAAGGCGACGGCTGGATCGCGGTCCCTCTGCAGATGACGCAGAATTTTCACGGCTGAGGGCTCTTCGAGCAGGCCCAGGACCATGACGGTATTGGCCCGCACCTGCGGACGCGGGTGCCGGGCGAACGTCTCCAGGTCGTGGCTGCGGCGATAGTCACCCAGGCGATGCAGGGCATAGCGGACAGCCACCTGCACGCTGGCGCTGGGGTCCTCCAGCATGTCCAGCAGGCGGTCGTAGGCGGCCTCGATGCGCCGCTCGCCGGCAGCCATGGCGCCCGCGAAACGGACGATGCCCTCCTTGTCCTCCAGCGCCGCGAGGATGAGGTCTTCGCTGCCCTCCCCGCCGATCCGCTTGACCGACTCGATGGCATGAGCGCGGACGATCGGGTCGGTGTGCTGCGTCGCGGCGAGCAGTTGCTCGGCTGCCCGAGCCTGCAGGTCCGCATCGATGGGCATGTCGACGCGCGGCGGCGGCAGCGGGGCCTGTCGCGGAGCGGCTGCCCAGTGTGAGCGCTTCTGTCGCTTCGGACCGCCGCAACCGGCGCCAACGGCGATGCACATGGCGAGGCACAGCAGGAGCGTGATGGTTCGGTTGAGGGTGGGCATTGTCGTATTTGGGTGTTTTGTGTTTGGTGTCTTGGTGTTTTGTATTGGGTGCTGTGGGTTGTCAACGCGCTGGGCGCGTGGTGTCTTGTGACACCATAGACTCATCGGCGCGCGGGGGGTTGGGGCTTCCGTCGGATCGGGCATGGGCGTGACGATTGCGTGGGATCGGATGAGACGGCGGCCAGGGCCGCCGCCCTCACACACCCCCTCCGCGGCGACGTATCCTCCGTCGCACCGCATCCTGTCGCCTCTTCCCTTCGTCGCGCCGTCGCATTCATCCCTCGCCTCTCCCCCCACCGAGTGATCACCCCTCCGCGCGGACGGCAAGCGCATCCCTCGCCTCGTACCTTGTCCCCCGCCATTCGACGCGATGGGTCATGCACATCATGACGGCGCGGAAGAGGATGGCCAGGAGAACGGTCAGGCCCAGGGTATGCAACAGGCCGTAGCGCCGGCGGTTGCCAGACCAACCATAAACGGCGGCGACGCCGACGGTGAGGATCACCCAGTGCGCCGCGGCGGCGGTCAGCCATAGGCTGGCGTCGATTTCGCCTGCCGGCTTGATCAGGCGATAGAGGCCCCATCCCCCCGCGGCGTAGACGCTCATGCAGCACAGGAGCACGAACGCGACCGCAGCCAGGATGCGCCACGGTGAACCGCGGCTTGGGGCGTAGTAGTTGCGCGCCCAGCCGCGCCACATGTCGGCCAGCGAGGAGAACATCCGAACGGCTGCGAATTCCACGCCCCAGGTGATGCGCGTCTTGTACCCGGCAGCCTTCACGCGCCTGGCCATGGCGACGTCCTCGCCGAGGAAGCCGCGGATGGCTTCGTGGCCGCCAACCTCGTCATAGACGCGACGGCGGATCAGCAGGAACTGGCCGTTGGCAAAGCCGTGTCGCGGCAGATAGTCCTTGTTGCTCAGTGACACCAGGAACATCAGCGACAGCGTCGCGCCGGCCAGAGGCATGACCAGTCGCTCCCAGAAGCTGTGTGTCTCCAGGCGCAGCAGGAAGCTGAACAGGTCATATTCCTGCGCCGCGGCGCGCGCCACCGCTGCGCGGACGGCGTCGGGCTCGAGGATGACATCCGAATCGACGAACAGCAGCCATTCGCCCTCGGCATGCTGGACGGCTTGATGCAGGGCATGGCTCTTGCCGGACCATCCCGGCGGCAGGCTGCCGTGGGGGATGTGGATGACGCGCAGGCGCGGGTCTTCGGCGGCGATCTGGTCCATCACCTGGCCGGTGCCGTCGGTGCTGCGGTCGTTCACGGCGATGAACGCGAGATTGGGATAATCCTGCCGCAGCGCGGAGCGCAGGCAGTCGGCAATGCGAGCGACCTCGTCCTTGGCTGGGATGATCAGCGTGACCTTGGGCGGCGGATCCGGCAGCGGACGCAGCGGCCGTTTGACCAGCCGCATCTGGTGGCGGCCGGACACCATGCTCAGCGCCGCCAGCAGACACAGCATCGGGCCGAGAATCACGTAAATCCAGAAGATGGCGGGTTCGATCATCACGCCAGTCCATTCCACCATCGTTCCAGCTCGGTGATCTCGCAGCTCCGCTGCACCTGGCGATGCAGCTTGTAGTACCCGCGTACTTCGCTGCGGGCGATGGGGCAGTTTATGACATCATCAATGGTGTGGCCCGTGAACGCCAGCACACGACGCAGCGGATGTACGTTGAGGATGTACTGCGCGTGGGCTTCGTCAGCCAGCAGCCGGGTGGGTCGAGCGTTGAGACCGGGCAGGCCATCCATGATGTCCGCATTGTATGCGCCGCGATGGCAGAGGCGAACGCCCCCGAAGGCGGTCAGCTTTCGGGGCGAACGTAAACCGGCTCAGCCGTATCGGCCACCCGCCCCTGCAGGGCGGCGAGGATCCGCTCCACGTGAACGTGGCAATTTTCGATGAACAGGCGATAGCGGTCCTGCGTGCCGGCGACGGCTGTGCCGGCGACGTATACCCCCGGGACGTTGGTCTCCATCGTCGCTGGGTTGTGCGCGGGACGCTGGCTTTCCTCCAGCAGTTCGACCCCCGCCATGCGGCACAGCGACATGTCCGCGACATACCCCACCAGCAGGAGGACGTGATCCGCCGGGATTGTTGTCCGCTGACCGGCAGCCGGGGTGAACGTGGCGGGATCGATCGGGGCAAGCGTAGCCGTCCCCCGCCCGATCTCCACCGGCACCGTTCCAAAGTGAGCCTTGATCCGGCCGGACTCGATCAGGCCGTTGATCTCCGGCAGCAGCCAGTACTTGATGCTCTTGTCGTTGAACTTCTCGCGCCGGTAGCTGATGGTGACATCGGCTCCGGCGTGATAGCAGCGAAGGGCCGCTTCGACGGCACTGTTCTTCCCACCGACGATCAGCAGCCGCCGGCGGAAATACATGTGCGGCTCGCGGAGGGCGTGATCCACCTGCGGCAGGTTCTCGCCGGGGATGTTGAGCACCCGCGGGCTGGCCGTGCCGCCGGTGGCGAGGATCAGCCGATTGGCCCGGACCTGCCGCCGGCCGGAGACGGGTTCGGTCGTGATGACAAAACCGCCATCGGCATTCCGCTCAATGCCGACGACCGGCTCGTAGGTGTTGATCTGCAGATCGAACAGCTCGACGACCATGCGGAGGTAGGCCAGGTACTGCTCGCGCGTGGCTTTGGTCTGGTCGGGCGTGCGCAGCGGCACGCCGGCGATAGCGATCCGCTCATTCGAGCTGAAAAAGTGCGTGCCGGGGGCAAACCATGAGATCGTCTGCCCCACCTGCCCGGCATCGAAATGCAGATAGTCGATCCCCGCGCGCTTCAGCGCCACAGCCATCTCAATCCCAATCGGCCCGGCGCCGACGAGGACGACGTCGGTGTTCAGAGTCTCCATGTCCCGATTGTAGCCGCTGATTGCGGATTGGTGGGAACCGCAGATGAACGCAGATGGCTAGATGGTCATTGGCCTCTGGTCACTTGTCACGCGCCGCAACTCGGCCGATGTGGTGTTTACTGGTTTGTGTTTGGTTCTTCTGTGTTTGGAGCTTCTTTGGAACTTCGAGGTTGGATCTTGGAGCTTCGCGGCACGCAATAGCGTGCCCTACGCGCTGGCTCACCTTGTCACCTTGTCACCCCCTCACCTTGTCACCCCTGCCTACTAGTGAGCCAGCTCCTCGAAGAAGTCATTGCCCTTGTCGTCGACGACGATGAACGCCGGGAAATCGACCACGTCGATCTTCCGGACGGCTTCCATGCCGAGGTCTTCGAAGTCGACCAGCTCGACCTTCCTGATGTTCTGCTGGGCGAGGATGGCAGCCGGGCCGCCGATGCTCCCGAGGTAGAAGCCGCCGTGCTTTTTGCAGGCTTCGGTGACCTGCTTGCTGCGGTTGCCCTTGGCGATCATCACCAGGCTGCCGCCGTGCGACTGGAACAGGTCGACAAAGCTGTCCATGCGGCCAGCCGTCGTCGGGCCGAAGCTGCCGGAGGGCATGCCCTGCGGCGTCTTGGCAGGGCCGGCGTAGTAGATCGGATGATCCTTGAAGTACTGCGGCATCGGCTTGCCCTCATCGAGCATCTGCTTGATGCGGGCATGGGCGGCGTCGCGGGCGACGATGAGCGTGCCGGTCAGCTCGACGCGCGTCTTCACCGGGAACTTCGTGAGGATCTGCCGCACGCGGTCCATGCCGATCGACAGGTCGATCTTGACCGGCGGCGCCATGCGCGGCGCTTCCTTGGGCAGGTACTTCTCGGGATGGAACTCAAGCTGCTCCAAGAAGATGCCGTCTTTCGTGATCTTGCCCTTGATGTTCCGGTCGGCTGAGCAGGAAACGCCCATGCCGATCGGGCAGCTCGCGGCGTGCCGCGGCAGGCGGATGACGCGAATGTCATGCGCGACGTACTTGCCGCCGAACTGCGCCCCCACGCCGCTGGCGTAGGCGAGCTTGAGGATCTTCTCCTCCCACTCCAGATCGCGGAACGCCCGCCCGCCCTCGCTGCCGGTCGTCGGCAGATCGTCGTAATACCCAGCCGATGCGAGCTTGACCGTCTTCAGGTTGGTCTCGGCGCTCGTGCCGCCGATGACGATGGCAACGTGATACGGCGGACAGGCGGCTGTGCCGAAATCCTTGAGCTTCTCAGCCAGGAACTTCAGCAGCGACTGCTCGTTAAGGACAGCCGGCGTCGTCTGATGCAGGAAGGTCTTGTTGGCGCTGCCACCGCCCTTGGCGATGAACAGAAACTCATACTCATCGCCCGTGTCGGCCAGGATGTCGATCTGCGCCGGCAGGTTGCAGCCAGTATTCTTCTCCTTGAACATCGCCAGCGGCGCAATCTGCGAATAACGCAGGTTCTTCTGCGTATACGTCTCATACACCCCTTCGGAGAGGGCTTCGGCATCGTCGAAATCAGTCAGGACGAATTGCCCCTTCTTGCCCATGATGATGGCCGTGCCGGTGTCCTGACACGACGGAAGCTGCCCGCCCGCCGCAACGACGGCGTTCTGCAAGTGCGTGTAAAGCACAAACTTATCGTTATCCGAGGCTTCGGGGTCGTTCAGCTCATCCGCCAGTTGCTTGAGATGACGCGGACGGAGATAGAACGAAACGTCTTCGAACGCCTGCTTGGCCAGGAGCTTGAGGGCCTCCGGCTCGACCTTGAGCATCTTCCGGCCGCCGACGTCGATCGTGGAGACGTAATCCTTGCTCAGCAGGCGATAGGGCGTGGGGTCTTCGCCATGGTGCTGGAAAGTCTTCTCATATCGGAAGCCGGCCATCGTGCGTCATCTCCTTTGAAAGTCCGTTGGGACTGCACACTGTACAGAAACCGCGACGCCGATGAAGAGCGCCAAGCGGCCGAAACGGACAAATGCATCGGCGATATGAGAGATGACCTTTGCGATTGCGGATGTGGACTTGCGTTTGGCGCTTTTGTGTTCGGAGCTTCCCTGGAACTTGGTGGCTGGCGTTTGGACTTTCGGCCCACTACCCACTGCGCACTGCCGTGAGAACGCAGGATCCGCCTTGGCGGACCAGCCCAAGAATGACGGACTGCCGACCACAGACTGCCCAGGCCCCCTAATGCGTCCGTTCCACCACAAATCGGGCCAACTGCCGCAGCCGATCCCCCGCCGTCCCCAACGGCTCCACCGCCCCCATCGCCAGCTCCAACTGCCGGGCGGCCTCCGCGCGACTGGCCTCCAGGCCCAGCAGCGCCGGATACGTATTCTTGCCACGCCCGGCATCCTTGCCCGTAGCCTTGCCCATCTGCTCCGGCGTCGACGTCACGTCCAGCACGTCGTCGACGATCTGGAACGCCAGCCCCAGATGCGCGCCAAACGCGGACATCGCCGCAATGCGCTGCTCATCCGCCCCGGCCGCGATCGCGCCCATCCGGCAACTGGCTGTCAGCAGAGCCCCGGTCTTGAGGCGATGAACCTGTTGGAGTTGCTCGAGCGTCAGCGACTGGTTCTCCCCGTCGATGTCGAGCACCTGCCCGCCGATCATCCCCTCCGGACCGGCTGCGTGCGCCAGCTCGAGCACGAGGCGCGCCGCCACAGCCGGCGCCGCGTCGCGGGCGATGCACTCGAACGCGAGCGTCGTCATCGCATCGCCCGCAAGAATCGCAATGGCTTCGCCGAAGACCTTGTGATTGGTCGGCCGGCCGCGGCGCAGGTCGTCGTCGTCCATCGCCGGCAGGTCGTCATGGACGAGGCTGAAAGTGTGGATCAGCTCCATGGCAGCCGCGGCGGCTGTGGCGGTGATGTCCCCCTCGGCCCCGCCGCAAGCCGCATGGCATTCGAAGATGAGGGCGGGCCGCAGGCGTTTTCCGCCAGCCGTCAGGCTGTAGCGCATCGCCTCGATGAGGCGCTGCGGTGCATTTGAACTGGCCGACAGCGTGGCTTCGAGATACGCCATGACCCGATCGCCATGTGCCCGAAGCACGTCGGCTACGCTGATTGTTCCCGGCTGCCTGCTCACGCCCGCAATCTACCGGCCTTGTCCCAGAACGCAACTCACAGTCTTGCCCACGGCATCGTGAGACTGACGGTGCCCGAACTTGTGCCTTGGGGAAGCGCAAAGATCCCCAAGATCACAGAGATCGCAAAGGGAATGTGTGTTGCTCCACTTCCCTTGTGGCACGGCCTATCAGAACAATATGCATCAACGCAGTCACCGATCGCTTGAAGCTGTCATCCTGATCGCAGCGAAGGATGACCTCCGCGAAAGGACTTACGCCGATCATGCATAATGTTGGAGGCGACCGTGCTACGGTTCGCCAATACAAATCTTTATTGCCTTTGAGATCTTTGTGTTCTCTGCGATCTTTGCGCTGTCGCAGGCCCTACTCCGTCACCCAGCATGCCGCCACATGGCCGCCTTCGCCCTTTTTCTGTTCCAGCGGCGGGCATTCCTCGACGCACTTGCGCAGGACGCGGATGGTCTCGCCGGCTGACAGGATGGGCAGTGTCACGCCCTTGCCGTTGCCTGCGGGCATGGCCGATGGCGGATAGCCGAGCTCGACGAGCGAAGCCGTGTCCTTCGCGTCGGCTTCGGCTGCGGCTTTGCGCGTCAGCGGACATCTGGGATGGAACGGGCAGCCGGTGGGCGGGTTGGAGGGGGACGGCATCTCGCCGCGCAGCACGATGCGCCGCCGCGTCGGCCGCGGGTCCGGCTCGGGCACGGCGCTCAGCAGCGAGATCGTGTATGGATGCTTGGGATTGGCGTACAGCTCTGTGGCTGACGCTTTCTCCACAATCCGCCCCAGATACATGACGGCAACCTCGTCGCTGAAATGTTCGATCACCGCCAGGTTGTGCGCGATGAACAGATAGGCGATGCCCAGTTCCTGCTGGAGATCGTCCAGCAGGTTGAGGATCTGCGACTGGATCGACACGTCCAGCGCGCTGACCGGCTCATCGCAGACGATGAAATCAGGCGACAGCGCGATCGCGCGGGCGATGCCGATGCGCTGCCGCTGTCCGCCGGAAAACTCGTGTGGATAGCGGTGTCGGTAGGATGGATCCAGGCCGACGCGCTGCAGCAGCGACGCGACGCGATCTTCGCGTTCGCTGCCCTTGGCGATGCCATGCACCGTCAGCGGCTCGCCGATGATATTGCCGATCGTCATCCGCGGATTCAGGCTGCTCATCGGATCCTGGAAGATGATCTGCATGTGCCGGCGCAGCTTGCGCAGGCGTTCGCCCTGCAAGGCGAAGACATCCTGGCCCCGATAGTGCACCGATCCGCTGGTCGCCGGGATCAGGCGGAGAATCGTCCGCCCGACCGTCGTCTTGCCCGACCCTGACTCCCCCACCAGCCCCAGCGTCTTGCCGGCATGGACATCGAAGCTCACGCCATCGACAGCCTTCACATATCCCACCGTGCGTGAGAACACGCCGCGCCGGATCGGGAAATGCGTCCGCAGATCACGCACGCGCACGAGCGGCTGGCCATCTGCAGCCTGCTGCCTGCCGCCTGCTGGCTGCTGGGCTTGTGTCGGGATGTCTGGCTGCTGAGTGCCGGCTGCTGTTTGCTGACTGGTCATGGCACCACCCCCTCCACGCCGTTCTCAACGGTCTCCCGCCGCACTTCGCGTTGATGCTCAATGACCGGCAGCGTCACGGGCGCGTTGTCGTAGTTCTCGGTGAAATGACAAGCCGCCCAGTGCTGCGGGAGGATTTCGCGCAGCTCCGGATCGCCCGACGTCGGCAACTGCGGCAGGTCATGGACGCATCGCGCCATGACGCGTGCCGAGCCTTCAGCCGTACGGATCTCGACGGTCTGATCGGCTGGCGCATTGGCGGCGAGCTGGCGCGTGCGGTGGCAGCGGGGGTGGAACTTGCACCCCGGCGGCCACTGGGCGGGGTTGGGGACCATCCCTTCGATCGTCTGCAGGCGCGTCGCCTTTTGCCCCAGCCGCGGCATCGAGCGGAACAGGCCTTCGGTATACGGATGCTGAGGCCGGTCGAACAGGTCCTCGACTGTAGCGCTCTCGATCACGCGCCCGGCATACATCACGTTCACGATGTCGGCGTTCTCCGCCACCACGCCCAGGTCGTGCGTGATGAGCATGATCGCCATGTTGCGCTCCTTCTGGAGCTTGCGGAGCAGCTCGAGGATCTGCGCCTGGATGGTGACGTCGAGGGCGGTCGTCGGCTCGTCGGCGATCAGCAGCTTCGGCTGGCAGGACAGCGCCATCGCGATCATGACGCGCTGCCGCATGCCACCGGACATTTGATGCGGATACTCATCCAGCCGGCGACCGGGATCGGCGATGCCGACATCGCGCAGGCTCTGCTCGGCGATCTGCCGGGCTTCACGTGAGCTGACGCCCTGGTGCAGGAGGATGGCTTCGATGATCTGGTCGCCGATGGTGTAGACCGGATTGAGGCTGGTCATCGGCTCCTGGAAGATCATGGCGATGTCCTTGCCGCGGACGCGCCTCATCTCGCGCTCGGAAAGCTGCAGCAGATCGCGCCCCTGGAACCGGATCGACCCGCCCAGGTATTTCCCCGGCGGCTGGGGGATCAGCCGCAGCACCGATAGCGCCGTGACGCTCTTTCCGCAGCCGGACTCGCCGACGACCGCGACCGTCTGCCCCGGATAGATCGTCATCGACACCCCGCGCACCGGATGGATCATCCCGCGCGAGGTCGAGAAACCGATCTGAAGATCCGTGATGGACAGCAGCGGGTCAGGCATCTATCACTCTCCACTCAGCTTCGGATCCAGCGCGTCCCGCAGCGCCTCACCGATCAGGTTATACGAAAAGACCGTGAGGAAAATCGCCAATCCCGGGAATGTTGCCAGCCACCAGTAGAACCCGCCGCCGGCGCTGACGGCCTGGTTGAGCAGTTGCCCCCAGCTCGGCTCGTCAACCAGACCCAGGCCCAGGAAGCTAAGCGTGCTCTCGGCGAGGATGGCGGACGCCACGCCGAAGCTCACGCTCACCAGCAACGGCGCCAGCGCATTGGGCAGCAGGTGGCGGAAGAGGATCGACCGCAGCGGCAATCCAGCCGCCCGCGCCGCCTGCACAAAATCCTGTTGGCGCAGCTTGAGGAACTCCGCCCGCACGAAACGCGCATCGCCCACCCAGCTCGTCAAGCCGATGATCACCATCATCAGGTACAGGTTTCGGCCGAAGAATGCAACGAACGTCAGCAGCAGGTAAAGCTGCGGGATCGATCCAAACACCTCCACCAGACGCATGCCCAGCAGATCGACCCATCGCACGAAGTAGCCCATCAGCGCCCCAACGATCACGCCGATGACCAGCGCGATCCCGGTCGAGATGAACCCGATCCCCATGGCAATGCGCGAGGCATGGATCATGCGGCTGAGGATGTCAGCCCCGAAGCGCTCCGTGCCGAGGGGGTGTTCCCACGACGGCGGGCGGGGATGCGGGCGATTGGGGTCGAACTGGTCGCGCAGGCGATCCGATGGCGAGTACGGCAGCGGCGCCCGCAGGACCCATTCGATCTGCCCGGCGGCTTCCATCTCGCGGTATTGCTCGTAGATCGGCACGCGCGTCGGATTCGGCGGGCGGACGATCAACAGGACCACCAACGGCAGGAGCACGACGGCAAAGATGAGCTGGAAGCGCAAGCCAAGCCGCATCGACCAGGGAATGCCGACCAGGGCTGCCAGGTCGATCGCCCCCAGCAGCAGCAATCCGCCGCGCATCAGGACCGGCCACTGCGTCTCCCGCCAGATCACGCCGATCTGCGGCCAATAGGCCAGCGGCAGCACGAGGGCCACTACCCACAGCAGGATGGCCGCGCGCTGGCCCATGTTCAGCTTGCGCACAAACATCAGCCCCAGGCCGACGAAAAAGACAGCCAGCAGGGTCACGTCGACGCCCGTGAGCTGCTCGAGCAGCGGGCTGCTCCAGCGGCCGCCCGATTTCATCAGATACGGCCGGCTGTTGGCCAGAAATGGCGCAAAGACGGCACAGAACGCGATCACACCGATCCACACCGCGCCGATGCGCGCGCCGACCCGGCCGAAGGTATTGTACAGCGCCTCAGCCAGCCAGCTTCGCGGCGGCGTCGAAGCCGATCTCGTCGGATCCACAGCGGATCCCGCAGTACCCGGGATGATTGCTTCACTCATAGCTCACCCTCGGATCCGCAACCGCGTACAGGATGTCCGACAACAGCAAACTCAACAGGCTGATGAGGCTGATCACGAACGTGATCGACAGCACCAGCTCGCGATCGCGCTGGTTGATGGCGTCGATCATCAGCCGGCCCATGCCGTTGAGGCTGAAGATCTGCTCAATGATGATCGATCCCCCCAGCAATCCCGGCAGCAGCCCGGCTGCGACGGTGATCAACGGAAGGATGCTGTTGCGCAGCACATGGCGGAACAGCACCGCGCGCTCGCCGACGCCCTTGGCGCGGGCCGTGCGCACAAAATCGGCTGCCAGGTTCTCCAGCATCGCGGCGCGCATCAGCTTGGAGAGAAAGGCGAATCCACCGTAGGTCAGGCAAATCACCGGCAGCGCCAGATGCCACAGCGTATCCAGCAGCCAGCCGCGCTCCCATGTACCGTTCACGAAACGCGGCAGGAAGGTCATCTGATCCGCCATCGTTGAGTGCAGGCCGCCTGTGGGGAAAAGCTGGATGATGTCACGATTGGCGAAAAAGCCGATCAACATCACCCCCACCCACATCACCGGCAGCGACCACAGCGAGATGAACAGCACGCCTGTCGACACGTCCAGCGCGGTGCCGCGATGGCGCGCAGCGTAGATGCCGGTCGTGACGGCGATCGCATAGATGATCGGCACAGTAAGCAGATTGAGCAGGAGCGTGACGGGCAGCGCCTCGGCGACCAGGTCGATCACCGGCCGGCCACGGGGCATGCTTTCGCCCAGATCGGGCGCCTTGAAGGTGAACTTGCCGTAGTTGCCGGCATCATCCACCTCGAACCCCAGGGGTGAGATCTGGTTGACCCAGCGGAGATACTGCTTCCACTTCGGCTGATCCAGGCCGTAGCGCTTGTTGAGGTACTTGCGGAGTTCTTCTCGCTCCTGCGGGCGCATGGCGCCTTCGGCACTGAGCAGCGACGCGCCAACGCCACCCGGCGCCAGGGCCATCACCCAGAACACCACCAGGGTAATGCCCACCAGCGTGGGGATCATCAGCAGCAGTCGGCGGATGATGTAGTTCAGCATGGGCCAGGACGTCCGTGTTGCTGGGCTACTGCGTGTAACGCTGCTCGGCTGCCGGCACGTACCACTCCGCTCGCGGGTTCATCCCCAGCCGGGTGACCTTCACATTCTTGAACCGCTTGTCGATGAAGACCAGCGACTTGGGGAAGAACAGGAACGTATACGGCTGATCCTCGTGCAGGATGGCGTGGCACTGCTGCCACAGGGGCAGGCGCTTGGCCGGGTCGATGGTCTTGCGCGCCAGCTCGATCAGACGGTCGAGCTCCTCGTTGCGGTAACTGACGAAGTTATCGCCGCCCGCCATCGCCTGCGTGGAGTGGAACATCTGGAAGATGTCGGTCTCGATGCCGCTGGTCCAGCCGAGGGTGATGGCATCGAAATCCTTGTTCTCGATGCGTGTCGTGAAGATCGACCACTCCAGCGGATCCGGCTGGACAACGATCCCGGCGCGGGCGTAGGCATCCTTGATGGCCAGGACCATCGCCTCGTAGTTGGGATTACCCGATGGATAGGTCAGGCTGAAGGTGAACCGCCGGCCGCTGGCGTCTTCGAGGATGCCGTCGCCGTTGCGATCGACGAAGCCGGCTTCCGCGAGCAGGGCCCTGGCACGCTCGATGTCGTACGGCCATGGCTGGACATCAGGATTGTGCTGCTGGCCGGCGGGATTGAACGGCCCGGTCGCCTTCACGGCGTAACCGAGCATGATCTCATCGACCAGCCGATCGCGGTCGATCAGCATCGTCAGCGCCTGTCGGACACGCTTGTCGGCAAACGCCGTCGGCTTGCCGTTGCGATGCTGGTTCCAGGCGATATAGCGGTAGCCGCCAACGGGATTCTGGTACTCGAAGTGATGCGAGCGCGCCACGAGGACCGAATCCTTGACCATCTCCTGGTACTGCTGAGGCGACGCTCCAAAAATGTCGATGTCGCCGTTGCGGAAGGCCGTCAGGCGGGCCGTGTCATTGGTGATCTCGCGGAAGACCAGGCGCTCAAACGGGGGCGCCACGCCCCAGTACTCCTCGTTGCGCCGCAGCTCGATCAGCATGCCGGGCTTCCAGGAGGTCGGATTGGGCATGCGATACGGCCCCGAACCCAGCAGGTAGCCGACCGACTGGTTGAACTCCTCCGGCGTGAAGCTGCCGTAGAAGTGTGCGGGCATCACCTGGAAGCTGGCAGCCAGCTCGAACGCTTCGAAATACGGCTCGATGAACGTGAAGCGGACGGCATAGGGGCCGGTCTTTTCGACGCTGGCGATCCGCCGCAGGTACGCGCGATGGCGCGGCGCGGCGATCTGCTCGTTCATGATGAAGTTGTAGGTGAAGACGACGTCGTCGGCTGTCATCGGCACGCCGTCGGAGAAGCGTACGTCGCGGCGGAGCTTGAAGTCGATGATGATGGAGCGCGGCGCGTCAGGATGGTGGGCGATTTCCTCGTCTGAAAGGCCTTCGGCGCGCTTGGCTGCGGCGAAGGCTTCATATTTTTCGTCAAATCCCTGGGTGTTATCGGTGACGGTCCAGTCGGTCGCCAGCAGGCCCTTCCATTCAAGCGTGTCGGGGTCGCGCGTGCAGAGGGATTCAAGGACATAATCCTGCACGACGCTGGCTGCCGCATCGCCGGACAACAGCGGTGTCAGGCGGGCGACGCCGCCGCCGAAGGCATCGACGACGCGATCGCCCATGGCAAAGTCGGGCATCCGCCGGGCCGCGGCGATCCGCTCGAAAGCCGGGGCGACCTGCTCCGTCGGCTGGGTCGTGGAGACGGTGATGCCGCGCTCCAGAAGATCCCGGATGTCGCGCAGCGTGCGCTTTTGCTCAGCCAGCTCGTTGCTGATAGCGCGCACGTGGTCCCATTGGCGATCGAACTGGAACATGGCCAGGATCACCAGGACGATCAGCCCGCCGAGGAGCAGGAACAGGAAGAAATCTTTGACGCCAAAGCGATTTTCCATTCGTGCCTCACACTACAGGATCGGTTGGCGGATGAACAGATGTTGATGATCTGTCATTGGTCACTGGTCACTTGTCACTCGCGGCAACTCGAGGCGCGGCATCCATCGCGAGCCAAGGTTTAACGGCACGCAATAGCGTGCCCCACTTACTGGTCACTGGCCACTCGCGGCAACTGGAGGCGCGGCATCCATCGCGAGCTAAGGTTTAACGGCACGCAATAGGGTGCCCTACTTGGCTGCCGCCTGCCGCCTGCCGCCTGCTGACCTCAAATCTTCGCCGCTTCGCGCTTCGGGTCAAACAGGTCGCGCAGGCCGTCGCCGACGAAGTTCAGGCTTAGCAGTGTGACAGCCAGCAGGACGCAGGGGAACAGCAGTAACCACCAGTCGGGATCGATCGGATTGAGCGCCGGCAGCAGGCCGTCGCTGGCCAGCGAGCCCCACGTCGGCAGCGGAGCCTGGATGCCGATGCCGAGGAAGCTCAGGAATGACTCCTGCAGAATCGCCTGGGGGACGATGAGCGTCGCGTAGACCGTGATCGGTCCGACCAGGTTGGGCAGCAGGTGGCGGGTGAAGATCCGCCATTCGCGCAAGCCGCCGGCGCGGCAGGCCTCGATGAACGGCTGGGCGCGCAGCGACAGCACCTGTCCGCGGATCACGCGGGCCATGGTCAGCCATGACACGCTCCCAATCGCGACGAACAGAACGACCAGATTGGCGACATACCGGTCGCCGAACCACCGGGCGAAGTGATCCTCAAACCCCACCTTGATCAGGATGACCATCAGCACGTACGGCAGAGCGAACAGCACATCGACGCTGCGCATCAGCAATGCGTCGATCCAGCCGCCGCGGTAGCCGGCGATCAGGCCGACCGTCACGCCCACGACGACGGAGATGGCGGCTGCCGCCAGGCCGATGAACAGGCTGATCGCCCCGCCGACCAGGCATCGGCCCAGCAGGCTCCGCCCGAGCTTGTCCGTGCCGAACCACAGCGGCATCGCGGCTGAGGGCGGCTGGACGGCCTGCGTGGGGTCCTGGCGGTCGTAGTGCATAGCCGGCAGGCTGCCGTCGGCATTTTCGAACGCCGTCCACGGCAGTGAACCGACGCAAACCAGCAGCATGACCAGCAGTATCCCCCCGCCGATCACGATGCGCCCGCTCTGCCGCATCCGCCGCCAGACGGTGTCCGGCGGAACCTCGGCGAGGGGGAGCGGGATTGGCAAGGGAGAAGTCATTGTCATTGCGGATTTCGGATTGCGAATTGCGGAATACTGGAAACCACAGATGAACGCAGAGAACGCAGACAGGTTGGCTGACTGCCCGCTGCCTACTGCCCACTTTGTTGTTTCGTGTTTGGTTCTTTTGTATTTGGTACTTCCATGGATCTTAGTGGTTGGAGCTTGGAGCCTTTCTTCACTGCCAACTAGCTGCCTGCCGCCCGCCGCCTGCTGCCTGCTATCCCACCTCTATCCTCGGATCAATCCACGCATACGCCACATCCACCAGCAAATTGAACAGCAGCACGAGCGTGCCGTAGACCATGACGACACCCAGGATCAGCGTGCGGTCGCGGTTGGCGACGCTGTTGACAAAGTGCTGGCCCAGGCCGGGGACGTTGAAGACTTCCTCGACAACGAACGAGCCGGTGAGGGCCATCGCGGCTGCGGGGCCGAGATAGCTCAGCACCGGCAACACGGCGTTGCGCAGGCAGTGCTTCCAGATGACCGTGCTGCGCGTCAGGCCCTTGGCTCGGGCGGTGCGGACGTAATCGCTGCTGAGCGTGTCGATCATCGACACGCGCGTCAGCCGGGCGATGTACGCCATCGGCAACAGCGCCAACGACACGCCCGGCAAGACCAGATCCCTCAGCGAACCCCACTGCCCCACCGGGAACCACCCCAGCCAGACGGCGAAGATGCTCAGGAGCATCGACGCCACCACAAAACTCGGCAGGCTGATGCCGACCAGCGCGACCGTCAGGCTGAACCAGTCAAACGCTCCGCCGCGACGGACGGCTGCCATCGTGCCGATGCCCACCCCCAGCAGCGTCGCCAGCGTGATCGCGAACATGCCCAGCGTGATCGAGACTGGCAGCGACGCGCCCAGGATCTCGTTCACGTCCCATTCCAGGTACGCCATGCTTGGCCCGAAGTCGCCTGTCGTGATCAGCCGCCAGGGGTAGTAGGCGAGGAACTTCCAGGGGCTGTCGGCATGGAACTGCTCCAGGAGCTGCGCCTTGGCGGCTGGGTCGAGCGGCCGATCCGGATCATCCAGCGGATTCCCCGGCGCCAACCAGGCCAGCGCGAACGTGACGACATAGATGATCGCCAGGATCAGCGGGAACTGGAGGAGGCGATAGCAGATGAATCGCATCATGTGCTTGACAACCACGGAGAGACGGAGGCACGGCGGCAAAGATGAGTGCTGATTGATGCGTGAAGCATCGGCCATCTTGTCACGCAACAATCACCACGCATCACCTGCCGCACGCCACGCGGCTGAACTTCGGCACGCAATAGCGTGCCCTACGTCGCCAATCCGCAATCCAGAATCAAACCTGTGGTTCAAAACTTAATCTGCCCTGCGCGCCACGCCAAGCCGCTTGAAATCCTGCTGGTTGCGCGGGTTGGGGTGCAGGCCGGTGATCTCGGGGCGGTGGAGGACGCGATTGACATAGGAATAGATCGGGACGACGACGGCATCGTTGAGCAGCAGTGACTCCGCCTGCGACAACAGTTCGAGGCGTTTGGCGGGGTCACTCTCGATGGCAGCAGCCGCGCACAGGCGGTCGTACTCGGGATTGTGCCAGCGGGCGTCGTTGTTGTCGGAGACGGACAGATACTTGTCCGTGAATGTCGACGGGTCGGCATAGTCGCCAATCCACGACGCCCGGCAGACATGGAAGTTCCCCTGCTGCTTCATCTGGCCGAAGATCTTCACCTCCACCCCATCGAGCGCGACCTCGACGCCCAGATGGTTCAGCCACTGACGGCGGACGTACTCCGCAATCCGCTCATGCCCGGCATTGGAGTTGTACAGCAGCGTGACACGCGGGAAACCGGCGCCGCCCGGATAGCCGGCCTCCGCCAGAAGCTGGCGCGCCCGCTGGGGGTTGAAAGCCAGGCCCGACGGCGAGGGATACCCCTCGAAAATGCCGCGGGGGATGTAGTTGTCCGACGGCGTTTCGCCCGTCGTGACGATGTTGCGCGTGATGACCTGCTTGTCGATCGCCATCGCAAAGGCCTGGCGGACGCGCACATCGGCAAACGGATTGGGCCGGCCGTCGGGCAGCGACGGCGTCGTCAGGAACTCGTAGTAATACGTGCCGAAGCCGGTCCAGATGTGGAAATCCTCGCGGGCTGACTGTTTGAGCTTGTCGGCGATGTCGGGGTGGACATCGGCAATCCAGTCGACCGCGCCAGTTTCGTACATCTGGAACGCAGCATAGCCGTCGTCGGCACTGATGGTGTCGATGATGTCGAGCGAAACGCTGTCGCGATCCCAGTAATACGGATTCTTCACCAGCCGCAGGCGGCGCTTGTACTGCCATTCGGACAGCACAAACGGCCCGTTGCTGACCAGCGGCGGCTTGGTGAAGCCCTGGGCGATGCGGATCGCGCCGGAGGTCGGATCGTGCGAGATGTACGACTCGATCGAAGCCCGATGCAGGGGGAAGAAGGTCGGAAACGCGCACAGATCCGGAAAAAAGGGAACCGGGTGCTTCAGTCGCACGCGGAAGGTCTTGTCATCGACGGCCGAGATGCCGACGGCAGCAAAATCGGGACGCGGATCATCCGGCGATTTCACAGTGCGCAGCGCTTCGGCGTATTCCTGCGCGCCGTCGATGTAGTACATCAGCGACGTATAGCCGCCGTTCTGTTCGAGCACGCGCCGCCAGGCGAAGACGAAGTCATGGGCTGTCACCGGATCGCCATTGGACCAGCGGGCGTCGGGACGGAGGTGGAAGGTGTAGATAGTTCGGTCGTTGCTGATGTCGACGCGCTGGGCCACGCCGAGCTGCGGCTCCATCGTGGTGGAATCGAAGCGATAGAGGCCCTCCCACAAGCCGTTGGCCAGGCGGATGTCCTGTCCCCAGGTCATCTGGCCGGGATCGAGGGTCTTGGGATCGCCGGCATTGATCCAGCGGAGATCGGCTGGCGCTTCGGCGGCGGTGCCCGACCAGAGCATCGCGGCCAGAAGCATTGCGATCAGTGCCAGCGGGATGAGGGCTAATCGGAGCATTTGTTGGATCAGTTTTCACCGCAGAGACGCTGAGAGCGCAGAGATGGTCGCTGCGGCACCGGATCGGCTGTGCAGTTTACAGGATGTCGAGGGTCGCGGGCGAAACGCCCGCGCCACGAGTTTGCGCGACTTATGGCACAGGCGTCCCGCACGTGCGCTGTTCAATGGTGCACGGGCGAGGGTCAACATCATGCATCATCGCGCTAAGTCCTTGTCCCAGGTCATCCTGAGCGAAGCGAAGGATCTGGTGCGTCAGGAGCGGTTGAGATCCTGCGCTGCGCTCAGGATGACAGCTTCGGGCCATCGCTCGATGCGTTGATGCATAATGTTCGAAGCTGCCCGTGCCGCGTGAGTTCCGGGGAACACGGGCTGGTAGCCCGTGCCACCGTGGTCACTGTTCGTATCGACCGGCGCGGCTGATGGGGATGAGGCTTGTCGGGCAGATGGGGTTACTGCTGGGGCAGCCGGCCGGCGACGACGCCGGAGGAGCCAGCCTGTCCGCCCGAGGTGGGCTCGAGCTGCGGCGGCGGCTGGAGCTGGCTGAAGGCCGGCGTAGCCTGCAGCGCCCGCTGCATGGCCTGCGATCGCTCGATCATCTGCTGGACGGGCGTATTGTCGCCGATCTGTGCGATATCGCGAGCGGCGTTGGAGATGGCGGTGTTGCCTTCGTTCTGACCGACAACCTGCAGGCTCTTGCCGATTTCCTGCAGCAGCGGCACGAGGGCGACCGTCTCCTCCGGATTGGCGTTAATCCGCTGGACGGCGATGTGGATCAGGTTGTTGATGAGCTGGACGGAGCGCAGCTTCTGCTGATCGTTGAGGCCGGGCCAGACGCGCGGGTTGGTCAGGAAGAAGGCTGCGCGGGCTTCGGCTTCGGGAAGCTCGATCGCCTGCGAAATCATCCGCTGGATGCGGGCATCGACGATTTCGTGGATCACCGGCAGGACCGCCTGGACCGCGGCCGGCGTGAGGGCATCGACGCCGTCGAGGATGCGGAGGCGCAGGGCCTCATAGGCGGCATCGATCAGCGGGCCGGCGGGCTTCTCAGCCGCGGCTTTCTGGATCGCCTTGAGGACCTTGGGATTGGCCTGCATGAGGGGGTTGTTGAGCTCGTGCGGGAGAATGTACTCCGACGCCTTGACCGCCCAGAGGGCGACGGGGACGGAGTCGTCATTCATGTAGCGGATAGCGGAATCCGCCAGGCGGTAGTTGTTGGCTGCCTCAGCCACGCGCGCGATGACAATGGCTGCATTGAGCCGGACGCGGATGCTGGCGCTGTTCGGGATGGCCAGCAGGGCCTCGTCGAGCTGGCGGGCATAGGCATCGAGGTAAGCCGGACCCGGCTCGCTGGAGCCCTGGGGGAGGGCTGCATTGACGAGGGCTTCGCGGGCTGCGGACTGGGCAGCCGCGTCGTCACCGGCGAGGCGCTGGGCGTGATAGGTGACGTACTGACGGATCCGGTCGAGATAGGGCTGAACGTTGGCAGCGGTGATCGCGGCTTGCGGAATCGTGGGTGCCTGCTGGCCGATCGCAAAAGAATGGCCAAACCCAACCGCCAGGATCAGCAGCCACAGTCCCCAAAGGTGTCGATTCATCAGGCGTGTCTCCGCCGATCCGGCCCATGGATCCCCCCGGGACAGATCGCTGTCATGTGTTGCAGAATCTTGAAGGATCGCGACACGGTCTCAGACGCATAAACGTCTGGAATACCGCTACTTTCAGTGGGAATGGACAGTAGCAAATGGCCTTCTGGGTGTCAATAAATCGGGTTGTTGTGAGCAGGTGGTGGGTGGCAGGCGGCGTGGGGCGTTGGCAGCGAAGAAAAGCTCCAACCACCAAGTTCCAGGGAAGTTCCTAACACAAAAGAACCAAATACGAAGCAACAAACGACAACGTGGCCAGTGTGCCGCCCTAGTCCTCCGCCTTCTCGGATCCCGGCGCCATCTTGACCATCCTGGGGTCGAAGCGGGCCAGGATGTCGACGAGGCTCTTCTGGGCGGCCATTACCGTATGGATGTCCTTGTAAACGCCGGGGACTTCGTCCAAGCCGGCGCTGAGGAGCTCGACGTTGGCTTGCTCGAGGATCGGCCGGACATGCGCCCAGCGGTAGGTCTTCTTGGCCTGTGTGCGGCTCATCACCCGGCCGGCGCCATGCGAGCAGCTTGTCAGCGACTCTTCCGACCCCCGGCCGCGCACGACAAACCCCGGCGACGCCATCGAGCCGGGAATCACCCCCAGCACGCCCCTGGCTGCCGGCGTCGCCCCCTTGCGATGCACGATCACCTCGCGGCCGTCGTGCACCTCCTTCCAGGCGAAGTTGTGATGGTTCTCGACCGATGCGATCACCTCAGCCCCGATCGCGCGGGCGACGCGTTTGTGGATCAGCTCATGATTGGCGGCGGCGTAGCGGCCCATCAGGTTCATGGCAGCCCAATATTCCTGGCCCTCGGACGAATCCAGGTCCAGCCACGCCAGGCGTCGCAGCTCTGACGGCAACTCGGGATGCTTGCTCATCGCCAGGCGCGAATAGTGATCGGCCACCGCCGCCCCGGCTCCGCGCGATCCGGAATGCGACAGCAGCGCCAGATACCGCCCCGGCTGAAGCGTAAACCCCGGCTCAGCCGTGGGTTGGTCGACAGTCAGGATGCCGAACTCGACAAAGTGATTTCCCGATCCGCTCGTGCCGAGCTGGCCACGCGCCTTCTCGAAGACATGCCGCGTGATGGGCGTGATCGACCAGTCCTCGTCCAAGACCTCGTGCTCCAGCGGCTTCTTGAACTCGGCGCCGACGCCGAACTTGGTTTCGCGATTGAGCGCGTTCCTTAGCGAATCGCGCAGGCGCTCGTACTGCTCAGCCGGGATGTCGTACACGCTCAGCCGCATGCGGCAGGCGATGTCGACCCCGACGGCATAGGGGATGACGGCATTGTCCGTCGCCAGCACGCCGCCGATCGGCAGGCCGTAACCCTGATGCGCATCGGGCATCAGCGCCCCGCGGACAGCCACGGGGAGCTGGACGGCATGTTTCATCTGTTCGACCGCCCCGGGCTCCAGATCGCTGCCCCAGATCTCGTACGGCGCAGGTTTTGCGCGCGGGGCGAAGGTCGCCGGCTTTTGCTGCTGTTCGATCCAGGCTTTGGCGACCTCAGCCAGGAAGGGATGCTCGAGGTAGGCTTCGGGATCCGCGATGAGGGCAGCCAGCTCCTGCTTTAAAACCTTGTCACTCATCACCTTGCGCGCTTCCGGGAGATACTGCAGCGCGATCCCGACAGCGGGACCAGGTTTCATACCAAGCTCGAGCAGGTCGCGGGCTTTCATGGCTAAACAATAGGTTGGGCGTTTGGGGCGGGGAGTCAACCGTTTTGTCATTGGTCATTTGTCACTTGTCACTCGCCGCAAC
>CALEKX010000099.1 GCA_937904525.1 uncultured Phycisphaerales bacterium
CCTTCCAGCGGACGAGCTGCCTTTTCAAATGTGCGCACAATTCAGGACGTTACCGCTGTTTGATTTGGGTCATGAGACTACCTAACATCCAAGTTCTAAAGAAGCATCATGCGCAGAAACTTCAAGCGGCAAGAGAAGGAACGAGGCTGGCGTCTCTTCACCTTGTCACCCCCTCACCTTGTCACCTTGTATTCGCGAGTGGGCAGTAGGCAGTCTGGCGCGGATCCGCGCCCGACTGCCGTCTTCTGTCTTCTGCCTTCTGTCTCCTTCTTACACCAAGTCCTTGCCGCAGCATTTCTTGTACTTCTTGCCGCTGCCGCAGGGGCAGGGGTCGTTGCGGCCGACCTTGGGGGTGTCGCGGGTGATGGTCTTGACGACCGGGGCGGCCTGACCGTCGCCGTCGCTGGCTGAGGCGGACTGCTGGCCTTCAGCCGGCTGGGCTTCGACGCCATAGCTGGTTTCCTGCTGATGGGTCGCAGCCGCGACGCGGTAGGCGCTGCGCCGCTCGGGCGCCTGCGCGCCTTCGACGCGTGCCTTGAAGATGATGTCGGTCACCTTGTCGCGCACGCTGGCGAGCATCTGCTCGAAGAAGCGATACCCTTCCTTCTTGTACAGCACGCGCGGGTCACGCTCAGCGAAGGCATGCAGGCCGATGCCGCCCTTGAGCATGTCCATCGCATACAGGTGATCCTTCCAGGTCTGATCGAAGATCTGGATCAGCACGAACTGCTCCAGATCCGTCAGCTCGCGTCGCAGCACCTGCCGCCCGCGCGCCAGCAGCACATCCCGCAGGTCGACGTCGGCATCGTCATCCCGATCGCGGATCACCCGACCCTGGGCCTTGGCGCCGCCCTTGACCTGCCCGTCATCGGCTGCATCTGCCGCGACTTCGATGTCGCTGAGCAGCTCTTTTTCCGTCAGCCGCGTGGCGAAGCGCGCGTTGAACGCCTCGACCAGCTTTTTGTGATCATTGCCGCCCTGGGCGATGATCCTGTCGATTGTCTCTTCGAGCTTGCCGCCGCGCAGGTACTGCTCCTGATAGCCGATCAGCTCCTCGCGAAGCTGCCGCACGCTGGAGGCACGGATGTGCTCCAATGACAGCTCGACATCCCACTTGGCCTTCGCCCAGGCGCGGACGAAATCGGCTGCATAGGGGTTCTCGGTTGAGCCGTCCAGGCCGCCGAAGACATAGCCGAGCACATGATCGATCGGATACTCGATCTCGCGGCGGGCGTAGGCTTCGCGGGCCCGCTGCTCGATCAACTCGATGATCTGATCGACCGGCTTGGAGACGCCGCGCTCGGCATCGGCGATCAGCTCATCGGGCGAGATCTCGATGCCGAACTTGTCGCGCGCCCAGGATGCCAGCTCGCGCTGAGCGAAGCCCGGCTCGAGGTACTTGAGGATCGCGCCGCACTCGCGCTTGTCGATCTGCTCGATGGCGGCCTCGATGAGGCGATCCTCGAGCTCCCGCGGCGTCATCTTGCGGATCTGGCTCTGCGGCAGGTTGACGCTGAACTTGCTCATCGCCCAGCTCGACAGCCCAGCCGTGTCCCAGTCGCCCGGATCTTCCTCGTTCTCGCCCATGAACTCGCCAAGCGTGGCGCTGATGTTCTGCTTGGCGTCGTTACGGGCGTGGCCCTTGATGAAGTCCTCCAGGTCGATCAGCCGCTTGAGGCCGCGCAAGTCCTCGGCATCGATCTGCACGTCAAAGTTGGTCCGGGCCCACTCCGCGATCATCACACGCGAGAAATCCTGGCCGATGTACTTCTCGACCGCGTCCTGGATCGACTCGCCGATCATGTCCCAGATCACGCGGTCGACTTCCTTGCCCTCCAGCACCTGCTGGCGCAGGCGGTAGAAGTGCGTCCGCTGGTGGTCCATGACCTCGTCGTATTCCAGCAGGTTCTTGCGCGCCAGGAAGTTGCGCTCTTCGACCTTCTTCTGGGCGCGGAGGATGCCCTTGGTAATCCGCTTGTCCTCGATGGCCATGCCCTCTTCCAGGCCCAGCCAGCCGAGGACTTTGATGGTCCATTCGTTCATGAACATGGCCATCAGCGGATCCTTCAGCGACACGAAGAACCGCGACGACCCCGGATCGCCCTGTCGCCCCGCGCGGCCGCGGAGCTGGTTGTCGATGCGGCGCGACGTGTGCCGCTCGGTGCCGACCACGTGCAGCCCGCCGACGACCTTGGCTGTCGGCGTGAGCTGGAAGACCTCCATCAGCGGATCGTCCTGGCTGATCTCGAGCGTCTTGCCGGTCTTGCGCTGCTTGATGACGTACTTGCTGCCGTCGAAGCTTTCGACGTCCCAGAACGTCTCGGGCGCGGGCTTGATGTCGGTACCGCGGCCGGCCATGTTCGTGGCGATCGTGACATTGCCGACCAGCTCGCCGTGGGCGTTCTCGTGCAGTTGCCCGGCTCGCTCGATGATCTGGGCTTCGCGCTCGTGGTGCTTGGCGTTGAGCACCTCATGCTGGATGCCGTACTTGCGGGTCAGCATGTTGGAGAGCATTTCGCTCTTCTCGACGCTGGTGGTGCCGACAAGCACCGGTCGCCCGGCATCGGAGTAGCGCTTGATCTCCTCGAGGATCGCGTTCCACTTCTCCTCCTCGGTGCGGTAGACGCGATCATCGTAGTCGCGGCGGATGACCGGGCGGTTGGTCGGGATGCTGACGACTTCGAGGTTGTAGATCTTGTCGAACTCCTCCGACTCGGTCATAGCCGTGCCGGTCATGCCGGCCAGGCCCTTGTAGAGCTTGAAGAAGTTCTGGAGCGTGATGGTGGCGAGGGTCTGCGACTCCTGCTTGATCGGCACGCGCTCCTTGGCTTCGACGGCCTGATGCAGACCGTCGGACCACTGGCGACCGACCATCTTGCGTCCCGTGTACTCGTCGACGATGACCACTTCCATCTCGCCGGTGCGCGGGTTGCGGTCGACCACGTAGTCCTTGTCGCGCTCGTAAACGACATGGGCGCGAAGGGCCTGCTCCATCAGGTGCGGCCACTCCATGTTGTTGCCGACGTAGAAGCTGCCGACACCGGCGGCTTCCTGGGCCGCGCTGATGCCCTCGTGGGTCAGGTGGACGCTCTTGCGGTCCAGTTCGACCTCGTAGTACTGGACGAGGCCTTCCTTCTTGGCTTCGGCCTCTTCCAGGCGGCGATGAGCCTCTTCGAGCCGCTTGCGGGCCTTTTCCTTTTCTTCCCTGGTCTTGGCGCGGTCTTCGTCACCCTCGGCCGCCTTGATGGCGCGCTTCGCGGCGTCGACCTCCCGCTCGACCGCATCCCACGGCTTGTTCAGCTCGATGATCTTGCGGGCAACGGCGTCGGCTGCGCGATACTTGGGCGCGTCGTCGTGGGCTGGACCGGAGATGATCAGCGGCGTGCGGGCCTCGTCGATCAGGATCGAGTCGACTTCGTCGACGATCGCGAAATCCAGCGGCCCCTGGACCTGAAGATCCAGCCGCTCCTTCATGTTGTCGCGCAGATAGTCGAAGCCGAACTCGCTGTTGATCCCGTAAGTGACGTCGCACTGGTACGCAGCCTTGCGCGCCTGGCCGCCGGGATCCATCTGTTGCTGGATGTAGCCGACAGTGATGCCCAGGTTCTCGAATGCCGGCTGAACCCACGTCGCGTCGCGGCGCACGAGGTAGTCGTTGACCGTCACGACGTGACAGTGCATCCCCTCCAGCACCTTCATGAAGCAGGCCAGCGGCGCGACGAACGTCTTGCCTTCGCCGGTGGCCATTTCGGCGATCTTGCCTTCGTACAGCACCAGGCCGCCGATGAGCTGCACATCGAAGCAGCGGGCGCGGAACGGCGGGCGGCTTTCGGGGTAGAGCTTGCGCACGGCGTCGAACAGCTCATGCGGGATCGGCACCTGCCGATAGCTTTCGCCCGTGGCGATCATCCGCTGCTGCACCTGGTCATAGACCTGCAGCATATGATCGTCGAACTGGTCGGGATCGAAGTTCTGATCGGGATTGAAGATCTCGCGGATGCCGATGTGACGGTCCATCGATTCGCGCATGATCGCGAAGGCTTCGGGCAGCACCTCGGCGGGCTTGATTGTGCCCTTGCGGATGCCTTCGCGGAGCTCCTGCGTACGGGCGCGGAGCTCGGCGTCGGTCTTGGCCTGGATCTGCGGCTCGATGGCGTTGATCTGATCGACGATGCGGTAGTAGCGCTTGATCAGCCGCTCATTGCGCGAGCCGAACAGCTTGGTCATGATGGTTCCGACACTGACAGCCATGATTTGTCCTCAAAGGCGTTGCGAACAGCAAACAGGTAAAGGTGCGATCCCGTCGCGTGAAAGCGATGCGGGTCCCGGAGGTGAACAACTCAATCCCGGGCAGCGGAAAAAGGCGCGCAGGGCGTGATTAGCAAGCCGGAGGCGGCAGGCGGAACTGGAAATGGCCGTCGGGCGTCTGATGCAGGTGGACCTGCTGCTGCAGGCGAGGCGCCGGCGTCTGCGGGGCCTGGGAGACCCGTCGCAGCTCCGGCAGACGGGCTGCCGGGACGACCTGGCAGAACGAGCGGCTGATCCGGTTGGCCACCTTGCGGGCGGTATCCGCGATCTGCGGACGAAGGATCGGCGCAGCCATGGTAACGCGGTCGGCGGCCAGCGCCGTCGCCAGCATCACCACTGCAATGAGCTGCCGTGTCCGCACGTTCTGCATCGCTTTGCCTGGACAGAAGGGTCCCAAAACAGACGCGAGCCTACCCGCAGCAAGGCGGGCAGGTCAAGAAACCTCAAGCGTTGGTACGTCTGTGGCTGTCGGCAGTTTGCCGCATTTGTCGTTAACCGACTTTTGCGGATGCGGTTGCCCCTGGCGCAGGCCGTCCGTACCATGCCAACTGACCCAGGCTTTACCATGGCCCAAACGAAGGGACCGGCGACGCATGCGACTCTGGCCGATCTTCGCTCTGCTGCTGATCACGCTTCTGCCCCTGCGGATGCCCGCCCAGGAACGCGAGGGGGGCCTTTTCGACCCCCAGCGCCACATGCGTGTTGCCGAGGTCAAGCCCGGCATGAAGGGATATGGCCTGAGCGTCTTCCGCGGCACGCAGATCGAGCGGTTCGACGTCGAGGTCATCTCCGTCCTGCGGAGCTTCAACGTCAAGGGGGATGTCATCCTTATCCGCTGCTCCGGGCAGAACTTGGAGCACACCGGCCCAGTCGCCGGCATGAGCGGTTCACCGATTTATTTATATGACGAAACCGGCAAGGCCCGGATGGTCGGGGCTTTCGCCTACGGCTGGGCGTTGATGAAGGACCCGATCGCTGGGGTTCAGCCGATCGAGTACATGCTCGACATCGCCCAGGCCAAAGCCGCCCCCGCGGCGGGCGATGCCCCCACCGGTGAGAGCCGCCCCAACGCCGCCACCCCGATCGGGCCGGCGCGATGGCGGCTGCCGGCTGAGTACATCACCGGCTGGTCCGCCCCGCCGCAGTTCCATCCCCTGCTGGCCCGCCTCGGACTGACCCGGGCTGGGTCGTCCCCGGCCGATGCCCAGCTCGATGCCATGCGTCTTCGTCGCCTGAGCACGCCCCTGATGGCCAGCGGCATGCCGCCGCGCGTGCGGGAGATGTTTGAGCCGATCCTCGCCAACGCCGGGTTCGTCCCCATGCAGGCTGGCGCCGGCGGCAATGGCGGCGACGCACCTGACGTCGAGATCGCCCCCGGCTCGGTCCTGGCGATCCCCCTGCTCATCGGCGATCTGGACCTGACCGCCATCGGCACGGCGACCGAGGTCATCGACGGCCGCGTCTTCGGCTTCGGCCATCCGATGGATGGAGCCGGCGAGGTGAAGCTGCCCATGGCCAGCGGAAGCGTCGACACGGTTGTCGCGAGCCTGCTGGTCAGCTTCAAGCTCGGCTCGATGGGCCAGATCCGCGGCACGCTGACGCGCGACGAGGCCTTCGGCATCTCCGGTGTGATGGGCCAGGCGCCTGAGCTGATCCCCATCGAGCTGCGTGTCGTCTATCCGGAACTGGGCGAGGATCGGACATATCGCTTCCAGGCCGTCTCCCATCCGCAGTACACCCCTCTGCTGGCGACGGTCGCCCTGATGAGCGCCGTCACCGGCGTGCGTGATCTGCCGCCCTATCACACGCTGGACTACGATCTGACGATCGAGTTTGAGAACGGCCGCGTGGTCCGGCTGCAGAACACCATCGCGGACACGTACAGCCGCTCGCTTTTCTTCCAGGTCGGCATCCCGATGATGACGGCTGCGGATAACCCCTTCGAAGAGGTGATGGTCCGCGGCTTCAAGGGTGAAGTACGCGTCCACACCGGCACGCGCGAAGCGGAGATTCTGTCGGTCGTCCTGCCGCGCACGACCTACACGCCGGGGCAAACCGTCAAGGCGTTTGTGCTCTACCGGCCCTTCCGCGGGCCCGAAGCCGTCCTGCCGGTCGAATTCGAGCTGCCGCGGGAAATCCCCGAGGGCGAATATTTCCTGAGCGTGGGCGACTGGCAACACCATCTCATGGAAGAGCAGGCGTCCAAGCCGTTCCGGTTCATCGCCCAAAGCGCCGATGAAATCTTCGATGTCATCAACGATGTGATGGCGGTTCAGCGCACGGCCCTGTACATCCGCCTGCTGCGCGAAGCCGACGGCATCGCCATCGGCCGAACGGCCATGCCGCATCTGCCCAGCTCGCGGCGGCAGATCATGCTGTCAGCCGGGCGCAGCAACACGACGCCCTTCGTCAGCTCCACCGTCAAGGTGATCCCGACCGACTACGTCATGAGTGGCGCGGCGCAGTTCTCGATCAAGATCGAACGCGACGCCAAGGTCCAGCCGCCGGCACGCCCGCGCGGCGAAGCCGGCGCTCCGCGCCAGCCGGCGCCAACCGGCGACACCGACAAGCCCGATCAACCGCCAAGCCGTCGGCGCACCGAACCAGCTCCGGCTGAGCCTTCGCCCAGCAAGGACGACACCCAGCCAACGCCGGCAGACTGATCGGCCCGGCTGCTTCCGCTCCCAATCAACACGGACAACCCAAACGCCATGCAATCCACCATCAAACGCATCGTGACGATCGTCCTCCTGCTGGCAATGCCGGCATTGGCTGTTCGGCCAAGCCATTGGACGCACAGCACCGAAGCCGACTTCCGCCAGGGCAAGATGCAGAACACCGTCACCACCAATCTCGGTGACATCAAGCTGGCGCGCGAAGTCCAGACGCTGGTCGAAGAGCAGCCTCGCATCAGCGCGGTCTACAGCCTCGCCCAGACGCCCGATGGCGCGATCTACGCCGGCACCGGCCCGGAAGGCGTGCTGTTGCGCATCCGCGATGGCGAGGTGCAGACGGTGCTCGAACTGGGCAGCGGCGTGAGCATCTTCTCGCTGCTGGTCGATGGCGATGCCCTGCTGATCGGCGCGAGCGGCGAGCGGGGACGCGTGCTGCGGCTGGACAATCCCGGACAGGCGACACCGCAGACCCAGCCGGTCGAGCGCTTCTCGGCTGACGGAGTGCAGTACATCTGGGCGATGCTCCGCACGCCCGATGGCAATGTGTATCTGGGCACCGGGCCGGAGGGGCAGCTTTTCGAGCTGACGCCCGATGGCGGGTCGCGCGTTGTCCTCCAGACGGATGAAGCCAACTTCCTCAGCCTTGCCTCGGATGGCAAGGAGATGCTGTACGTCGGCACCGATCCCAATGGGCTGATCTATCGCGTCAATCGGCGAACGGGCGAGATGTTCGTCCTGTTTGACGCGGCTGAGTCGGAGATCAGCACCCTGGTGATGGGATCGGACGGCAATCTCTACGCCGGCACGGGCCAGGCTGTGGACAGCGGCGGTGACATCAGCCCGGCGGGCGAGCAGACCGGCCGGCCGGAAATCGACCCCTCCGGCGTGCCGATCCCGGCCCAGCCGCCGGAGAATCCCCAGCCGCCGGAGGTTCCCGATCCCAACCCCGGCGAGCCCGACCCCATCCCCACCAACCCGCAGGCGCGGGCATGGGATGGCATGAGCCGTCAGGCTGCGGCTGTGCGACGGCTGACGGAGCTTGGCTATGTCGTCATGCCACAGCTCCAGGCGGTCGGCGTGGTGCAGGCTGGCAATGCAGCCAACCTTCAGGAAGACGCCCCCGACGCTCCCGCCGAAGCCGAGCCGGCTGAGGCCGTCGAAGCCGAAGGCGACGAGGCCCAGGGCACCGCACGCGGCGGCCTGCCCAGCCCGGCCCGATCCGAACCGCCGGCTGAGGGCAACGCCATCTACCGCATCGATCCCGATGGCTTTGTCAGCGAGATCTTCCGCGAGTCGGTGCTGGTCCTGTCGATGATCGAGCAGGACGGCACGCTGCTGGTCGGCACGGGCAGCGAAGGCCGGATCTACCAGATCCGCCCGAATGCTGAGGAGGTCGTCGTGCTGGCGGACCTGGAATCCGAGCAGGTACTCTGCCTGCTCAACGGCAAGGACGGCCGCACCTACATCGGCATGGCCAACATCGGCGGCGTGGCTGCCATGAGCAGCGGATACGCAGCCGAGGGGACGTACATCAGCCCGGTGCTGGATGCCTCGCAGGTGGCCCGATTCGGCAAGATCGACCTGCAGGGCACGCTGCCGGAGGGCACGCGTCTGCAGGTCTCGACGCGCAGCGGCAACATGGCTGAGCCGGATGACCGCACCTGGTCGCCGTGGTCGCAGCCCAAGGACGCGTCGCGTTTCATGGACATCGACGCCCCGCCGGCGCGGTTCCTGCAGTACCGGCTGATCCTGACCAGCAACGCCGGCCGGAGCACGCCGGTGGTGGACGAGGTGGATGTGGCGTATCAGATCCCCAACCTCGCCCCCCGCATCACGGCCATCATGGTGACGCGCAACGAGCCTGAGGGGGACGGCGCCAATCCCCGTACGCACACGATCGCCTGGGAGGCGACGGACCCGAACGAGGATGCCCTCAAGTACACGCTATCGTTCCGCCTGGGCCGGCGCGGGCCGTGGATCCCGCTGGCTAAGGACCTGACCGAGGCGACCTATACCTGGAACACAGGCGCCATCGCCGATGGCCGATATTACGTCCAGGTCGTCGCCAGCGACGCGGCTGCCAATGCCCTGGGCGAGGGCAAAACGGCCAGCCGCATCAGCGAGGCCGTGGTCGTGGATAACACGCCCCCGGTCATCGGCGACCTGACCTGGCAGAAGCAGCCGGGCGGGGTGCGGGTCAACCTGCGGGTGGTCGACCGTACCAGCACCGTCGACAGCGTGGCCTATACGGTCGACGCGTCGGACGACTGGCAAGCAGTCCTGCCTTCTGATAAGATGTTCGATTCGCCGGCTGAGACGGTCAGCTTCGTGATCCCCGGCCTCCAGCCCGGCCAGCACCAGGTGACCATCCGTGCGACCGATGCCCATGGCAACCGATCGCTGGAGCATCTGCTGGTCACGGTAGACGCAGAAGCTAACGACTGAATCGAAAAGGACTTGAGATGCATTACCCCCACAAGAAGTCGAAGGTGAAGCGTGCGCGGAGCATCGGGTTCCGTGCCCGAATGCGGACCAGCAACGGCCGCAAGATCATCAATCGTAAGCGTCGCGCCGGCCGCAAGGTCCAGGTTGTCTGATGCCCCGCCCCGGGCCTGTCCGGGGGAAGACCGGCACCCGCATACGAGCCAGGCATCCGTGATGGATTCCCTGCCTACCGACATGGTCGTCCGTCGCATTGACGGCGTCACGGTTGTTCGACTCAAGATCTCGAACGTCAGCTCGGCCGTGGATGTCACGCGACTCACCGCGTCGATCAACGAGTTGATCGATTCCGGCGACACGCGCCTTGTGCTGGACCTCAAGCACGTCCGCTACACCGGCAGTGCGACACTGGGCATGCTGCTGGAGCTGCGGCAGAAGATGGACAAGAAAGGCGGGCATCTGGTGCTGTCGCACGCTGAGCCGATCGAGGAGCTGCTGCGGATCTCCAAGACCGCCCGCCTGTTCCGGATCGCGCCTGATCCCAAGGCCGGGGTTGCGATGATCCGCCCCACCAATCGCTGAGGTGCTGCCGTGGCTCGCAGTGGGTCGCGCAAGTATCACGATCGCGTTGCCCGCCAGTATGACGCGATTTACGACGATCCCTACTGGCAATTTCATGATGAAGTTTCGTGGCGGCTGATCCGGCCGCACCTGCCGAGGGATTTGTCAATTCCCTGCCTTGATGTCGGCTGCGGTACGGGCAAATGGGGCCTGAAGCTGCTCAAGAGCGGCTTTTCGGTGACGTTTGTCGATCACTCCGGCGGCATGATCGCGCAGGTGCGTGAGAAGCTGGCGGAGATGGGCGCCCGCGCCGCCAAAGCCGAGTTGCTCGTAGCCGACATGGTCTCCATGCCCGAGCTGCCCGACGGGCATTTCGGCCTCACGGTGGCGATGGGCGATCCGCTGTCGATCTGCTCGGATCCCCAGCAAGCCGCCAATGAGCTGTTCCGCATCACCCGCCCTGGCGGCATCGTCATCGCGACAGCCGACAACAAGCTCGCCGCCCTCGACCATTACGTCGATCGCGGCAATCTCGATGCCCTCGAATCCTTCGTCCACACCAGCCGGACGCACTGGCTAACAGCCGATCCGGCCGAGCAGTTCGAGCTGACAACCTTCACCCCCGCCGGCCTGCGGCGGCTGTTCGAGCGATCAGGCTTTGAGGTGGTCGATCTGACCGGCAAGACCGTCCTGCCCGTGCGGCAGAACAAGCACCTGTTCACCCACCCCAACGCCCTGAAACGGCTGGTCAAACTGGAAGAAGCCCTGGCCAAAGACCCCGCCTCCGCCGGCCGTTGTGCGCATCTGCAGATTGTCGCGCGAAAGCCCAGCTAATCTCGCCAAGATGTGACAAAACTATGCTGTCTCCCTGTCGCGCAGGAAGACGACCGCCACCACGAACAAGCCGGCGGCGCAGGCCATCGACAGCGTCTGGGCTGTGACGTTCGACTGCTGCAGCATGCTCCCCGCCTGGTCGATCACGCCGGCTAGCTGCTGCTGGATCTGCGGATCGAGATCCCCCACCGTGAAGTACGGACCAAGGATTGCGATCGCCGCGGCTCCCATCACCGTCAAGCCGAACACCTTGCCCCGGAAGAAGATGCTCAGCATCAGCAACAGCCCAGCCACCCCCGCGCCCCAACTGCCCAGCAGCATCTCCATGAAGTCGGGCATCCCGGGCAACTGAAGCCGCCTCTGCACGCCAGCCTGGCTGATCTTGTCGCGCACGACATTGACGGCGCTGGTCACGCGGCCCGTCGCGACGACGGCGTCATCCTGCCGCTGGGCGGTGGCGACCTCCTCGGCTGCACTCAGCAACCGCGGCAGGTCGTCGTTCTGATACCGCCACACCAGGAACCCCGCGAGGATCAGCACCGCGGCTGCGAAACGCACGCCCGAGCCGAACAGGATGTCCAGCGGGCTGCCGTAGCGGCGCGTGATGTACAGATGATGCTCGCGCTTGAAGTGCCGCCCCTCCGCTGGCGTCTCGTCGCCGCTGACCATCGCCTGCACCAGCCGGGCCGATGGCGGCGCAGCAACCGGCGTTGATGGCGCGCCCGGCGCCAGCGTCGCCGCCTGACGCATCGCCGATTCGCGCAGAATCTCGGCCTGCTCGAGCATGCGCTCCGCCCGCTGCCTGGCACGTCGCCGCGCTTCGAGCATATCGACGCCCTGCGCCTCGAGGTTGCGCACCTCGACGCTCTGCAGGTGATGGCGGTCCCGCTCGCGTTTCTGCTCGGCTTCGTGCTCGTCGACCCACCGGATGATCGGATCGCGCCACGCGCGGAAGCGCCGACGGCGCCGCCCGCGCGCGTTGTCGCCCCAAAGCCGCCGCGCCTGCATCTTGGCTTCATAGCCGAACAGCGCTTCGAAGAACTCCTCCCACCGCTCGCCGGCATACTTGCAGACAAACTGCCGGATCGCCGTCTCCTCCAATCCGCGCAGGCGCATCGTCCGCAGCATCTCCTCCACGCGCCGCAGCGGCATCTCCCGCTGCTTACGGACGTTGCTGTCGATCGTCGCGCTGAACACCAGCGCCAGCAGCACCGATGCCACCGCAAAGCCCAGCCAGATCCACCCCCATCCCAACACGATGATCGCCACCGCGATCAGCGCCACGCCCAGCACGGCTTTGACCCATTCCTTCAGCGGCGCGGCAAACGCCATCTGCCGCACCTTCTGGAACAGGTACGTCTTGTCCGCCAGGCCGCTGATGACGAAATAGGCCATCGATGTCATCAGCCCAAAGCCGACAAATCCGCTGGCCCACTGCAGCGACCCGGCCAAGGCGGCAAAGATCACGCCCAGCGTGCAGACTGTGAAGAATCCCGCGATCAGATGCGATCGCAGGCGCGGGGTCGACGATCCGTAGAACTGATCGACCGCGGCTTCGATCGTGCGGACGTGCTCTTCCCGGGGCGTAAACGGCCCAGCCGAGGCGATGCCCAGGTACGCCTCCAGATCCTCGATCAGCTCCGAGAGATCCTGGTAGCGGTCCTCCGGCCGCTTGGCCATCATCCGCATGACGATGCCCGACACCTCCGGTGGTACATGCCGCGACAGCGCCTCCGGCGGCACGACCGGCTCGTGGATCTGCTTGGTCATCACCTCCATGGCCGTCTGCCCGGAGAACGGCGGCCGGCCGGTCAGCAGGAAGTAGAACGTGCAGCCGAGCGAGTAGATGTCGGCGCGCTGATCGACCTTCGTCGCGTCCTCGCATTGCTCGGGCGCCATGAACGCGGGCGTGCCGAAGACGGCTGACGCCTCGGTCACATGCGACACCGCCAGCGATCGCGCACGCGAAGCCGACCGCGATCGTCCCGCCCCGCCAGCGGGCGTTGCCGTGCGGCTGGCTTCGCCTTCAGCGACTTCGGTCTTCTCCGTGGCAGCCGTTTTCACCAGCCCCAGATCGGCGACCTTCACGATCCCCTGGCGGTTGATGAGCAGATTGTCGGGCTTGATGTCCCGATGGATCATCCCGTGATCGTGGGCAAACTTCAGCCCGCGCGCCGCCTGGAGCATGTAGCCGGCAGCGACCTCGGGATCCTGCCGGCCTTCTTGCTTGATCAGGTCGGCCAGGCTTCGCCCTTCGACGTACTCCATCGAGAAGTAGTGCGTCTCCTGCTCTGCCCCGATGTCGTGGATCTGCACGACGTTGTGATGCGTAAGCTGGGCAGCCGCGAAGGCTTCGCGCGTGAAACGCGCGACAAACTGCGGATCGGTTGACCACTGCGGCAAAAGCACCTTCAGCGCGACATTCCGATCCAGCGACAACTGCCGCGCGAGGTAGACCGCGCCCATGCCGCCGTGGCCGAGCTTGTGGCGGATCTCATATCCACCCAGCGTGCCGCTGAGCGTCGGGCCGGTGAACGGCGCCTTCTCCGGCAGCGGAGCGGGCTCTTCGGCGATGGCAGCCGCGACGGCGGATGCGGAGGCGTCGGACGCCAGCTCCGGCTCCATCGCGACAGCCGGCGAGGCTGCGGGTGAAACCACGCTGGCTACCGGCGCTGAGGCGACGCTGGCGGACGGCGTGGACGGCTCGTCATCTTCCCAGTCCGCGTAGCGGCCTTTCTTGGCCTTGAAGTAGTCGGATGTCGAGGATTGGGATGGCGATGGTGGCGGCGGCGATGCGACGGGCGGCTGGGTGACAGCGGATTGGGACGGTGCCGCGGCGGGCGGGACGGTCGCGCCGGGCGCGGGACCCTGATCTTCGCTCAGCGTGATGGCGGGCGCGGCGGCAGCGGTTTCCGAGGCATCCGCCAGCGAAATCGCGCGGGCGTGGTCCACACCCTCCGGCGGAATCAGCAGCACGAACTTCTCGCGGCATCGGGGGCACTTGGGTGTAAAGCGTCCCGGCCGGGCTCCTTTGAGCTCGATGTTCAGGCTGCAGTACGGGCACAGGACAGACATGATCGCTCCCAAGCATTCCCGACGTGCAATCCCCCAATTTTCTGACAGCATACCGTCCGCCGCGCGCGAGGGTCAAACTTATCCCACACAATGGGTGGGATTTAGAATTGCGGATTGGTGAGCTGTCACTTGTCCCTGGTCACTCGCCGCCGTTCGGCGCAGGACATCGGCTGCCAGGTGCCGAATGCCGACCGGAGACTGCGGACTGGCCTTCAGCCCCCGCTTGAACGATGCCATGCCGAGGGTACAATAGATCGCCTTATCCACGGTGGCTGTAGCTCAGTTGGCAGAGCACCAGGTTGTGGTCCTGGGAGTCGCGGGTTCGAGCCCCGTCAGCCACCCTTCTTCTTTTCCTCCCCTTTGCTGTTCCCTATCCCAGATCTGGCATTGACGGAAAACAAACGCGCGTTTTATGTGGATGAGGGCTGGCTGTTCGTGTGATTCGCCCCTTGCCGGCCGCCGATGTTGGGACATGGGTTGACGACCTGCCGGTCGGAGGCGAATTTGCAGCTTCTTGGCGCCGTTTGCCCGGCTGGCGGAAGTCAGCCGTTCGCGCCGGTTTCTCAAAGCGAGAAAATCTTGATAGCCAGCTAACAAGCCGGGGCTGTTTCTGTCCGATTATGGCATAGGATCGGTCGGGTTCACCCCGAGCGGCGTTTGGGTTATCAGACGCTCCTGACTCGGGCGGGACGCCCGGGCATTGGGGGCAGGACACGCGGTACCGTAAGGAACACCACATGGAAGTGACCATCATTGGCTGCGGATACGTCGGACTCGTCACGGGCACCTGCCTGGCCAGCATCGGCCATACGGTGCGTGGCGTAGAGAAGGATCCCCGCAAACTCAAGACACTGCAGGACGGCCATTGCCCCATCTTCGAACCGGGGCTGGCGGAGCTGATGCAGGAGCATTTCGCCTCCGGCGCGCTGCAGTTCACCGACAACGTCAAACAGGCTGTGCGTGACGCGGAGGTCATCTTCCTGTGCGTCGGCACGCCGCCCAAGTCTGACGGCACGGTCGACATGAGCTATCTCGAAGGCGCCGGTAAGGAAGTCTGCGACGCTCTGGCCGAGCAGCAGACCGACTACCTGGTGACGATCGTCGTCAAGTCGACCGTCCCCGCCGGCACCAACCGCAAGCTGCACAACTTCCTCCGCGAACAGACCAAGGCCTACGTGCAGGTCGTCTCCAACCCCGAGTTCCTGCGCGAAGGCTCGGCTGTGAAGGACTTCCTCGAGCCGGATCGCATCGTCATCGGCGGCGAGTCGCCCGAGGCATTCCGCGTGATGCGCCGGCTGTACGATCCGATCATCAAGCGTGAGGAGAACTTCCTCACGATGAACTGGGAGTCGGCGGAGCTGACCAAATACGCCGCCAACACGATGCTCGCGGCGCGCATCTCGTTCATGAATGAGATGACGATCCTCTGCGAGCACTACGGCGCCGATATCGAAGACATCCGCAAGGGCATCGGGACCGACTTCCGCATCGGCCCGGCGTTCCTCCGCGCTGGCTGCGGGTATGGCGGTTCGTGCTTCCCCAAGGACGTGGCTGCAATGGAGCACATCTCCCGTGCTGCCGGCCACGAATCGCTGTTCGTGCACGCGATCCAGACGACCAACCGCAATCAGAAGAAGCGTTTCGTCGACAAGATCGCCGACAAGCTCGGCCGGCCGCTGGAGGGCGCGACCATCGCCGTCTGGGGCCTAGCGTTCAAAGCCGACACCGACGACATCCGCGAGTCGCCCGCTATCGACGTCATCACCTATCTGCTGGAGCGCGGCGCCAACGTGCGGGCCACCGACCCGCGCGCCATGGCCAACATGAAGCAGATCTTCGGTGACAAGGTCGAGTGGTTCAGCGATCCGGTGAGCTGCGCCGTCGGCTGCGATGCCGTCGCCCTGCTGACTGACTGGCCGATCTACAGCACGCTGCCATTCCGCAAGATCGCCGCCACGATGAACCAGCCGATCATCTTCGACGGCCGCAACTGCCTGCATCGCGACGTGATGCGCGAGACCGGCTTCCAGTACTACCCGATCGGCCGCCCGCCGGTCGAGGCGACGCTGCGGCTGAAGAGCCGCGTGTAACCACGGACCGATCGCGACGATCCACGATCCCGGCTGATCCGTCAGCCGGGATCTTCTTTTTGCCCGCCATCGCCCGCGATGTTAGTTTGAGATGCATGGCATCTCCCACTGATTTCACGTTCAGTTCCAACTACTTCGGCATACACTCAGCCGAGACGCCCCGGCGCTACGCCTTCGCGGCTGAGGATGCCGCGACGCTCCAGCACTGGCAGCGCGCCCTGCGGGCTGAGCTGGTCGATCGTTTGGGCATCAACCGGATCGCGGCGCGATGCACGGCGTCGCCCGTCGCCACGAAGCGCGGCGAGGTGCGCCTCGACGATCACATCCGCGAACACTGGGAAATCTGGACCGAACCCGGCATGCGCGTGCCGTTCTTCCTCCTGCGGCCGATCGAGGTCGACGCGCCGCGTCCGTTGGTCCTCTGTCCGCACGGCCACAACAAGCGCGGCCGCTTTGACTATGCCGGTATCACGACCGACGACAACGGCCAGACGCACGCCATCGATGGAGACCGCGACATCGCCCTGCAAGCCGTCCGGCAGGGGTATGTCGCCGTCGCCCCCGAAGCCCGCGCTTTCGGCGAAAGCCGTTTTGAGCGCGAGGTGAAGTCCGACAGCCCCCATTCCTGTATCACCTGGCAAAGCCGGGCACTGATGTTCGGCCGAACGCTCATCGGCGAGCGCGTCTGGGACATCATGCGGCTGATCGACTACGCAGCCACACGGCCGGACATCGACACATCGCGCATCGTCATCACCGGCAACAGCGGTGGCGGGACGGTCACGCTTTTCGCGGCAGCCGTCGAGACGCGCATCAGCATCGCCGTGCCCGGGGCGTACTTCTGCACGTTCGCCGACTCCATCGGCTCGATCCATCATTGCCCGTGCAACTACTTCCCCGGGATGATGGAGCTGGCTGAGATGCCCGAGATCGCCGGCTTGATCGCGCCCCGGCCGTTTCTGGCTGTGAATGGAAAGGACGACCCCATCTTCCCGATCCGCGGGACGCAGGCGGCATTTGAACAGCTCAAGCGCATCTACACCGTCGCAGGCGCTGCCGATCGTTGCGAGCTGTACATCGGTGACGGCGGGCACCGGTATTTCGCGGAGCCGGTGTGGCCGTTTGTGAGCAAATGGTTGGGCTGTTAAGTGACGGTGCGGCGAAGGGATCTATCAGGCGCCCTCACCACAAGCCTGTTCAGGAAGCGATCGTGACGAAGCGAAGGATCTCGCCAAGCGATCATTCGGTTTTTCACCTGTGGCCTAGATCGCCTTCCCACCGACCGTGACGCCAACCGGCTGCGGTTGGGGCGCGGGGTGGTAGCTCGGCTCGATAGCGATCTGCAGCGGGCGGCGCTTGCCGGCGGGCAGGCCGTGAACGTCGACGATCCGCTGAATCGCCATGATCCCCTCGATCAACTGCTCCGGACGGGGCGGGCAGCCGGGGATGTACACGTCCACGGGCATGAACTGGTCGATCCCCTGGATTGTCGCATAGGCGTCGAAGACGCCGCCGGTGCTGGCACAGGCGCCCATCGAGATGACCCACTTGGGTTCGGTCATCTGCTGGTAGATATGCTGGAGGACCGGCATCATTTTGATGGTGACGCGGCCGGCGACGATCATGAGATCGCTCTGACGGGGGCTGAAACGCATGGCTTCGGCGCCGAAGCGGGCGATGTCGTATCGGCTGGCAGCCGTCGCCATCAGCTCGATCCCGCAGCAGGCGGTCGCAAACGGCATCGGCCAAAGCGAGCTTCGGCGGGACCAGTTCACCAGCTTCTTGAGCTGCGTCGTCAGCACATTGTCCGGCAGCGTCTGTGTGTCAATCATGTGAGGACAACTCCAAGGGTTACAGACCACCCATTATAGAGGATCCCGGGCCAATGGGCCATATCGGGAGGGCGATTTGGTTTCGATGAGAAACCGGCCGGCCCAACGGGACGCCGCACCTCGGCACCTGACCACCGGTCCCAGGCGCTTCTATTGGCCCTCACCGCCGTTTTTCCCCGCATCCGCCCGAGCATTTCTCGCGATCCCGGGGTGGTATCCCCCCAGCCATCGCCCTACACTCGCGCTAACCCCTGATCGCCCGTGGGGTGCGGGCGGCAATGATGTACAACCAACCTCCCTTCCCTGATGGACAACGACCCTGCCAGTCAAGACAGTGACAATCCCATCCGCCATAGCGTAGAAACCGCCTCAACCGCTGGCGGCGGCCTGCCTGTTTCCCCCTCGATGGGGCCAGCCATCGAAGACGCCCTCGTACCGGTCGAGCGGTCGGTCGTCGACAAGCGGGTGATGGTCCTGTCCGGCGGGTGCATCCTCCTGGGGCTGGCGGCTGCCGTCATCGCACAGGCCCTGGTTCGCCTCATCGCCCTGATCACCAACCTCGCCTTCTTCCAGCGGATCTCAATAGAAGACGTCGCTCCAGCGCAAGCCAACCTCGGCTTGTGGGTGATCGGTGTGCCCGTGGTTGGCGGGATCATCGTCGGCCTGATGGCTCGCTACGGCTCGAAGGCAATCCGCGGCCATGGCATTCCTGAAGCCATGGAGCAGGTGCTGACCAACCAAAGCCGCATCCCGCGCCGGCTGACGTTCCTCAAGCCGCTGTCGGCAGCTATCGCCATCGGCACAGGCGGGCCGTTCGGGGCTGAGGGCCCGATCATCGCGACCGGCGGCGCGCTCGGGTCGGCGATCGGCCAGTTCATCCGAACGACCGTCGCCGAACGCAAAACGCTGCTGGCTGCGGGCGCCGCAGCCGGCATGGCGGCGACGTTCGGCGCGCCGGTATCGGCGGTCCTGCTGGCTGTCGAGCTGCTGCTGTTCGAGTTCCGCCCGGCATCGCTCATCCCGGTCGCACTGGCCGCCAGCACCGCCGCGGCTGGGCGGATCGCCTTCGAAGGCTTTCACGCCGTCTTCCCCATGCCCCAACTGTCGCAGATCACCGGATCCGCGATGGCGGGATACGCGCTGGTGGGATTGGCGATCGGCGTGCTGTCGGTCCTGATCACGCGCGCGGTCTACTGGATCGAGGATGCCTTCGAGCATCTGCCGGTGCACTGGATGTGGTGGCCGGCGATCGGGGGCCTGGTGGTCGGGATCGTGGGCTACTTCGCCCCGCTGACCCTGGGCGTCGGGTATGACAACATCACGAGCACGATCTCCGGGAAGTTCACAGTCGGATTCCTGATCTGGCTGGTCGTGATGAAGTTTGTCAGTTGGTCGATCGCGCTGGGCAGCGGCACATCGGGCGGAACGCTGGCGCCCCTGTTCACGATCGGGGGCGGCTTTGGGTTTGTGATGGGCGTGGCGCTCAACGTGGTCGCGCCGCAGATGCAGGTGGATCCGAAAGTTGCGGCGCTGGTGGGCATGGCGGCGATCTTCGCGGGGGCGTCGCGGGCGCTGCTGGCGTCGGCTGTCTTCGCCTTCGAGACGACGCTTCAGCCGATGGGGCTGCTGCCGCTGCTGGGCGGCTGCTCAGCCGCGTACCTCGTCTCGTGGCTGATGATGCGCACCTCGATCATGACCGAGAAAATCACGCGCCGCGGTGTGCGCGTGCCGGTCGAGTATGCGCCTGACGTGCTCGATCAGACCACGGTCGAACAAGTCGCCCGCAAATCGGTCGTTTCGCTCGACGCCAACCAGACCGTCGGCGACGCGCGGCGATGGATCGAATCGGGCGGTGTGGAAATGTCGCACCAGGGCTTCCCGATTGTCGACGGGCAGACAGTCGTCGGTGTGCTGACGCGGCGTGTCCTGCTGGATCCGAAGATCGACCCATCGCGCAAGCTGCGAGGCCTCATCCAGCGGCCGCCGGTCGTCGTGTACGCCGACTGCACGCTCCGCGACGCAGCCGACCAGATGACCCGTCACAACATTGGCCGCATGCCCGTGATCGAACGGCACAGCGGACGGATGGTCGGATTCGTCACACGCAGCGACCTGCTGGAAGGATGGCGCCGACACCGCGCCGGCCTGGGATGACCTCGCCACCCACTCCGTCTCTCCGTGTCCGTGTCAAGTCCTGATCAGAAGTTGTCACCTATACCTGCTGTTGGTTGAGTTG
>CALEKX010000100.1 GCA_937904525.1 uncultured Phycisphaerales bacterium
TACGCTCAGGATGACGATTTCGGGCGACTATCGCCTATGTTGATGCATAGTGTTGATCTCGCCCGTGTTTCCCACACAAAGCCGCGGGCGAGACGCCCGCGCCATGTTTTCCCTTCGTCGCTGCGTCGCTCTATGTCCCCACCCTTGCCCGCTCGCGCACCTTTGCCAGTTCCGCCTCCAGATCCAGCTTCGCGACGCCGCTCTGCAGCGCATTGGTCCCCAACGTGTTCAGCCGATGCACCAACTCATTGATCTGCCCCACCAACCGCCGGGCCTCAGCCTCATCCGTCGTGCGCTCCAGACGCTGGCGCAGATGATCGATCGCCTTGCGCCACTTGACCTCGTGCGGCATGACGTCGGCCTGCCGCAGCAGACGGATCGCCCACCACGTCATCCGCGCATTCTCATCGGCTGGCAAAGGCTCCAGCTCCAGCGGCGCCCCCGCGCCGGGGAGGTTGTCGAATTTCCCCTCCTCCATGGCCTCCTCGATCCGCCGATCCGCAAGGCGACGAAACAGGCCGTCGAAATCGATGTCTTTGAAGGGCATGGGGATTTGGTTGTTGGTTACTTGTTCCTTGTTACTCGCAGGCAGCCGTATGCATTGATCGCTTCGTCTCTCCTCCCCCCTTCGTCGCTCCCTAGACCCTCGCATGCCGCCATCCGCCATGCAGGAAGCGGCCGAAGATCAGGCTGCCGCGGACGAGCAGTTCGGCGCACAGCACCATCCAGATCGCGACCAGCCCCTTCTCCAGCCACCAGCCGACGATCAGCACGCCCACAAACCGCGCGCCCAGAATGCTCAGCAGATTGAGCTTCATCGCCGCCATCGTGTCGCCGGCGCCGCGCAGCGCGCCGCCGAAGATCATCGCGGCGGCAAAGCCGATCTGCACACAGCCGGCCAGCGACAGACACTTAGCCGTCAGGTCGCGAATCCGCGGATCGTCCGACAGCAAACTGGCCGCGATCTGCGGAAGCAGCACGAAAAACAGCCCCACCGTCACCATGATCCCCCCGCCCAGGGCGAACGCGGCATAGGCGCTCTGGCGGGCACGGTGCGGGTCATTGCGGCCGAGGTTCATCCCCACCAGCGTCGCGGCGGCTGTGGCAAACGCCACGCCCGACAGGAAGCTGATGCTCTCGATGCGGATGGCGTTGATGTGCGCCGCGGCTGAGACGCTGCTGGGATCGCTGTGGTTAATGACGATGACGACCGCGAAGTTGGCCAGCCATGCCAGCGCGCCTTCGATGCCGCTGGGAATGCCGATCCGCAGAATGCGTCGGATGATCGTCCAGTCCGGCTGCATCCGTGCGAGGTGGAGGCGCACGATCCCGCTGCCGCGTTTCAGCACGCCGAACGACAGCACACCGCCCACGATATAGGCGACGACCGTCCCGACGGCGATGCCGCCAAACCCCATCTCCGGCAGCGGTCCCCAGCCGTAGGTCAGGGAAAAGCTGACGATCACGTTCGTCGCGTCCACCACCAGCATTACCAGCGCCGGACGGATCGTATCGCCGGCGCCGCGGAGGCAGGCGTTGGCGATGAACATCATCATCGAAAACGGCATCGACAGCGCCAGCAGCGACAGGTAGGTGACGGCATATTCGCGCGCCTCGGGCGCGAGGCGCGTGAGGTAGACGATCGGCTCGGCTGCCAGATAGAGGATCAGGCCGACGGTCGCGCCGACGACCATCGCCCCGGTGATGGATTGCCCAGCCACCTTGTTGGCCAGGCTGCGATGCCGCGCCCCCGCCGCCCGGGCGATGATGGCTGTGCTGCCGACGCCGACCGATCCGGTGATCAGGCCGATCAGCCAAAGCACGTACCCCACCGTGCCGACGGCTGCCGTCGGTGCGGCTGGGTCGCCGCCGAGGTGGTTGGACAGCCACGTGTCGGTCAGGCCGACGATCATGTTGAGCACCTGCTCAGCCATGACGGGCAGCGCAAGCATGAGCACGCCGCCCATGACGCTGCGCCGCGCGAGCGGCGACGAGGAGGCGGTGGTTTGTCCGGATGGGTCGTCCCTGGTGGTGGCTTGGCTCATCGTTGGAGCAGCATGGTAGCGCCTCGATGGCCTTGCGGCTACCTGGCGCGGCTTGAGTTTTCGAGCATCCCTGGCCGTTGGCCCGCGACTTGTCGCAATCCTGCCGCTAAGCTGTCGCGGTCCCTTGTGGGGCTCATAAGCAGGTCCATCGTCCAAGGGGGTCATCCTGAGCGAAGCGAAGGATCTCAACCGTTCCTGACGCCGAGAACCTTCGCTTCGCTCAGGATGACTTCCGGGGATGGCTTGTGGAGATGAGGCATAGGTTCTGGTCGCCCCGTCACGGACAACACCCGCGTATGGAACATCGATCCGACACAGCCAGGCCATCGACACCGCCCTCCCTGCGGCGCGAGCTGGGGGTTGGCGGTGCGGTGATGCTGGGACTGGGGTCGATCCTCGGCACGGGCGTGTTCGTGAGCATCGGCGTGGCGGCGGGCGTGGCGGGACCGGCTGTGATTCTCGCGATTGCGCTGGCGGCGGTCGTCGCGACAGCCAATGCGCTCAGCAGCGCGCAGCTCGCCGCCAGCCATCCGGTCAGCGGCGGGACGTACGAGTACGGGTATCGCTACCTGTCGCCCTGGGCGGGATTTGCCGCTGGATGGATGTTCCTTGCAGCCAAGAGCGCATCGGCTGCCACGGCGGCACTGGGGTTTTCCGCCTACCTGCTGGAGATGCTGGGCCTGGCCGGCGAAGAGCGCGCCTGGCGCATCGGCGTGGCACTCGCGGTGACGGCTGTGCTGACGGCGATCGTCCTGGGCGGCATCCGCCGGTCCAGCCGCGTGAATATGGTGATCGTGTGCATCACGATCCTGGCGCTGCTGGCGTTCGTAGCAGGTGTCGCGCCGGCGGCCTGGCGGGATGGCGCAGCCAACCTGCGCGATCAGTCGCAGACATCGGCTCAGACGCGCTTTTGGCCGGCGCTGCTGGAGGCGGCGGCGCTCATGTTCGTCGCCTTCACCGGCTATGGGCGCGTTGCGACGCTGGGCGAGGAGGTGCGCGATCCGAAGCGGACGATCCCGCGCGCGATCGTGGTGACGCTGTGGGCGACGGCGGCGCTCTACATCCTTGTCTCGATAGCCGCGGTCGCGGCGGCAGGCGCAGGCAGACTGGGACATTTGACGCGCATGCAGGCGGCGCCGCTGGAGGCTGTGGCGCGTCTGGCCGACGCGCCCGCCGTGGCGGTGATCGTGTCGATCGGCGCGATGACGGCGATGCTCGGCGTGCTGCTCAACCTGATCCTGGGCGTGTCGCGCGTGCTGCTTGCGATGGGCCGGCGCGGGGACATGCCGGCGGCCACGGGGCGCGTGAGCGAATCGGGCACGCCGGGCGTGGCGGTGATCGTTGTGGGTGCCGTGATCGCGGCGTTGGTGCTGATCGGCGACGTGAAGACGACCTGGTCGTTCAGTGCGTTCACGGTGCTGATCTACTATGCGATCACGAACCTGTCGGCGCTTCGGCTGCCAGCCGAGCAGCGGATCTGGGGCCGCTGGTGGGCGTGGATGGGGTTGGTTGGCTGCCTGGGGCTGGCGTTCTGGGTGCAGTGGCAGATCTGGGGGATTGGGCTGACGATTCTCGCCCTGGGGCTGGTCTGGAAGCTGACGCGGCGGGCGTCGGCTGGGTAGCCGCATGGGCGGCTTGATGAAAGGCGGCGGGTGGCATACTTTGACTCGTCTTGCCTATGGCTGATGTCGCCGAGAACAAATCCCGCCCCTCGCCCGCTGCCGAAGACGCGAAGCTGTCGCCTGCGATGCGGCAGTACCAGCAGTTCAAGCAGCAATATCCCGACTACGTGCTGTTCTTCCGGATGGGCGACTTCTACGAGATGTTCTGGGAGGACGCCAAGCTGGCCCATCGCGTGCTTGGCGTGACGCTCACCAGCCGCAGCCGCGGCGGTCTGGACGCCGAAGACGCCATCCCGATGGCCGGCGTGCCGTTCCACTCAGTGGACGGCTATCTCCGCCGCATGATCGCAGCCGGGTACAAGGTCGCCCTCTGCGAGCAGATGGAAGATCCCGCCACGGCCAAGGGCGTGGTCAAGCGCGAGGTCGTGCGTCTGATGACGCCGGGCACGCTGACGGACGACCCCCTGCTGGAGGGACGAGCCGACAATTACCTGGCGGCGGTGGCATTCCATGTGACGCGGCGCGATGGATATCGCGTCGGCCTGGCATGGGTCGAGCTGAGCACGGGCGCGTGCGTGGCGATGAGTGGCAACGAGGGACAGGTGCTCGATGAGATCGCGCGCCTGCGGCCGGCGGAGGTGCTCGTGCCGGAGCTGCCGTCGGGCCAGCCGCATGCGATCAAGGCGACGCTGGACAATCTCAAGCTCGGCGCGACGACCATCCGGCCGGGGTGGCAGTTCACCGCCCATCACGCGACGGAGGAAGTCCGCCGGCAATGGGGTGTGGCGACGACGGCGGGATTCGGATTCGAAGATGACGATCCAGCCGTCATGGCGACGGCTGCCATCCTCAGCTACCTGCAGGAGACGCAGAAGACGCAACTGACGCACCTGCGCCCGTTGCGGCGGCATGTCGTCGAACAGCACCTGTCGATCGATCCGTCGAGCTGGCGGAGCCTGGAGATCGACCGCACCGTGCGATCGGGCACGACCGAAGGCTCGCTGCTCAGCGCGATCGATCGAACGTGCACCGCCATGGGCGGGCGCATGCTGCGGCGATGGCTGCGGTTCGCCCTGTGCGAGAAGGAGCACATCGAGGCCCGGCAGGCGGCAATCGCGGCGCTGCTGGATATGCCGCAGGCGCTGACAGCGGTACGGGCGGCGCTGGAGGACGTGTGTGACATCGAACGGATCATCGCGCGCGTAGCGGTGGGACGATGCGCGCCGCGGGATCTGTCGGCGCTGGGCAAATGCCTGACCGCCCTGCCGCGGCTGATGGACCTGCTCAAGGAGCTGCCGCGATCGGCGGATGTGGCGCCGGAGCTGGAGGCCAAGCGGGCGTTCTGTGCCGAGCAGTCGGCCTATCTGGCGGGTGCGATCCTGGAGAATCCGGCTCCGCATCTGCGCGAAGGCGGTGTGATTGCCGACGGTTTCGATGCCGAGCTCGACCGCCTGCGCTCGATCGGCACCGACAGCCGCACCTGGCTGGCCAATTACCAGGCCAAGCTCGCGGGCGAGTCGGGCATTCCGTCGCTGAAAGTCGGGTATAACAAGGTCTTCGGCTACTACATCGAGGTGACGGACGCGCATCGGGACAAGGTCCCGCCGGAGTGGACGCGCAAGCAAACGCTCAAAGGGGCCGAGCGTTACATCACAGCCGAGCTGAAGGCCTTCGAAACCGAAGCCACCAGCGCCCGCGATCGGGCGATCGCGCTGGAGCAGTCGCTGTTCGAGCAGATCCGCCAGTCGCTGCTGCCGCACGTGCCGACGTTCCAGGATCTGGCCGACGAGCTGGCGCGCGTGGACGTGCTGGCGGCGCTGGCGCTGCTGGCGCAGGAGCGGCGCTACTGCCGACCGGAGATCACCAACGACCGCGTGCTGAAGATCGTCGACGGCAAGCATCCAGTGCTGGAGCAGCAGTTGGGGACGGAGTTTGTCGCCAATGACGTGTCGTTCGAGGAAGACGACGCGCTGATGCTCATCACCGGTCCGAACATGGCGGGCAAGAGCACCTATATCCGGCAGGTGGCGCTGATCACGCTGCTGGCGCACATCGGCTCGTACGTGCCGGCGAAGAGTGCGACGATTGGCGTATGCGATCGGCTGTTCACGCGCATCGGCGCCAGCGACGAGCTGCACTCGGGGCAGTCGACCTTCATGGTCGAGATGACCGAGACCGCCAACATCCTCAATAACGCGACTGAGCGGTCGCTGGTGATCCTGGACGAGATCGGGCGCGGCACCAGCACGCTGGACGGCTTGAGCCTGGCGTGGGCCATCGCCGAACACATCGCCCAGCATGTCCGCTGCAAGACGCTGTTTGCGACGCATTACCATGAGCTGACGGATCTGGCCAACCGGTTCAAGGGCGTGAAGAACCTGAACGTCAGCGTGCGCGAGTGGGAGGATCAGGTGATCTTCCTGCATCGGATCGTCCAAGGCGGGACGGACCGGTCGTACGGGATCCACGTCGCCCGCCTGGCGGGCGTGCCGCGGAGCGTGCTGGAGCGGGCAAGGCAGCTTCTGTCGGAACTGGCTGTGCAGCATGTGGGACAGGTGAAGGTATCGCGGGCGAAGAAGGCCGAGGACGACGCGCAGCTTCCGCTGTTTGCCGATCCCCTGACCGAGCTGAAAAACGAGCTGGCGGGGCTGAACCTGGATGAGCTGTCGCCGATGGCGGCGTTCGATCTGTTGCGGCGATGGAAGGAAAAATGGGGTAAGTGATCTCCGTTTGACAGGTCCAACGCAGAGATCGCGGAGGACACGGGGGCAAGGCGGCGCGAAGACGCAAGCGGCTATCGACCACGGCCGGTAGTGACGTGATGCGGGGGAAGATGGAGCTGTTCAGCGTCGACTCGCTCATTGCGATACTGGGGCACGCGGGTATGCGCGTTGATCTGCGCGTGTCCGGATTTGCGTCGTGATCATCAGGCACCCTTCGCATGGATCTTTCCACCCGACAGCGCATCATCGACGAGCTGATGGACGACGATGACGTCGATGCGGAGGCGCTTCGGCGGGGGTTGCGGTTTATCCGGCGGGTGAACTGGTGGCTGGGGTATACGCGGGGGGTTGTGGGGCATCTGGATCGGTTCAGCCAATCGTGGCGGCGCGGGGAGCAGATTCACATCATCGACCTGGCGACGGGGTCAGCCGATATTCCGCAGGCGATCCTGAGATGGGCGGATCGGCGCGGGTTTGATGTGCGGATCGCGGCTGTCGATCGGCATGCGGTGACGGTGCGCGAAGCGCAGCGGCGGAATCGCGATCCGCGCCTGACGATTGTGCAGGCGGATGTCTTCGCCCTGCCGTTCGAGGCTGGGTCGTTCGACTATGCCCTGTCGAGCATGTTCCTGCATCACCTGGACGACGATCAGGTGATCGAACTGCTGCGGAGGATGGACCGGCTGGCGCGTCGCGGGGTGATCGTAGCCGATCTGCTGCGGCATCGGCGGGCGCTGCGGTGGGTGCGTGTGATGACGCTGCTGTCGACGGCGATGGTCAAGCACGATGCGCGTGTCTCGGTGGCACAGGCGTTTGTGAAGGAAGAGATCGAGCGGATTCGCGATCAGGCGGGGCTGAGTTATCTGACCTTCCACCGGCATTTTGGGCATCGGTTTGTGATGGCGGGCCACAAGCCATGACTTGTGGCGAAAACGGCTGAGGCTGGCCGATGTACGATCAAAGCCGCTGTGGTCACAGCGGCGGTGAGGTATCGGTCCAGTTGCTCAAGTGGTTAGTCCAACGCATGCTGCGGCGTGTGCGGCCGGTTCGCCGGCGGATCGATGCGCCTGCCGGACCGGAGCAATCGCTGATCGGCCGGACGATGCAGGAGGTCTTCCGCCGCCTGGGCCCCCCGCCGGCAGCCACGCTGGAGGGGGCGCCGGATCTGTCGGGCAATGCCCCGCCGGCTTTCTGGCAGGCGTCGATCTGGTATTACCCGTTCGACACAACGGCTCGAACCGCCATCGCCATTCACTTCCGGGACTGCGCAGCCGTCCGCGTCGAGACGATCCACCTGGGACGCATGCCCGCATAGACGCGCATGCCCCGCCGGCGGCAGGCAGATTGCCCGCCCCCACCATCCTGATCAATTGCGATTGTCGCCAGATCGCGCGCCTGTGGCGCGCCCATCACGCCGGCTTGGTGAGCTGATCGCGATAGAACTCGATCATCTTCTGCAAGCCTTCGCGGCGGGAGACCGTCGGCTGCCAGCCGAGGATCTGCTTGGCGCGCGTGATGTCGGGGCAGCGGACCTTCGGATCGTCCGGCGGCATCGGCTTGTGGACGATCTTGCTCTTGCTGTTGGGGATCAGCGCCAGGATCTCGCGGGCAATGTCGAGGATCGTGAGTTCCTCGGGATTGCCGAGGTTGATCGGCTCATGGAAGTCGCATTCCATGACGGCATTGATGCCGCGGATCAGGTCCGACACGTAGCAGAGACTGCGCGTCTGCTTGCCGTCGCCGAAGACGGTGATGTCTTCGTTGTTGAGCGCCTGGCGGATGAAGCTGATGACCACGCGCCCGTCGTACGGATCCATGCGCGGGCCGTAGGTGTTGAAGATACGGATGATGCGCGTGTCGACGCCGCGCTCGCGGTGATAGGCCATCGTGCAGGCTTCGGCGAAGCGCTTGGCTTCGTCGTACATGCTGCGCAGGCCGATGGGATTGACGTTGCCCCAGTAGTCTTCCTTCTGGGGGTGGACGGCGGGATCGCCGTAGCATTCGCTGGTGCTGGCCACCAGGAAGCGGGCCTTCTTCTTCTCAGCCAGTTCCAGGAGATTCCACGTACCCTGGCTGTTGACCTTGAGCGTGGCGACCTGGTGCTTGACGTAACCGATCGGCGACGCCGGGCTGGCCATGTGGTAGATCCGGTCGATCGGACCGTCGATCTCGATCGGCTGGATCACGTCATGTTCGATGAACGTGAAGTTGGCATTGCCGTCGAGATGGGCAATGTTCTGCCGCTTGCCCGTGATGAAGTTGTCGACACCGACAACCTGATGCCCCTGCGAGAGCAGCAGGTCGGTCAGGTGAGATCCCAGAAAGCCGGCGACGCCGGAGATAAGAATTCGCATAGTGGGTTATGGTTTATGGGAACCACGGATCAGCACGGACTCGCGGGGTGAAGGCTCCAAGCTTTATCAGCTTCCCGGGAAGCTCGAGGCTTTGAAGTCCCAAGTCCGCAATCCGAAATCCGCGTGAGCCGTGTCTCCAAATTTATCGGTCGTTCCTTTATCTGTTCCCAATGCCAAATCGGATAATTGTGAGGATGGCTTTGACACCGTCCTTCCAGGTGATCTTTTTGCCTTCCTCGTAGCTGCGGCCGTAGTAGGAGACACCGACCTCGAAAATACGGATCCTCGGCCGCAGGCGGGCGATTTTCGCGGTCACTTCCGGCTCGAACCCGAATCGGTCGCATTTCAGCTCGATCCGGTCCAGCACCGACTTGCGGAAGACTTTGTAGCAGACCTCCATGTCGGTCAGGTTCAGGTTGGTGAACATGTTGCTGAGCAGTGTCAGGAACTTGTTCCCAACCGTGTGCCAGAAATAGAGCACGCGATGCGGCTCGCCGATGAACCGCGAACCGTAGACGACATCGGCGCGATCCTCCACGATCGGCTGAAGCAGCTTGCGGTAGTCCGCTGGATCGTACTCCAGATCCGCATCCTGGATCAGTACGACATCGCCGCTGGCCTTTGCAAATCCATCGCGCAAAGCCGCCCCTTTGCCCTGGTTCTTGGGCTTGTGGACGATCTGGAACTGCACGTCGGGATACATCCCGGGCAGTTCGTCCAGCCGCTGGCGGGTGTTGTCGGTCGAGCAGTCGTTGATGCAGATGATCTCACGCTCCAGCCCGCCGGGCAGCGGCGCGTTCACGACCAGATCGACCAGCTCCTGCACGGTCGCTTCCTCGTTGTAGACGGGGATGACGATCGAGAGCTTGTGCACCTTCTGCCGTTCACGACGAAGCGGGCCGTCGCGGTAAGCACGCTGGAGGCTGGCAGAGGCAGGCTGGGTCGATGTCTCGGTCTGAGTCATGGTCGCAATCACTAACCGCCGCGGATGCAACAGGATGCGGCATGGGTGAGAATCCTATCGGTTACAGACGGCAGCACAACCCCCGCTGGCGGCGGACCGCGTGAGGCCAATCGTCGCCCCGCAGCACTGGCGTGTGGGTGTCTGGTGGTCATCGCGGGGTTGGTCAGCCGACGGAGGGCCCTACCCAGCTCAGCCAACCCGTCAGGAGCGGGACCCTGAAAATCCCGCCCGCCCCTCAGCGAATTTCGGCTGACAAATCCAGCCGACTGCAGTATAACGATACCCTAACATACGGGGCGTGTCAAACGAGGTGTCCACGCCCTGGCGCGAACAACCGGTGGATAACCTGCGGCGGAACGTCAACCGGATCGGAAATGATCCGCGCCCCCGTTAATGTAACCTGCCGACAGGCAATTCCTTAGGGATATTGGACGACCAGCAGCCACGATATTTGGTAAAGAATTCGTTGACGCCCACAAGATGTAGTGTATAGTCGGGGATGCTGTACTGAATCGCCGCCACGCGACGGTTCACTGGCAAATCCGGCGGTCGGGAAGGCTGTGGAGACGGTCGCCCGAACGCAATCAAAAGAACGGGCAGCCGCGGCGGAGCCGCCTCTATCTACAACATATAGCGGTCACGTCTCACGAGGGGACCTGGCCAGCATTGAGCGATCGGATCTTCCATCCGCTGGGGGGTGCGCATTGTCCTGCGCAACCCGCTGCTGACGGGTGAGACGGCAAACGAAAGGATTTGGGCGAAATGGGCATTCTCTGTGACACACAGATCCGCGAGTTGATCGGCATCGAGCCGTTCGAAGACAACATCAAACGGCCCGGCAAGATCAGCTACGGCGTCAGCAGCTACGGCTACGACCTGCGGGTCGGATCCGTCTTCAAGATCTTCACCAACGTCAACAGCGAGATCGTCGATCCCAAGCGCTTCAGCGAGCGAAGCTTCGTCACCATCGACTGCGATGAGACGCGCTCGGATCATGTGCTGATCCCGCCCAACAGCTTCGCGCTGTGCGAAACGATCGAGACGGTCTCCATGCCGCGCGACTGCCTGGCCATCTGCGTCGGCAAGAGCACCTACGCCCGCTGCGGCATCATCGTCAACGTGACCCCCATCGAGCCCGAGTGGCGCGGCAAGATCACGCTGGAAATCAGCAACACCACCCCCCTGCCGGCCAAGATCTACGCCAATGAGGGGATTGCCCAGCTGATCTTCCTCCGCGGCGAGCGCGTCTGTGCAACCAGCTACGCCGACAAGCGCGGCAAGTACCAGGACCAGCGCGGCCTGACACTGCCCAAGGTGGACTGAGGCTGACACGGACCTTGCGTCAGCCTGCAGCGTCCGCTTTGGCGGACCGGCTGAGACGCGAATCATCGGATAGCTGACCGTTCCGTTGCCACGTGCGGCGGATCCGACAGAACGAAGAAGACCGGAGCGGCGATGAGACTCGGATTGATCACGGCATTGGCGGTTGCATCGATGGCCCTTGGCGTCGGCTGCGCGGCGCCCATCAATGTTCCGCCCAGTGCGCAACTGATCTACTACGGCCCGGGCAACAACGTGAACCTCGCCGGCGCCCGGCCGGTCGGTACAGGCCGCGTCTATCTGGTTGACGAAACCGAAAACCAGGTCGTTTCGGTCTTCCTGGTGTCCGACGGCCAGGACTTCGAGTTCGGCCGCCTCAACCCCAAGCACAACTATCGCCTCTATTTCGAACCTGTCGCGCTGACGACTGCTCAGCCGGCGCAGCAGTAACCCCGCAACGGCCCGCCATCGCGGACCTGTTGTGGATTGGCATTGGAATCAGCCCGCTCCATGCGAGCGGACATGTGACACGAAGTAATCCGTCGGGAAGGACCCTGAATCATGAAAATCGAACGCCGTTTCACCAAGCCGAATCAGGACCCGTTTGCCACTGTCGAGTACGAGCTGCGCACCAGCCGCATCTCCAATCCCGACGGCACCGTCGTCTTCGAGATGACCGACGCGGAGATCCCGAAGAACTGGTCGCAGCTTGCCACCGACATCATGGTCAGCAAGTACTTCCGCAAGGCCGGCGTGCCCCAGCGGGATGCTGATGGCAACCTCCTGCGCGATGCCGACGGCAACGTGATCTACGGCCCGGAGCGCAGCGCCAAGCAGGTCATCCATCGCCTGGCCGGCTGCTGGCGCCACTGGGGTGAAACCCACGGCTACTTCGATTCCGAAGAAGACGCCCAGGCGTTCTACGATGAGCTGGTCTACATGCTGCTGCACCAGATGTGCGCACCCAACTCGCCGCAGTGGTTCAACACCGGCCTGAACTACGCCTACGGCATCACCGGTCCTTCGCAGGGCCACTACTACTGCGATCCCAAGACCGGCGAGCTGCGCCAGGCTGAGGACGCCTACTCCCACCCCCAGCCGCACGCGTGCTTCATCCAGTCGGTCAGCGACGATCTGGTCAATCCCGGCGGGATTATGGACCTGTGGGTCCGTGAGGCGCGCCTCTTCAAGTACGGCAGCGGCACCGGCTCCAACTTCTCGCGCCTCCGCGGTGAGAACGAGCCGCTCTCCGGCGGCGGCAAGAGCTCCGGCCTGATGAGCTTCCTCAAGATCGGCGACCGCGCCGCCGGCGCCATCAAGTCCGGCGGCACCACCCGCCGCGCCGCCAAGATGGTCTGCCTCGACCTCGATCACCCCGACATCGAGGACTTCGTCAACTGGAAAGTCCGCGAAGAACTCAAAGTCGCCGCCATGGTCGAGGGCCTCAAGCACCTGCCCTCCGAGCAGCAGACGCTGGCGAAGAAGCTCGGCCTAAAGCTCGACTATGACTTCAACGGCGAAGCCTACCAGACCGTCTCCGGCCAGAACTCCAACAACTCCGTCCGCATCCCCAACCGCTTCTTCAAGGCGGTCGAGGAAGACGGCGACTGGCACCTGTATTCCCGCACGCGTCCGGGCAAGATCATCAAAACCGTCAAGGCGCGCGATCTGTGGGATCAGATCTGCTTCGCTGCCTGGCGGTGCGCGGATCCGGGCGTGCAGTACGACGACACGATCAACCAGTGGCACACCTGCCCCAACTCCGGTCGGATCAACGCCAGCAACCCGTGCGTCACCGGCGACACGCGCGTCCTGACGCCCGGCGGTATCTGGCGCCGCATCGATCAGATGATCCACCTGCCGTCGCGCCTGGTCACGAACCTCGACGGCCAGCAGATCGCCGCCACCGACGGCGCCTTCCCCACCGGCACGCGCGATGTCTATGAGCTTCGCACTGCCGGCGGCTACAGCGTGAAGGTGACAGCCGATCACAAGATCTGGACGCGCCAGCGCGGCTGGGTCGCGGCCAAGGACCTCACGACAGCCGATGAGGTCAAGCTGCCGGCCCGCCCGGCTTGCGTCGAGGAGATCGGCGAACCGCAGGATGCGCGCTTCTTCCAGCTCCTGGGCCTGTTCCTGTCGGCTGCCAATGCCGACACCTCCGCCCTGCACCTGGATCACTGCCTGGCCGAGCATGACCTGGTTGAGCAGTTCGCCCAGTATGTGTCGGTCAACTGGGGCGCGTATCCGGATGACTACGTCAACGCCCTGATGGTCGACACCAGCGACCTGGTCGCCACCGACGCCGTCGAAGCGGCGGACCGCAACCAGAACGGCAACACCCTCACCGCGACGCTGACCAACCGTCGCCTGCTCAGCCGCCTGCGCGCCTTCGTGCGGGCCCACAACGGCCAGACGCGCCTCAGCGATGAGGCCTTCACCGCCGGCCTGGCGGCGCAGAAGCACTTCCTGCGTGCCCTGTTCACGGCCGATGCCACGATCACCGAAGACGCGATCGAACTGGCCAGCACCAGCCGCGGCCTGCTGGAAGACATCCAGCTCATCCTGCTGGGATTTGGCGTCCGCTCGACCATTGTCAGCCGGCAGCAGGCAGCAGGCGGCAGGCAGCTCCGTAAACGAGGCGATGGCCTGCCCGACGACGCAGATGCCCCGCGCCACGGCCTGCGCATCGATTCGGGCAGCCTTCGCCTTTTCCGCAAGTACGTCGGCCTGCTCCCCGGCACCAAGGCCGAAGCCCTGGACGCCGCCTGCAGCCGCGTCCCGGCTGACCTGCCCGTCGAGCACTGGGATGCCTTCGCGTCCCTCACGCATCTGGGCCGCCAGCAGGTCTTCGACCTGACCGAGCCGCTGACGCACTCGTTCATCGCCAACGGCCTGACGGTGCACAACTGCTCGGAGTACATGTTCCTCGACGACACAGCCTGCAACCTGGCGTCGCTGAACGTGCTGCAGTTCTATGACCCCGAAGCCGGCACGTTCGACATCGAGTCGTTCCGCCACGCTATCCGCCTGTGGACGATCGTGCTCGAGATCTCCGTGCTGATGGCCAGCTTCCCCAGCGAGCAGATCGCCAAGCTCAGCTACCGCTATCGCACGCTCGGCCTCGGCTATGCCAACCTCGGCGCGATGCTCATGCAGGCCGGCATCCCGTACGACAGCGACAAGGGCCGCGCCATCTGCGCCGCGCTGACGGCCATCCTCACCGGCGAGTCCTACACCACCTCGGCGGAGATGGCCAAGGAGCTCGGACCGTTCCCCGGCTTTGCCGACAACCGCGAGCCGATGCTCCGCGTCATCCGCAACCATCGCCGCGCCGCGTACGACGTGGCCCACAACCCCACGGCTCGGGCGAGCCTGGGCGATTACGAGCAGCTCGACATCCTGCCCGTCGGCATCGATGCTTCGCAGTTCAGCGAAGCCGACACGCTGGCGTCGAAGCAGTTGCTTTCGACGGCTCAGCAGTGCTGGGATCGGGCGCTGACCCTGGGCGAGCAGTATGGCTATCGCAACGCCCAGGCCACCGTCATCGCCCCCACCGGCACGATCGGCCTGCTGATGGATTGCGACACCACCGGCGTCGAGCCTGACTTCGCCCTCGTGAAGTTCAAGAAGCTCGCCGGCGGCGGCTACTTCAAGATCGCCAACCAGTCGCTGCGTCCGGCGCTGGTCAAGCTCGGCTACACGCCTGAGCAGATCCATGACATCCTGCAGTACGTCATGGGCACGCTCACGCTGGCCGACGCGCCGCACATCAACACCGAGTCGCTGAAGCTCGCCGGCTTCAACGATGCCGACCTGGCCAGGATCGAAAAGGCCCTGCCGAGCGTCTTCGAGCTGAGCTTCGCCTTCAGCCCGTGGTCGCTGGGTGAGGAGACGATGAAGCGCCTGGGCTTCAAGGATCCGGCCCAGTGGCAGAAGCCCGGATTCAACCTCCTGCGCGAACTGGGCTTCACGCGCAAGCAGATCGAAGCCGCCAACGACGTCATCTGCGGCCGCGGCACCGTCGAAGGCGCGCCGCACCTCCGCCCCGAGCACCTGCCCGTGTTCGACTGCGCCAACAAGTGCGGCAAGCACGGCAAGCGCTTCATCGCCGTCGAGGGCCACATCCGCATGATGGCGGCGGCTCAGCCGTTCATCTCCGGCGCGATCTCCAAGACCATCAACCTCCCCAACGAGGCCAGCGTCGAGGACATCGCCCGCAGCTACGAGCTGAGCTGGAAGCTCGGCCTCAAGGCCAATGCCCTCTACCGCGACGGCAGCAAGCTCTCCCAGCCGCTCAACATCAAGTCGGATGCCGAACTTGATGAAGCCGAGCAGGATGACGAAGAGAACGTCGCCGCAGCCAAGGAAGAGGTGGCCACCGAAGCCGCCCGCGCCGCGGCTGCCGTCTCCGACAACCTGGAGAGCGCCAACATCCGCATCGTCGAGAAGATCGTCGAGCGGATCGTCGAACGGCCGCTGCGCCGTCGCCTGCCCGATACCCGCAACGCGATCACGCACAAGTTCGACGTTGCCGGCCACGAGGGCTACATCACCATCGGCCTGTACGAAGACGGCCAGCCGGGCGAAATGTTCATCACCATGGCCAAGGAAGGTTCGACCATCGGCGGCCTGATGGACACGATCGCGACGCTGGTCAGCGTGTCGCTGCAGTACGGCGTGCCGGTCGAGTCGCTGGTCCGCAAGTTCGAGCATGTCCGCTTCGAACCCAGCGGCATGACCCGCAACCCGGACATCCCGATCGCCAAGAGCCTGACCGACTACATCTTCCGCTTCCTGGCGATGCAGTTCATCCCCGGCTACCG
>CALEKX010000101.1 GCA_937904525.1 uncultured Phycisphaerales bacterium
GGCGGGCAGGGGGTTGTTGCGCGGGTTCGCGTAGGCCCGGGCGAGGGTCTCAGCCGGGCTGATCGTCGTGGGGCTGGTGGTGATGTTCGCGGGATTGATCGCGCCGGTGCGCGCGATCGTGCCGCGCATTGACCTGATCGCATCGAGCGCACTGGCAGCGGCAGCCGTGATGTTCGGCGTGTCTGTGATCTGGTCGCAAACCGGGCGGGCCAAGTCGCAGGGGGCGCATGGCGTGCTGATGCTGATCGGCTGGATGTGGGTCTGGGCGGGCGCGGATCTGTGGCTGCGCTGGCGGCATGGAGGTGGGGAGGTGTTGCCGGATTCAGCCCGTGCGCTGTTGATCCTCGTGCCGGTGCTCGGTTTCGGGACGAATGCGATCTACGGCTTTGGCGTGCGCCTGATCCCGGGTCTGTTGAACATCGGCCGCCTTCGCCAGCGGTGCATCGGCGTGGCGATGGCGCTGCACAATATAGGCTTGGTCCCGCTGCTGGTCGGCGGGCATACCGGGGGCTTGATCGGTGCGGGGATGATGGTCGCGGCAGCGGTGCTCTACCTGTTGGGGATGGATTTCCTGCGCAGCAAGCCGTCGCGGGCGATCCATGGCGTGGACGTGCGGGGGCATATCTGGATTCGCGCGGCGTTTGCGTGGCTGGTGATTGGGCTGGTGATGATCCTGACCGAACAGCTGGTGCCGGGATTGCCGCACGCGTACAGCGGGGCATGGCGGCATGCCCTGACGGTGGGGTTCATCACGACGATGATCCTCGGCGTCGGCCAGCGGATCGTGCCGATCTTCATCAAGCAGCCGCTGGCGTCGACGCGGCTGATGCTGGTTGGTGCGGGGCTGATCCTGGTCGGCAACGCCGGGCGCGTGGGGCTGGAACTGGCAACCATCGGCGGCTGGCCGTGGAGCTTTCGCCTGATGGGCGTGACGGGCGTGCTGGAATTGACGGCACTGGTGCTGTTCACGGTGAACCTGGCGTGGACATTGCGCAATCGCCATCACGTCTACCGGGCTGGCGAGACGCTTACAGCCGACACGCGCGTGCGGGAGGCGGTCAATGCTCGACCGTCGCTTCAGAGGCATTTCAACCGGCTGGGCATCACCATGTTCGACCACGCGCCGTTCATTGCGCCGTCAATGACGATGGGGGCGTTGGCTTTGGCGTCAGGCTATCAGCCGGGGGATCTGCTGGCTGAACTCGCAAACGAAAACGAAACGGCCGCAGCGCCGGCCAAGGCATCGCACGGCGCGGTGTGACGGAGGTATGCCGCCGGCTCGAAGCCTGCGCCGCAGGTCTTGCAATTTCGTGCACTGGTACTAATATAGTACCAGTGGCAACGCAGCTGAACAACAGCCTGATCAACGGCGTCACCTGCCTGCAACTGGTGACCAGCGCGGATCGTCCGGTCGGTTCCCGCGAGCTGGCGCGTCAGCTTGAGATGACCCACACGCGCGTCAACCGCCTCCTGAGCACGCTGGTGCGGATCGGGTTGGTCGAACAGACGCCGCAGCGCAAGTATCGGCCGGGTGCGGGGATACATGTCCTGGCCGCCCAGAGCATCAAGGGATCGCGTCTGCTGCCGGCGGCCATGCCGCATCTGCTGGCGTTCCGTGCGGAGGGGCTGACAGCCGCCCTGGGCGTGCTGTGGCGGCGGCAGGTCTGCTACCTCTACCACAAGCGTCCGCAGCAATCGCTGGAGACGGCGATCGGCGTGCACGAGCTGTACCCGGCTGAGCGGTCGAGCCTGGGCGTGGCGCTGCTGGCGTCGTCGATGTGCACGGACGATGCCGAGCCGCAACTGCGCACGGCGATCGAGCACGTGCATCGCAAAGGTTACGCCGTGCTGCGTTATCCGAGCGGCGAGGTTTCGGTCGGTGTCGCCATCGGCACGCCGCCGATCGCCGGCATCGCCGTCTCCGGCCCGCAGTTGGACGACGCCCGTGTCCGCCAGCTCGCCCAGCGTCTGAAGGAGATGTCCGCCCGGATCGCCGCCGCCATCCACGGCGATCCCCCGGCAAGCAGGTGATCACGATGGCTCACCCCCCGTCCAACAAGCCGTTGATGTGGATGCTCCTGTCGGACACCAGCCGGGCGGACCTGCACCTGGTGATCCCCAGCCTCGCCTGGATGGCTGAGGATGTCGGCGCCGTCTTCGAGTGCTATCTCGAATCGCCGCGATCGGGCGAGCTGTTCGCCCAGACCGGCAGCACCATCCTCGGCGGCTACCACCATCACGCCTTCAACTATCTCAACGCGGCGTTTAACGTCCAGTACATCCTCCTCGGTTCGCCCTCCGTCTTTGCATCTACGATCAAAGCATTTGGCGCAGCCGTCCTCGCGCAGGCGGAGACGCCCTGCGACCTGTACGCCGCACTGCTGAAGCAGCCGGGCGTCAATCAGCCGAAGGCCGTCATCGCCGCACCCACCGAACCCGTCGCCGTTCCCGGCCAGAGGGAAGAACGGATCAACGTCGGTGCGTACTTGTCTCCCGAGATCCTCTTCCGTCGGGCATTGGCGATCCCGTCGGCGCAGGTGCCGCAAGCCGAGACGCTCATTACTGGCATGCCGGATATCGAGCGATGCAGCCTCTTTCTGCCCGACACGCAGCAGAAAGAGCTTGAGGCCACGTGGCCGGAGGCGCGCGAGATTGACCGCATACAGACGGGCGACGACATCGGCGCCATCACACTTCGCATCGCCCAGCGATGGAAGCACGCAGCCGGGGGCGTCGTCTTCGGCGATCCGCCGGTCGTCCTGTCACAACTGGCGGCCCACTGCCGCGAGCGAAAAGTGGCTGTCTTCGCCCCGCGCGCGCCGCTGCCGCCGGAACAGGTGCATGTCTCAGCCTACACGGAGGCGCACTCGCCCATCGCCCGGGCGGCTGGACAGATTGCCAGTGAGATCGGCAATCGCGTCCTCGTCGGCCGGCAGACGGCTGACGGCGAGCTGTTCGAATGGTCGAAGCAGGGCGTCTGCATTCAGATCGTCGATCCCAACCGCCCAGCTTTTCCGTCGGTCGCGGCTGTGCATCACGCATGGGCGCCGTCCGATCGGACGCTGTTCGATCTCGAGCCGGACGATGCGCAGCTCCGCCAGTGGATGGACGAAGGCAAGGTGCTGGCGACGCTGATCTGGCATTCCGGCGAGGTCGCGCACAACGAAGCCATGCTCAACCTCATTGAGCTGGCGGGTCGAACGGGCGTGAAGATGGGCATAGGCGTGCACGCCCAGCGGTATGAGAGCTGTCCGCAGCTCTGGGAGCTGATCAACGTCCCGCGCGAAAGGGGGGGCGCACGGGGCCTGATCGAGCCCGTCCTGCACAGCGGCGGCCTGGGCGTGCTGGCGGAGTGCAACTGCCCGCCCCATGCGCTCGCCGCCCACTGCCAGGAGGCGCTTTCGCGCATTGAGAAGATCACCGGACGCGCCGGGCGGCCCCTGGGCTATTACGCCTTCATGGATAGCGATCTGGCGACGCTGACGCGCATCGATCCAGCCATCTATCAGGCGATCGAGTTGGCTGGGCTGGAGTACGTCATCAGCTCAGCCATGCCCGGGCGCAACCGCATCGTGCATCGCACGAGCGGCTGCGTCGTGATCAACCAGTCGTGCCGCGTCGTGCACGGCGCGTCGCCTTTCGTGCGCATCACGACAGCCGATGACCTGAACACCAGCGGCCACACCCAGCCGGGCTGGCTGATCGGCACGCTCGACGCGCCCGTCGTCGCCTTCATGCCGTACATCTGGCGACACGGCTGGAAGCTGATGCAGATCATCGAGCGGCTGACGCGCTCGCCGCAGTTCGTCAACGTGACGCCGCGGACGATCGCGCGGTACGCCCGCATGCTCGCCGACCGCGGTATCGTGCCGATCGCCTCGCCCAACCCAGCACCCAAGGACTGATCAGCCATGAAGACGCAACGCAAGGAACCGGAGCAACTGGAGTTCGACCTGGTGGTCGTCGGCGGAGGCATGGCGGGAGTGTGTGCCGCCGTGGCTGCGGCGCGCAACGGCGCGAAAGTCGCCATCGTGCAGGACCGGCCCGTCTTCGGTGGCAACGGCTCCAGCGAGATCCGCGTCGTGCCGTACGGCTGCGCGCACAGCAACGCCTGGACAGCCGAGACGGGCATCGTCCACGAGATCATGCTCGAGGACCGCACGACCAACCACGAGCACTTTTTTGATCACGGCATCATCAACAGCCATTTCGATCTGGTCCTGCTGGAGACGCTGCGCCGCGAGCCGAACATCAGCATCTATCTGAACACCAGCATCCGCGGCGTCGACAGCGAAGCGCTCGACCCCAACGAGCGGGCCAACCCCCAGCCGACGCGCAACGGCCTGGGCCGGATCGGTGGCGAGCGGCGGCGGATCACGTCGGTCTACGGCAGCCAGCTCGGCAGCGAGCGCGAGTTCCGCTTCGTCGCACGCCAGTTCATCGATGCCACGGGCGACGGCACGGTTGGATTCCTCGCCGGCGCCGATTTCCGCTACGGCCGCGAGGCGCGCGAGGAATTCAACGAGAACCTCGCGCCCGTGCGGTCGGACGATGTCACGATGGGCAGCACGATCACCATGCGCGCCCGCGACATCGGCCGGCCGGTGCCGTTTGTCCCGCCGCCGTGGATCAGGGAGTACAAGTCAGCCGATGAGCTGGGATTCGACCGCAAGCTCTATCACATCAGCCGCCCGAGCTATGGCGGATACTGGTGGCTGGAGGTGTGCAACCCGTATCACCAGATCCACGACAATGCCGCGATCCGCGACGAGCTGCATCGGCATGTGCTGGGCGTGTGGAACTACATCAAGAATTACAGCGAGTTCCGCGAGCATGCGGCGACATACGTGCTCGACTGGGTCGGCATGGTCCCCGGCAAGCGCGAAAGCCGCCGGCTGATGGGCGATGTGATCGTGACGGAGCACGACTGTCACGTCGATCGTCGCTGGCCGGACGGCGTCTGCTACGCCGGCTGGTGGATCGATCTGCACATTCCCGGCGGTGTGTTGAATCCCAACGGTCCCGGCGAGCGCGAGAACATCGACGCCAACTACAAGCACTGGATTCGCGTCTCGCCATTCAGCCTGCCGCTGCGGGCGATGTATAGCCGCAACGTCGAGAACCTGTGGATGGCCGGGCGATGCTACAGCCTGACGCATGTCGGCCTGGGGCCGGTGCGCGTGCAGTTGTCGCTGGGATTGCAGGGACAGGCTGTCGGCACGGCGGCGGCGTATGCGCTTCGCCACAAGCTGACGCCGCGCCAGACAGCCGATCCCGACGGCCCGCATGTTCAGAAGATGCGTCAGCAGCTTCTGCGGGAGGATGTGCATGTGCTGGGATTGCGCAACACGGACGAGCGCGATCTGGCGTTGCGTGCCACGGCATCGGCCAGCAGCGAGATGCCGCTGAATTTCGGCCAGCCACATCCACAGGAGGCACTGGCGCTCGACAGAACGGTCGCGCAGGTCCTGCCGATCACGGCTGATCGCGTGGAGACGGTGTCGGTCTATCTGCACAACAGCGGATCGGCGCCTGTGCGCGTGCGGGCGGAGCTGCAGATGCTCGAGCGCATCTGGGATCGCACAGCCGGGCAGATCGTGGCGAAAACGCAAATCGAGGTACCGCCTGGCAACGCCGCCTGGCGCGAGATCGCGTTCAACGCGCCCGTCATGCCGAACCGGCCGTATCGGCTGATCCTTCACGCGGCGCCCGGCGTGTCGTGGCACTACACGACACTCGACTGGGCGCCGGTGGGAACGGTGATCCAGTATCTGTATCGCTCACCCGGCGGGCCGGAGGAGAAGAACCGGCACATGCAATGCTTCAGCCAGGACGAGATCGACCTGCCGGCCTACGAGCACTGGCGGCAGATCCGCCGGCGCTCGCTGGCTGTGCGCGTGATGCCGGAGTCCCGGCCATACACAGCCGGCGCCGTCAACAACGGATGCGCCTGGCCGGAGGATATGCCGAATCTCTGGATCTCCGATCCAACCCAGGCGCTGCCGCAGTGGGTGCAGCTCGCGTTCGATCAGCCGACAGCGTTCAACACGCTGCAGGTCTGCTTCGACACGCAGCTCGACCGCACGACCGACCAGCGGCCGGAGCTGTGGCGCGAGCCGGAATGCGTGCGCGACTGGCGCGTGTCGGTGCGTGAGGGCGGCGCGTGGCGCGTCGTGTTCGAGGAGAAGGACAACTACCAGAGGCGGCGGATTGCCCGCTTCGATGGCGTGACGGCGGACGCGGTGCGCGTGGAAGTGCTCGCGACGAACGCGACGTCAGCCGACGATCCGCGCAGCCGCCAGGCGCGCATCTACGAGATCCGCGTGATGGATGAGTCATGAACCTGCAATACGGCGCATCGTACTATCCGGTCCATCGCGACCGCTCCTGCTGGGCTGGGGACCTGGATCTCATGCGCCAGGCCGGTTTCAACGCGCTTCGCGTGGGGGATTTTGCCTGGAAGCGTCTGGAGCCGCGCGAGGGGGAGTATGACTTTGCGTGGCTGGATGAGTTTATCGAACTGGCCGCGAGCAGGGGGATTGGCATTCTGCTGGTTTCGCCGCTGCGCTGTGCGCCGGCATGGATGGTTGCGAAGGATCCGGCGATCCAGGTCGTCAACGATGCCGGCGTGCGCCTGGAGTTTGGTAGCCGCTACACGTTCTGCATCAATCATCCGTGGCTTGTCGAGAAGGGGCTGATGCTCGCCGAGGCGATGGCGCGGCGGTACGGCGCGCATCCGTCGGTGATCGGCTGGCACCTGGACAACGAATATGGCGATGAGCCGGATTGCCACTGCGAGATCTGCCGGCGACGCTGGCAGCAGTGGCTGGGTGATCGCTATGGCACGATCGAGGCCCTGAACGAGCGGTGGGGGACGGTGTTCTGGGGGCTGGAGTTTGACGCATTCGAGCAGGTGCCGACACCGCGGGTGACCAAGACGTATCACCACCCGGCGCTGCTGCTGAACTGGCGGCGGTTTCGCAGCGATTGCACGGTGGAGATGGTGAAGCAGCATGCCGATGTGATCCGGCGTCACAGCCGTTTGCCAGTGACGACCAATCTGCAGAACCTGTGGAACGATCGGACGGACTATCTGGAGCTGCGACCGGCGCTCGATCATGTCGGGATGAACTACTACCCGCCGTTCGGGCGGCCGTGGCATGCTGCGAGCATGGGCATGGCGCTGATGCGCACCTGCAGCCGCCCGGGACGCGGGTTCGACATCCACGAGCTGCGCAATGGACCGCACGCCGTCCCCGGGCGGGCGGACAACACGCCCCAGCCGGGCGAGATCGAGCGGCTGGTGCTGCACTGCATCGGCCATGGCGCGCAGGCGATCTACTTTTTCCAGTGGTCGGCTGTGCCGTTCGGGCCCGAGCAGACACACGGCGTGCTCGTCGGCTACGACGGCAAGCCGAAGCGGGCGTGGCATGAATGCGCCCGGATCGGCAGCAAGCTTGAGGTCCTCGATCGCATGCTGGCCGGCACGCAGGTTGAAAGCGAGATCGCCGTACTGCACGATTTCCCGACGCGATGGGCGATGCAGGGGGGAGAAGAGTGGGTCGGCCCGCGGGGATTGGCGCTGGAGCTGGGGCGTTCGCTGTATGCGTCTGTGCGCCGCTGCGGGCATAGCTGCGATGTGGTCGGTGCGGGCAGCGATTGGGCGCGTTACGGGTTGCTGATCGTGCCCGTGCTGAGCTGTGTGGATGAAGCGCTGGCCGATCGACTGGCGGCGTATGTCGAAGGGGGCGGGACGCTTGTGTGGCATCCGCTGAGCGGCTGGAAGGATGCGGATGCGAAGATCTATCCGCGTCGTCTGCACCCCCGCCTGGAGGAATTGTTCGGCGTGGACGTGCGCGAGTATGCGACGCTTGGGCCGGATGAGCGGTGTCGCTTTGCGTGGAATGGGCAAAGTTACGCCAGCCGGCTGTTCGTCGATCTGCCGCAAGCGCACGATGCCGAGGCGGCAGGGCGATTCGAGGACTGCTGGTTCGCCGGCTCACCGGCGGTGCTGCAGTCCCGCCGCGGCGGGGGACGGGCGATCTACGTCGCCGGCTTTGCGGAGGAGTCGTTCTACATCGATCTGATCCGTCACCTGCGCGGCGAGATCGGGCTGACGCCGATCCTCGACGATTGCCCGCCCGAGATCGAGCTGATCGAACGCCGCGACGGACAGGGCAAGCGCGTGATCTTCCTGATCAACGCCAGCCCGGCTCCTCAGCAGCTTGCGATTGGTCAGCCAATGGAAGATGTGTGGAACGGGCAGATGCTGAGCGATCGGGTCGACTTCACTCCGTGGCAGGTCCGCGTGTGCATGCTCCACAGCGCGTAACCGGTCTGCTGAATCGGACCCTACAGATGCTCACCTTCGTCGCTCTGCCGCTGTGAATTCACTTCAACGGCCAGTCGTCCGTCCTGAACGGCGATGCAGGCAGATCCGCACTGTTGTACAGGTTTGCATCGACAGGATCATCCACCCAAGCGTATCGGGCGGCGACGGGCGACGGAACCTGCTCTGACCAGACCGCCACCGTGTCGGCGGATATCACCTCAGCTTTCGCCGGGACGAATTGCTGATCGGATCCGGCGATCTCAAAGCCGCCCACCGGCTGGCCGTCCTTCGCCTTCAGCCCGTCATACACATGTTCGAAACGCACCAGGAGCCGCGATCCGTCGGTCGTCGCCTCGCGCAAGATGGGACTGTGCGCCTGGATGCCGCTGCGGCCATAGGTCTGCGACATCGCGAGGTTCGACAGGCGCGTGGCGACGGGGCGCTTGTCGGCATAATGCAGGTACTGGCTGTGGCCGAGGTCGATGGTGACGACCATGCCCGTGTTCGGCTCTTTGAGACCGTAGGTCTGCGCTTCGCGAATGGCGGCCAGGAGTTGACGATCCGCGTCTTTGCCGCGCGTGGCGAAGTTGGCATGCTGCACGAAATAGAAGGCGAAATCGCCCTGGTCCCAAAGCTGTCGCCAGGAGCGGATCAGCAGGGGGAAAAGCGTCTTGTACGCCTCTGCCCGGAAGCGGCTGCTGTAACCCTGGTACCACAGCACGCCGCGCATCCCGTACGGCGCCAGGGGCGCGATCATGGCGTTGTAACGCGATGCCGGATACCACGACTCCTGCGTGGGGGGGACGGGGGGCTTGGGTTCCTCCGGCGGTTTGCGGCCTTCGGCTTGTGCCTGTCTGGCATCGTGCTCCCACCTGGCTCGCTGTTGCTGATAGCGCTGCATCGCCCGCTCATGGTTATAGCCGGCGGTCTTGCGCTTCCACTCCTGGAGGATGCTGTCGGCTGCGGGCGTGGATTCCAGCACGTCCCAGCTCATCCACACCTCGATCGGCGTGCCGCCGATGGCTGACTGGATCATCCCGACCGGGACATCCAGTTCGCGGCGCAGGTCGCGCCCGAAGAAATAACCGATCGCGCTGAAACCGCGCCAGCCAACCTCCGAGACGTTTTGCGGCGTGCAGACTAGCCATTGGCCGTCGATGTCGGCTTGCGGCGTCTGGGCCTGGGTGCGCGGCACGACAAACAGGCGCAGACCCGGATCGTCGGCTTGGGCGATGTGCGTGTCCTTGTCCTTGATCGAGCGCATCCCCTGTTCGATCTGCGACTGCCCGGCGCACAGCCACACTTCACCCGCGACGGCGTTCTGGATGGTGATGGTATTGCGCCCGCTGATGGTGACGTCCAGCGGCGTTCCGGCGGCGATCGGCTGGAGCTTGACGCGCCAGGCGCCGCTGCCGTCGGCTGATGTCTGGTGGACCTGGTCATTGACCTTGACGGTGACCTGCTCGCCGGGCTCAGCCCAACCCCAGATCGGCACGGGGATGTCAGCCTGCAGGACCATGTTGTCACTGAATAGCCCCGGCAGGCGGACGTCCGCAACGGCTGGGCTGATCCACGCGCAAAGCGCAGCCGCGACGCACGCGATCCGCAATCTTGCCTTTTTGAAGCACATGAAGCGTCTCATGGTGATTTCTGATCGGTATCAAGCTCAAGCCAAAATGCACCCGACCCGGCTGTGCCGACGATCAGGCGATTGCCCGCAAAGCACAGAGGCAAGCGCGCCACGCGGTAGGGCAGTCGCTTGTCCAGCTCCTGCCAGCTTTGCCCGCCATCGGTGCTGAGAATCACGCCGTCGTCCGTCGATGCTGCCAGACGCCCGGGGGATCGGGGATCGACAGCCACGTGATAGACCGTTTGCTCGTAAAGGCGCCGCCAACTGCGACCGTGATCATCCGTGCCGTACAGGCCGCCTTCGCGCATGGCCAGGTAGAACTGCCCGGGCTCGATGCCCGCCACCAGATCATGCGGGCGACCCTGCCCCGGCGATGCACAGGCCTGCCAGGTTCCGTCCTGCGCGTCGTCAAGCCGATACACGCCGCCTGCCGAGTGGCTGGCGCACAGCACAGTTCCATCGACGCCGACGGCGATCTCGCGCCCGACGACCCAGATCTCCGAGCGGAAAAGCGCCTTGCCTTCCGGCAGGCCGCGGCTGGCCCACGCCCACGTCTGTCCACCGTCCGTGCTGCGATAGACGCCGCCGCCGTTCGGCTGAATGGCGCCGGAGACGGCCAACCACACCACATCGGCGCTGCCGACCCCCGCAGCCACGGTGTTGCAGCGATGCCGGCTCATGTCCGGCAGGCCCTTCATCGCCGATCGCCGCCAGCTTGCGCCGGCATCGTCGCTGATGAACACCTGGTTGGCATGCCAGCCGTAGTTGTGCGGGCCGACCGCGTACACGCGATCGGGATTCACAGGCGAGACGGCAATGTCCTTGATGTTGTTGCCGATGTTCGTGGCGACGACCTGGTAAGTCTGTCCTCCGTCCGTCGAACGGAAGTAGCCGTTGTCGCCCATGCCCAAGTGCACGAGCATCGGATCCGCCGGCGAGCCGCGGACCGCATGGATGACAGTCGCCTCGATCCCGTCGATCGTCAGATCCCAGGTTCGCCCGGTATCCCGCGTGCGGTACAGCGCATACCAGTCGGTGAAGACCCAGTGATTGGGATCGCGCGGATCGATGGCGATGTACCCCATGGCTGCGCCGAAGCGCCGGCTCATCGGTTCGACGGAAGGGGAGAACCAGCCGCCCACTTCCACCGACTGCCGCTCGATCAGCCGCCACTGCGCCTGCTGGGCGTCGAGGATGTAGATCGAGCCATTGGACGCGCCGGCGAGGATGAAATCGGGTCCGGCCGCCAGAGCACGGAAGATCCCCTGATCGCGGGCGTCCGTGGGCTTTTTCACCGGCGGCAGGCCTTCGTTGAAAGGCGTCCACGTGCGGCCGTCGTCGAGGCTGAGCTGGATCTGCTCGCTGTCAAAGATGCCGTAGAGGCGGTCAGGATTGGCCGGATGCTGCACGAACTCGCGCGGGGCGATGTCGGTGACCTTCTCCCATGTCACGCCGCCGTCACGGCTTTCAAACAGGCCGCCCTTGACGCTGAATGTGCCTCCGGCAGCCGTCGTGTCGCCGCGCGTCGCGGCGCACAGCCACACACGGCTGGAATCGCGCACGTCGAAGACGATAGCTGTCGGGTAGATTTCCTTGAGGCCCACAAGGCTCCACGTTTCGCCGCCATCGGTGCTCCGGTAGACGCCATTGCGGATGCTGCCGGCGATCAGGACGGCGGGATCAGCCGGGCTGCGCACCAGCACCAGGCCGTCGGCGCGGTGGGGGCCGTCAGCCATGAAGCGGGCGTTGTCGAGCGTCTGCTTCCACGTCTGCCCGCCGTCGCGGCTGAGGTAGATGCCCTCGGACGCCGCCCATCGGCTACCCGTTGCGATGACCAGCTCGTCGGCGTTGTCCGGATGGACGGCGATGGCGGCGACGGAGTAGTTGCCGGCGCGGGGCGGCAAGCTGCCGTGCAGCATGTGCCAGGTCTGCCCGCCGTCATCGCTGCGGTACAAGCCACCGACGTCGACCGCGACGTACATCCGATCCGTGTCTGAAGAGCAAAAGACGACCTGCTGGAGATAACCGCCGCCCCCAATGGCTGACGATCGCCACGGGCCGTAGACGCGATGGGGCGGTGCGTCGTCAGCGTGGGCTGCAGCCGGCACAGCACAGGCGATCAGACCAGCCAGCAGGACAGCCAGATGGCGCCTGCCCCCGTGGCTGCGCATACGGCGTGCTCGCGGAACGTTACCACCAGATCCACACATTCGGAACGGCATCGTGTCGGGTTTCCTGTTCATCCAAGGCTGCAACGTGTCCATCGACAAAGGCGAACTGTGCCCGGCGGTTATGGCGGAACTCCGGACCGGCGTTCCAGCCGGGATAGTTCCACGAGCCGGAAGGCAACTGGCGGTATCCATCACTGGTCAGCACGTAGTCCAACTGCGTGACCACGGAATCGCCCACCAGGACAATCTCGGCCGGTCGGCGAACCCTGTCGCGCCGATGGCCGAACCGCTTGTTGAACATCGCGTGGGTCAGCGCGTAGGTGCTCATCTTGAAGCCGTCGGCGGGGTTGTACAGCCGGCTGCTCGACATCGGACAGTTGCCCAGCTGCGAGAGATTGCGCTGGCCGTTTTCGATCATCCGCATCAGGTAGGGCTCGAGGCGCTTCTGGAACGGCGTGGTCACACCGTTGTAGCCGTTGTACGGCGTGAAAAAGCCGTCATTGCTATCGGCGTACATGTGCTCGCCCAGGGCAAGCTGGCGGAGGTTACTGGCGCATTGCACCGCCATGGCCGCTTCCCGAGCCTTGGTCAGTGCGGGCAGGATGATCGCTATCAGAACGGCGATGATCCCGATGACGACAAGCAACTCGACGAGCGTGAAGGCCGGGACGCGCCGCCGCGCCTGCACCGCGGCTGGCGGTGTGACTGTCGGATATGTGGATGGAAGTACTGCCATAGAGCCTCCGTATTGTGATGTTCGCGTGATGCGCGTGAATCGCCCCTGGCGAGTGGCGGGCTTTACCACCACTTGACGCGCACCTCTTCCCAGAACCACGGATTGGGTACGGCGTCGTGCGTTGTCTGTTCGGCTGTCATTGCCTCGACGTGGCCGTCGACGAATCCAAAGTTGGCTTTCCTGTTATGCCGGTAAGCCGGTTCAACGTTGGTCCAGGAGTCGGTCTGCCATACGCCGTTGGTCGGCGAGGTGGCGGAGATGATGCGATACTTGTCGCTGGTGAACATGTAGTCGAGCTGCGTCACCTTCGCGTCGCCCATGAGGATGATTTCGGACGAGCGCTTGACCGCGCTGCGGCGATAGAGCCACTTGCGATGGACCATGGCGCTGGTCAGGGCGTACGTGCTCATCTTGAATCCGTCATCCGGCTGGTACAACCGCGCTTCGGAGGCTGGACAGTTGGCCAGCTCAGAAGTGTTGCGTGCGTTGAAGTCCTGGTGGTCCTTGTCCATCAGCCTCATCAGATAGGGCTCGAGCTTCTTATTGTAGTAAACCTGCCAGGTCGGCGACCAGTAGTTTGTGAAATGGTCCTGGTTGTCGTCGGCATACAGGTGCTGGCCGAGGATCATCTGCCGCAGGTTGCTTGCACACTGGGCGGCGACGGCTGCTTCACGGGCCTTGTTCAGCGACGGAAGCAGAATCGCAATCAGAACCGCGATGATGCCGATTACTACGAGTAGTTCGACCAAAGTAAATGCCTTAGCCAGGCGGGCCGGAGCTGGCATCCTGGTTGCCGTTGGCCGCGTGTGTTGAGGTGTTTTCATGGGACCTCCGCGTTGTGGTTCCCTCATACCATTCCGCCTGGACAGTCCTGGAGGGCGGCAGCTTTCCCGTCTGCAGCGCGCTCATCAGCATTTCGCCGGCTTGCAGGCCGACTTCCGAGCGATCGAACATGGCGCGGCTTAGTGTGGGGAAAACAGCCGCCCTTTCGTTGGAATGGTCACAGGCAGCCAGGCCGAAATCCCTGCCCGGCGCCAGCCCCAGCGGCTGAACGAGATTGGCCAGCGACTGCGCGAAGTGCATGTTCTCGGTCAGCACAGCCGTCTGCGGATCCAGCAGCCTGGCCCAACGCGAATTATCGTCATCGATCCACGCTCGGCGGGCGTGCACGGCTTCGACGGAAATGCCGTGGCGCTGCGCTTCCTGTTCGATGCCTCTGCGGCGGTCGCGGCTGCTGTAATGCAGGTTGGGTTCCGCATAGGTCAGCCACAGGATCCGCTTGTATCCCTGTTCGATGACCTTCTGCGCCACCAGCCGGCCGGCATGAAACTCGTCGCGGCGGATGCAGCCCTGCGGGCGGTCCGCATCGGTGTCGCACCAGATGCACACCGGCGCCACCTCCTCGACGAACTTGGCAACGGAATCCGGAACCCAGCCGATCACGACGACGCCGTCGAGCATCTGCTCGCGGAACGCCCGCGACCCGCTGTGCCCGGCTTCCAGTTCCCGCACCGGGATCACGCTGGTGACGTAACCTTCCTGCGCCAACCGCTGGTTCATGCCGAGCATCGTCTCGAACACGTCAAGCTGGAAGAACCAGCCATGCGGGATGATCGGCACGAGCACGCCGATGATGTTCGATCGACGGTTAAGCATCGCCCGTGCCGCCGCATTGGGGCGATAGCCCAGCCGCCTGGCGGCCTCGATCACGCGTTGCCGTGTCTGGGGGTGATACAGCGACCGGTAGCGCGCATTGAGCACCTGGCTGACGGTCTGGACCGACACGCCGGCTGCCTGGGAAACGTCTTTGAGCGTTACATGTGCCATGTCTACCAGCTTGCCACCGCTGCAGTGCAAACGCCAGCCGATCGGCGGGTCGCCTAGCGCGACCGGCGCCGTCGCAGCAACGTGCCCAGAATCAGGACACTCGCACCAGCCGCCGGCTCGGGGACGACCGAAAACGAATCCCAGCTCATGATGACTTCTGCGCCGTTGTTGGCATTCTGGTCGCGCATGCCGAAGTAGCTGCCCGTGAGCGGCGACTCGTCGGTGAACTCGAGTGTCCAGCTTTCGCTGCCCCGAGATACCGTACCGACGAGTTTCAGGGCGTCATTGACCTGGTCGTTGTCGGTATCAATGTAAGTGCCTGTCAGTGTGATCGTATAAGGCGTATTGACGGCGATATTCTCCGCGGCGATGCGGATCAACCGCTCCGAGTTGCCGCCCGCGATACGGTAGAGCTCCAGTTGCTGCGACTGGTTGTGGAGATGGCGGAACATGTAGAAACTGTCAGTTGAGGAGTTGAACCCGTCCGCATTGCTCAACGCCACCACTGAGTAATAGTCGAACGACCCGACCAGCTTGCCGGCTGAGAATGTCCCCGATACGACGAAGTCGCCAGCCTGGTCGGCGGGGCCGCCGAGGCCGTCCACCTGCACCGCGGCTGCAAACAGCGTTGGCCCTGTTCCGTTGGTGTTCTGATGCCCCAGCGTTCCCGAATCGCTGGTGTCGAGCGTCCAGCCGCCGCCGGCCTGGCTGAGCACGAAATCGTCAGCCGACACGGTGAAATCATTGACGTATGGCGCCACAACGGCCGCGCTCGCCGCCGGAATCGCCGCGGCAAGCAAGCCTGTTACCCCAACAAACGCCGCATATCGTCGTGTTCCAGACATCGCTATCTCCTCCAGAAATATGGGTTTGAGGTGCAATCGGTTCCGCCTGATCCACGGGCTTCACCACGTATCATAAGGTTATGATACAGCAATATCAGCGATTGTCAACTTTTTTTTATGTCCGGCGCGGCGAATTGACGGGACCAGGACCCTCGCCACAGTGCGCGGAAAGCCCGTGGGCTTGATGGAATGACTTTGGCGGTTGAGAATCGCTGCCGTGAGAATGGGCCGACTGATCTTATTTGTCGTTGTGTTGCTGGCTGGACTGTCGTGCGAGCGCGATCAGCCGGCAGCGGCGGACGA
>CALEKX010000102.1 GCA_937904525.1 uncultured Phycisphaerales bacterium
CGCAAGGCCCTGCTCTACTACACGCTCAAGCGTCTCGGGCTGGACACTGACCCGTTCACCCGGAACCCGGCGGACCAGCAGATCGTGCTTCTCAACAAGGTAGTAGCCGGTGAAGCTCATTGACAACATTTCGGATCTCCTGGGCGACGACCTGAAGAACGTGATCGACCGCGGTAGCCGGCTGCGGATCGCGGCGTCAGCGTTTTCCATCTACGCCTTTGAAGCCCTGAAGTCGGAGCTTTCGAAAGTGGAGAGTCTCCAGTTCATCTTCACGGCACCCACTTTCGTGCCCAACGAGGTGACTGACCGCATCAGGAAGGAGCACCGGGAGTTCTACATTCCGAAGGCGCGCCGGGAAAACAGCCTGTACGGCACGGAGTTCGAGATCCAGCTGCGCAACAAGCTCACGCAGCGGGCCGTCGCCCGGGAATGCGCGGCGTGGATTCGCAAGAAGGCGCAATTTCGTTCCAACACAACGAACGCTGCAATGCAGCAGTTCATGCATGTCTCCAGGGAAAGCGGCGATGTTGCCTACATGCCCATCGGTGGCTTCACCGCCGTGGACCTCGGCTATCAAAAAGGCAATGCGCTGTCGAACTTCGTGCACCGGATCGACGATGTGCAGCAGACGAAAGCGTATCTCCAGATCTTTGACCAGATCTGGTCTGACCCCGCCAAGGTCCAGGACGTCACCGAAGCGATCTGCGAGCACATCGAATCCGTTTACCAGGAGAACTCGCCGGAACGCATGTACTTCCTGATGCTCTACAACATCTTTCGCGACTTCCTTGACGAAGTTGACGAAGATGTCCTGCCCAATGACCGGACGGGCTATCAGCAGACCGAGATCTGGAAGAAGCTGTTCAACTACCAGCGGGATGCGGCTGTTGGCATCATCAACAAGCTAGAGAAGTACAACGGTTGTATCCTGGCCGATTCGGTGGGGTTGGGAAAGACCTTCACCGCGCTGGCGGTGATCAAGTATTACGAGCTGCGCAACCGCTCCGTGCTCGTGCTCTGCCCCAAGAAGCTCGCGGACAACTGGCGCAATTACAACACCAACCTCACCACCAACATCTTCGCCAAGGATCGCTTCAACTACGATGTCCTGTGCCACACGGATCTCTCCCGGACTTCCGGCGAGTCATTCGGCATCCCGCTCAACCGGGTGAACTGGGGCAACTACGACCTGGTTGTCATCGACGAATCCCACAACTTCCGGAACAACGAGGTCTACAAGGACCGCGAGACCCGTTACCAGAAGCTGATGAACAAGGTCATCCGCGCCGGCGTGAAGACCAAGGTTCTCATGCTGTCCGCAACGCCGGTCAACAACCGGTTTGCCGACCTTCGCAACCAGTTGGCGCTGGCCTATGAGGGGCACTCCGACCTGCTCAGCAGGAACCTCAAGACGGGCACCAGCATCGAAGAAATCTTCCGCCGCGCCCAACGAGCCTTCAACGAATGGTCCAGCTATCCTCCAGGAGAACGGACGACGGAAAACATCCTGAAGCTGCTGGACTTCGATTTCTTCGAGTTGCTCGACGCGGTGACCATTGCGCGGTCACGCAAACACATCCAGACCTTCTACGACACCAGGGATATCGGGCACTTCCCCCAGCGCCTCAAGCCGCTTTCATTCCGCTGTCCCATCACTCATCGGCCGGATGTCATGGCGTTGAACGACATCTTCCGGCAGCTGTCGGCGCTGACACTGGCTGTCTACGCCCCCCTCAGCTATGTCCTGAGCAGCCGCCTGCGCAAATACGAAGAGATGTACGACACCGAGGTCGAGGGTGGCGGGGGCACGCTGCGGCAGGCCGACCGCGAACGCAGCCTCCAGGCCCTCATGACCACCAACTTGCTGAAGCGACTGGAGAGCTCTGTCGCGGCATTCCGCATCACACTACGCTCCCTGGCAGAGGGCATATCGAAGACGCTGGACGCCATTGAGACCTTCGAGAAGTCGGGACGCGGCGTGACGGTGACGGACCACGTGACCGAGATCAGCGACTTCGATCCGGACGATGACGACCTGACCGGCCTGGACGAGTTCACCGTAGGGCGCAAGATCCAGGTCAGCCTCGCGGACATGGACCTGCAATCCTGGAAACGGGATTTGGGCACCGACTTGCACTGCATCGAGAAGCTGATCGCGTCGATGGAGAAGGTAACCCCTGCCGATGATGCCAAGCTGCAACACCTGCTGGGCTTGATCGAAAAGAAGGTCCGTGAACCGCTCAATCCCGGGAACCGCAAGTTGCTGATATTCACCGCCTTCGCGGACACGGCGGACTACCTCTACGAACATGTCGCCCGCTTCGCACGCGGGATCGGCCTGCACGTGGGCAAAGTCACAGGCTCCGGAAGCCCCAGGACGACGCTCGGCAAGCCGTACGACTTTATGAGCGTGCTCACCCTGTTCTCGCCGCGCTCGAAGGAGAAGCACCTGGTCATACCCAACGAGCCGACCGAGTTGGACATCCTGATTGCAACGGACTGCATCTCCGAGGGCCAGAACCTCCAGGACTGCGACTATCTCGTCAACTACGACATCCACTGGAACCCGGTGCGCATCATCCAGCGGTTCGGCCGCATCGACCGCATCGGATCGCCCAACAGCCAGATCCAACTGGTCAACTACTGGCCGGACATTACCCTGGACGAGTACATCAACCTGAAGGAGCGCGTGGAGAACCGGATGGTGATCACCGACATCACCGCCACCGGTGATGACAACGTGCTCACCGCCCGCTCCAGCGACATCGCCTACCGCAAGGAGCAACTCCGTCGGCTACAGGAAGAGGTGATCGAGCTGGAAGACGTACGTACTGGCATCTCCATCACGGACCTCGGGCTGAACGACTTCCGGATGGATCTGCTGAACTACATCAAGGAACAGGGGACGCTCGACAATGCGCCGCTCGGCATGCACGCCGTGGTACCCGCGGAACCGGAAAAGGGCCTCTTCCCCGGTGTCATCTTCGCGCTCCGGAACGTTCAGGACAGCGTCAACATCAACCAGCAGAACCGCCTCCACCCCTACTATCTGGTGTATGTCGGCGAAGACGGACAGGTCCGGGCCAACCATACCGAGCCCAAGCACCTGCTCGACCTGGTCCGCGCCAGCTGCAAGGGGCGCAGCGAGCCGATCCGTGACGTGTGTCGCGTCTTCAACGAACGCACGGATGACGGCCGCCGCATGGAACGCTACTCGGACCTGCTGACCAAGGCCATCCGTTCCATGATCGAGGTGAAGGAAGAGAAGGACATCGACAGTCTCTTCAGCGGTGGCCGCACCAGCGCCCTTACCCACACCATACGCGGACTGGAAGACTTCGAACTCATCGCCTTCCTGGTCGTGGAAGGAGGCCGCGCATGAGCACGACCGATATCCTCTACGACTGGCCCCGGGCAGCCGCCTTCGGGCGCGTGATCCCCAAGAACAAGATTTACGAGCACGCCGGCGCCGGCACCGCCCTGAAGGACCTGTTCGTCCGCGACGTGGAGCAGATCATCTGGGCCTACAAGCTGGCGCCCGAAACCGTCAACCTGGCGGCCACGGAACGCGTGGCCGAGATCCAGGTGCTCCGCATCACTGCGCGCACTAAAGACTTGGATCCGCGGATACTGCGCGCCATCGACAAGGCCATCCCCTTCCCCCTCATTTTTGAGATCGTCCACGATGGGCGTATCAAGCTCGCAGCGGCCTACAAGCGGCCAAGCGAAGCC
>CALEKX010000103.1 GCA_937904525.1 uncultured Phycisphaerales bacterium
CTTCGCTCAGGATGACCTTCGCGAAAGGACTTGCGCCGATCATGCATAATGTTGTACCAGCCCGTGATCATTCTCAACGTGTAGACGTAGACGCGACGCCCGCGCCACGAAGTGTTCTCTTCCCTTGGCCCTCTTCACGCACTCGCGTGAGACTCTTTCCCATGGCGTGTAACTGGATCGCCACCGAAGACGGCTTGATGGAGCAGTTCGACGGGGTGGACCACCTTCAATGATGTCCCCCGCGCGGCGGCTTGGGATTGGATGTGCATGGCACAGCCGACGTTGGCGGCTGCGCAGATTGAGGCGCCTGTGGTGTCGATGTTGCGCAGCTTGCGTTCGGCCAGGCGCGTGGCCATCTCCGGCTGGGTGAGGTTGTAAGTGCCAGCCGCGCCGCAGCACATGTCCGATTCGGGCAGGGGAACAAGCCGGATGCCCGGAATCTGCGCCAGCAGACGCCGCGGAGCAGCCGTCACGCGCTGGGCATGGGCCAGGTGACAGGCGTCGTGATACGTCACGCGCGCTTCGACGCGATGCGGCATGGCTGGGAGCTTCAGCTCCGCAAGCACCTCCGTCACGTCGCGCACCTTCGCCACGAAGTCGCGGGCGCGAGCCGCGTACTTCGGATCGTCCCGCAGCAGCACGTCGTATTCCCGCAGCATCGCACCGCAGCCGGCGATCGTCGTGACGATCACGTCCACCTGCGGCGCATTCTCCGGCAGGAAGGTATCGATGTTGCGACGGGCCATCTCCTCAGCCGAGACGGCATCGCCATTGTGATGATGGATCGCGCCGCAGCAGGTTTGCGCCGGCGGCACGACGACATCGCAACCGGCGGCTGCCAGAAGCTCGACGGCTTGCCGGTTGACAGTGTCGAACATGACGCTGCCGACGCAGCCGGCGAAGAAGGCGACACGCTTCACCGGCGGGATATCGGATGGTCGGCCGGGCTCGGCGTCGGAGGAATAGGTCCGCCGCGCCCGCAGGATCTCCGGCAACGGCTGGGGCCACAGCCGGCCGTTGTCGGGCAGCATCTGGACCATCTTGCCCAGCGACGAGGGCAGCAGTCGGAACGCCCCGATGCGGCGAAGCAGATCATGCAGGCCGATCTTCTGCATCAGCCGGGCTGGGAGGATCGCCCACTTGAGACGATCGGGCCGCGTCAGCAGATGGAAGAAGATCCACCGCAGCAGGCGGCTTTTCACAACCGGCTGACCCTGCTGCGTGAAGCGCAGGCGCGCATCTTCGATCAGCTCGTGATAGATCACGCCGCTGGGGCAGGCCGTCTCGCAGGCGCGGCAGTCGAGGCACAGATCCAGATGCTGGCGGACCGACGGCGTCGGGGCGATCTGCTGATCAGCCAGTGCGAGCATGAGCTGAATGCGGCCGCGGGGCGAATCGGCTTCGTGGCCGGTCTCGGTGTAGGTCGGACAGACCGGCAGACACAAGCCGCAATGCACACACGACAGCCCGCGCGCATAGGCGCGTGGATCCAGCGGCAGGGGCGACGCGGCATTGCGCGTGCCCTGTTCACTGCTGATGGGAAGCGATGTTTTCGGAGCGCTGTCGTGCATCACGTTGAACTGCCCATCGCCCGCCGAAGCCGCTCGTGAAGGCGGACTTCGCTGTCAGTCAGACCAATCGGGACAAGGTTGCCGTTGACCAGGCGCGTGCCACGCAAACCGGGGCGATTCGGCGGCGGCTCGGTCGTCAGGATCACGCCATGCGCCGGATCGGCAACCCATGTACTGTTCGGAATCTCCGCCACGATCTGTTCCACACTGGCAGGGGGGACCATCAGGCGCGTCATCCCTTCGACCGGCCAGCGCCAGCGGGCAGCGCGGTCGGCGATGTCCTGTTCGAGGCTCCGGTGTGTGACGGAGCGCGGGTGAATCGTCGTGATCTGCTGCTCGATGTAGGCAATCGTTCGCTCGTCGCCGAGATAGCCGCACTCCAACCCGGCTGACGTGCGCATCGCCCACTGCGGGCGCAGGGGCGTGGGCAGCAGATCACCGATGCGGCGATCGTGTCCCAGTTGGACCAGCAACGCGTGTGTCGGGCGGCGATAGGTGCGAGCCGTGATTGCGATCACGCGTGCCAGCTCGCGGTCCTGGCCGACGGTGAGTTTGGTCAGGTCATAGCCGGCGACGTTCTTGAGCGTCCGCCCGCCGGCTGTGATCTGCCGGCCATCCGGCGTGACGAACTGCGCGCCCAGCAGCAAGTCGCGCCACGCGCCATAGCCCAGCCGCAGGGGGCCTGTGCTGTTGGTCTCGACGGCTTGGCCGATCGTCAAATCGGGCGATCCATCGATGGGCAGCCATTGCCCGGTGGCTGCGAGGTGCTCCTGCAGTGCGCCCAACGTCACCTCGCCGCCGACGGTGACGGACATGTCGGCTTGGTGATGCTCGATCTGGTCGGGCGCGACCAGCGGGGGCCTGTCGGGTCGGGTTGTGCCGTGAGCGATCATGGCTGAGCCCAACATATTGACCGCCCGGTGGCGATGCGCCAAATCGGTGAGGAGGGGGGATCACCCGTCACGCGGCTGGCCGTGCGTCAGCCACGGAGCGACGAAGCGGAAGGACGCCGCTTTGTAGGGGCACAGGGCAATGTGCCCCTAGACAGCCAATGGGCATTCCGAATGCGATGGCGCTTCTGGACGACGGGTGCATTGCCATGCAACCCTACCAAGCCGGGCGGACGTCCCCGGGGTAACGGGCGTCCTCCATCGGCGGCTGGAATTCGGCCCGATCCGCATTACCGGACCTGTGTTAGATCGTACAGCCCTCCTAAACCGCAAGGTCTGTCCGCCCGATGCAAGTGGTACAGCCGGCAGACTTGTGGTGTTTTCGCCGGCAACATGATCCAACCCCGGAGGCCGAACCATGGCAATGTCCTACGCCCAGGCGCTCAAAGAGGCCAAGAACCGCATTCTCGAGCAGTCCCAGAAGCTGCAAGCCAGCGCCGTCACCATCAAGCGGCAGCAGCAGGAGATCTCGCAGCGCAAGGCCCATGCGGCTGAGCTGAAGAAGGAGCTGGCCGCCGAGGTCGAGCGCAACAAGACGCTCGAGGTCGAACTGACGCGCGTCACCGGCGCCAAGGAAGCCGCCGAGGCCACTGTCGGCCGTCAGCGTGTTCAGCTCGATCAGATGGAAGCCTCGCTGACGGAGCATCAACAGACCATCCAGCAGCAAACCCAGCGGATCGAGGAGCTGACGGCTGAGGTCGAGTCGCTGCGTGCCGAGCTGGAGCGCACGCGCGCCAAGCTGCCGACGGAAGAAGACATCGCCGCCCTCGAAGAGATCAGCAGGATCCTGGGCACGCAGAAGGAAGAAGCCCAGCCGGAGCCTCAGCAGACGCAGCAGCAGCCGGTCCTCAACGTCGGCGAGGACGCCGCCGAACAGCAGGATCCCAATGCCGACACAGACGTGCCGGCCAGTGCGGAAGCGCCTCGCAATGGCAATCGTCGTTCTGTCTTCTGCTTCACCCGCGCCGCGGCGTAAGCAGTGTTATCCATGGATGGATCATGCCCCACGCCCCCGGCAAAACGCCGGGGGTTTTTCTTTTGACACGGGAGATCAGACGGATAGCCGCGGCATTTACGGGCGCTTGGGCTTACCGGCGCGAAGGGCCGCCAGCTCGTCGCGGATGCGGGCTGCATCCTCGTATCGCTCAGCCTTGATGGCCTTGTCGAGCTGCGAACGCAGGCGGACGACCGGATCGACCGGCAGTTTGCGGCGGATGTCACGGGCGAAGCGCCGCAGCACGCGCACCTCGTTCGATCGGGCGAAGAGCTGCTCCTGCCCGAAGCGGCGGAAGAAGGCGCGGATCTGGTCCAGGCCTTCCTGGATGGCTTCCAGCGCCTTGGCGTACTGCTTGTTCTTGTACGCGATGGACGCCCGCGCGCGGACGTTCATCATGATCAGGTAGGGGCGGTATTGTTCGAGGACCAGCCGGTCGTGCTCTTCTTCCGCAAACTGGCTGCACAGATTCAGCAGGCGCAGATTGCGGGCGGTGTCGCGGACCACACCGCTGTACTCCTCAAGGACAAACAGGCTGATGTAGCGGTGGTAGTACATCACCGCCTCCTCCCGCAGCGACTGGCACTGCTCGGGCGTCAGGTGGAAGCCCAGGTCCGTGCCGTTGACACGGCGATGCTCGTCGAGGCGGGCTTCGTAGTAGTCCAGCAGCGATTCGCAGCCGTGGGGCGTCGTTCCGTCGGGCCGGCCGCTCATCTCCATCTGCAGCAGCCCCAGGTCCAGGCGCATCTGCAACTTGGGCCGGCCGTCAGTGCCGGTGATCTTGCGGACGTTGATCGTGCCGGGTTCGTAGTCCCAGCCTTTGAGGACGGGCGTAATGTCCTTGCTGTTCATGCGGCCCTGTCGCCGGGGAGGATGGGGATCCTGGCTGTGCATACTCGAGTTGGCTGGGTCTGGGGGAGACTGCATTAGCTCGTCCTTCCTTGGTGATACATTGTAGGCAATCAGTTGCCACGGCGCAAACTCATCGTTCGGCTGGCGGCAGGTTATGCCCAACGGCTGGGGCGGGTTGGGGATTCCAGCGATTGCCCGGGTTGGGCCGTTTTGGCCTACAATGCGGAGCATGTTGCCCAATCCACTCAAGCATCTGCACGACCAGGCGGAAGCCGAGTATCAACCGTATGGCGAGGTGGAGATCGTCTCGACGTTCGGCCAGCCGCAGGCGGAATACGCGGCCTTGCACAAAGCCTGCGGGCTGATGGATCTGCCGCATCGCGGGATTCTCCAGCTTACCGGCGATGACCGCTGCTCCTTCCTCAACAACCTGGTGACCAACCAGGTCTGGGACAAGGAAACCAGGACCCCCATGGCCGCCGGTACGGGCGTCTATGCCTTCCTGCTGAACAACAAAGGCCGGATCGTCACAGATATGACCATCCTGGAGACCGGCGACAGGTTGCTGCTGGAGATGGAAGCCCGCCTGATTCCGGTCATCCAGCAGACACTGGAGCGATACCACTTTTCCGAAAAGGTCGAGTTCGCTTCGCAGATCGGGCGGCTGCATGAGCTTGCGCTGCACGGGCCGGGGGCGGCGGCGGTTCTGGCGGACGCAACAGCCGGGAGCCTGCGGTCGCTGCCGATTCTGGGTTGTACGCCGGCGAGCGTCTTTGGGCGCGATGTGCTGGTGTGGCGCGACGATCAGACCGTCGGCCCGGGGTTCATCCTGATCTGCCGGACCGAAGATGTCGCGGTCATCTGGAGCAATTTCCTGGCGACGTTTGGCCAATCGGATCAGTTGGGCAAGCGGCGGCTGCGACCCATCGGCTGGGCGATGTACAACGCCGCGCGCATCGAAGGTGGCCGGCCGCTTTTTGCAATCGATTTCGACGACACGATCCTGCCAGCCGAAACGGGGTTGCTGGACCGAGCCGTGAGCTTCACCAAGGGATGCTATCTCGGCCAGGAGATCGTCGCCCGCATGCATGCGCGCGGGCAACTGGCGCGCAAGCTGGTCGGCTTGCGGATTGAGACCGATGCCGTTCCCGTCGCCGGCGCCAAGCTGTACGACACCGACGGCAACGAGGTGGGGGGCATTACCAGCAGCACGCTCTCGCCCGTGCTGGGGAATCATGCGCTGGCCCTGGGGTATGTGAAGAAGGGGTTTTTCGATCTCGGCAAGACCGTGCAAGTGCCGGCTGAGGGCGGCATGCACACGGCGACGGTGACCGCATTGCCGTTTGTCGAGCCGGTTGAGCCTACGGTTGGATGACCATTTCGGGCGATTGTTGGCGGCATGACGCATGGCGTCACCGTAACCCGTGTCTCCGGTGAGGAATCACGGGCTAGCAGCCTGTGCCGCATCACATGCAGATGCTCTGCGCGGGGGCGATGACAAAACCGCCGCCATCGCCTATGTTTCCCCGCTGCTTCATGCGTGCACTCTGCTGGCAATACTTTCTGATCTACGGCATTCAAGGCGCCTTGTTGCCTTATCTGGCGGTGCTGTACCGCGAGCGGGGGTTTGATTCCAACCAGATCGGCCAGCTCTTCGCTGCATCGAGCGCAGCCGTCATCATTTCGCCGGTCATCCTGACGGCGCTGGCGGATGCCGCCATCGATCCGCGACGGATTGTCCGCGTGGCGCTGACGTTGAGTATCGTCTTCCTGCTGCTGATGAGCCAGGCACAGGCGTTCTGGTACACGCTGGTACTCTGGTCGGCGCAATCGTTGATCATCTTGCCGCTGCTGCCGGTGCTGGACGGGCTGAACTTTGCGATCCAGCAGCGGCGCCGGGAAGCCGGCTTGTCGCCGGCGCCGTATCATCGCGTGCGCGTGTGGGGGACAATCGGTTTCATCATCCCGGGGTTGATCCTGTTCGGGCTGATGAAAATGGGGCTGTCAACCGCCGGTGTGCTGATCGGCGGGGCGGTCATGTCACTGTTGGGGATGATCAACACCTGGACCCTGCCCGATCCGCGGGCGGCTGATGATCCCGCCCAGCCGGCGAAGGGGCGCGGCCTGCCGACGCTGGGGGCGCTGCGCGCCATGACGCAGAAGCATGTGCTGGGCTTTTGCGCTGCGATGTTCCTGGCGCACATGGGGATGGCGGCGATGTACACGTTCTATCCGCTGTACATGACCGAGGCCCTGGGGGTGGGGAAGGCCTGGCTGGGGCCGATCATGAACATCGGGGTGTTTGTCGAGATTTTCTGCATGCTGGGGTTCGGGTGGCTGAGCAATCGGCTTGGCCTGCGCGGGCTGGTGATGCTGGCGATGGGGGCAGCCGCCGTTCGGCTGGTGCTGCTGTGGGTGTTCCCGAACGTATGGGTGGGGGTGCTGTCGCAGGTGTTCCATGGGTTGACGGTGCTGGCGGTGCATGTGGTTCCGGCGGTGTTTCTGAACATGCACGCGCAGGAGCAGTACCGGCACTCAATGCAGGGGCTGTATGCGATGCTCATCATGGGGGTGGCGCGGGTGAGCGGTTCGTGGTTGTCGGGGATGGTGGCGGAGGTGGATGTTGTGCGGCTGATGGGTTTGGCGGGGCTGATGTGTGCGTTGGCGACGGCGTTGCTGTGGGCAACGTTCCGCATTCCGCCTGCGCCGCGGACAGAGGAGCCGCCGGCATCGGCGCCGCCGGTGGGGGAGGCGGCGTGAGGGGCGGC
>CALEKX010000104.1 GCA_937904525.1 uncultured Phycisphaerales bacterium
ACGGCCGTAAAGACTCTCATAACAACTGGACTAACTTTTGGGGAGCAGACCATGACCGAATCGCCTTCCTCCAAATGCAGGTGGTCGACGGCTTGCTGTGGAAGCTGGATGTACCACAGACCGCCTCTGCGAGAACCTGACAGTTCCAGTGCATCTGATTGGAGCTCCTTTCGCCCATCGAACAGATCCTCCTGCCGCTTTTCCCGCGTACCTGGGTTCAATACAGCCGGAACTTCGCCCATGTATCATACCGTCGTCAACAGACGGCGGGGGCCAGGATTGCCCAACGCGATCCCTGGTCAAGGCAACAACGGTGCACCTGGACGAGGCAATCTATGAGCTGCCTGTGTCGGGCGGTGCAGATCGCTTACTGGAACCCCTTCCCATTGTTTGCTTTGCAAATGCGCCAGGGGCGGCGACGAACATCGGCTCCAATAGAGCACGTACACGCTGGAGGGCTTCAGCGACTTTGTTAAACGGCCGCCGTGTGTAGTGATCGACAAGTTCGTCCGTTTCAACGGGTTGGCCGTGTGCCAGGTATATGCCCGCGATTTCCCCATCGGCAACCTGCCGCACCATATGTGCACCGGTCTTCCGAAGATGCTTCAGTGAGAGCCACCACTGGCAGGGAGCATTGGTTGCACGCTCGATCCGCCCTTTAATCTTGACCCAGGCATTCGCAAGCTGTTGACGTGTATAGGGACGGCCCATCGCCGTCACCATCATCAGTTCTGCGTCAGCCGGCTGCAGCTGTCGCCACCAGGACAATGCCTGCACAGTCTCGCTCCAAAGTGCATACTCGGCATAGACACTCGTCTTGCGGCGAATGCGTTTGATCGTTGGGGGATCGCTCTCAAACTCATCCCATCGCAGTGACAGCAGCTCCGCATGTGATGCTCCGATGTTCAGCCCCAGCAGCACCAGCAGGCGCTCGAAGTCGGTGGCATAGCGATAGATCACCGTGAGCTGATCTATCGAAAATACGCCCACTCCATCGCGCAAACGGGCAATATCTTCCTCATTCCTGAGATGCTTGAGGTTGACGCGCAATGCGTCCAACCCATGCCTGGGCAGTTCCCACTGAAAATCGTTGGAGCGATCCAGCCAGGTGACAAACCGGCGGGCTGTGCTCAAGTGGTTATCAACGGTGGTCAGGCTGATTGGACGTCCCGTCGGCTTGCCACGGCGCGTCCTGGCCTCCGGCCTCGATGCCCAGTAGTCACGTATGCGCTCCAATGCGCTGTAGTCAAATTGACTCAAGTCCATGTCGGGAATGCTGTTTTTCAGGCGGCGGGCGTTTGCAGCTTCAACCTTGGCGCCCTCGCTATCGCTGGACTGCTCCATGCGTTGGGCGTAGGCGTCCAGCGCCTGATACAGGGTCGTACCAACCACGCCGACCGGTATCGGGATAGAGGCAATTCGGGCATTGAGACGTGCCTGACGACTTCGATGCTCGGCAAAGCGCTTGTGCTCTTCCTTGCCGCGCTGCGCTGCCTCCGGGTCAGCCGGCACAATCTGGATCAGGTGCCCGTAGTGCTGCTGAAGGTAATCCAGATAGGTTGCGTAGGCTGCATCCCCCTCGATATGGTCCGGCACACCGAAACGAACGACGTTGTGATGTTTCCGGATCGCTTCCGCGATCGCGAGGCCTTCGTCGCTCCAATAGGCCGGCTCCGGAGCAGTATCGTCACCCCAGTCAGCAGCGTAGGCGCTTTGCAATGCCCGGTGTCGTGCAAGCTCCACCTCCCACAGAAGGCCCAACTTCACATAGGCTAGTTCTGCCTTCTGAGGGTCCGAACCCAAGCGAAACTTGGGTTGGCCTTTCAGCCCCCGTTTTCTGCCGATTTGCCGAAAGTACTGACCGGACTTGTCCTTCTTCAGTTCACCCCTGCGCTTCCCCATTTCCTCATCTCTAATACTGTCTGATTGTTCAGCGCTCTTGGCCCAAAATCAGACAAATTCTCTTCAGAATCAGACAAAAAACAAGCGATTCTCAGACACTGCGAGGGGGCCGGGAAATGAAAGAAGCCGTAAGGCGTTGATTGGTAACGCTTTACGGCTTTCCTCTAACGGAGAGGGGGAGATTCGAACTCCCGTAGCCTTGCGGCTAACCGGTTTTCGAAACCGGCGCATTCAACCACTCTGCCACCTCTCCTTGGGTGAGGCTGGAATACTAGCCGATCAGGCTCGGAACGTCAAAAGGGTTGAGGCTCGGAACGACGGGTTGACGCCGGGTCCGGACGGGTGGGCGGTCGGGTACGCGTGGGGTTTGACGCATCCGTCAGGGTTCTTTACGATTCGGGGTCTATGGCATTCCAGTGCACGGTTGTGACGCCCGAAGGGCAGGTGTTTGATGGACGGGTCGATCAGGCGGTCGTCCCGGCTCACGATGGGCTGATCGGCATCCTGAGCGGCAGGGCGCCGATCCTGCTGAAGATCGGCGTGGGTCCGCTGCGCCTGGATCTGCCCGGCGGGCGGCAGGAGTTCTACCTGCTGGACGGCGGCGTCGCCCAGATGAAGGACAACGTGCTGACGATCCTGAGCGGATCGGCAACGCCGGCATCGGCCATCGATGCCGAAGCCGCCCGGGCGGAGTACAACGAGGCTCTGGCTCGCCGCATCACGGACGAGCACTCCTTCGAGCAGCGCGATCATGACCTGAAGCTGGCACAGGCCAAGTTGGCGCTGGCCCGGTGAGGCTGGGTCGAGCGGGTCGACTTTTCTTCGCTATCGTTGAAAATGAGAAAGGCACGGGCTGATGGCCCGTGCCTCTTGTTTTCGTCTTCCCGTCAAACGGGCGGATGGCGCAATCGCCCTCGGTGCGATCAGTATCGGAAGCCGATGGCTGCACCGCCCCAGAGCTGCTCTTCCGCACGCAGGTCCTCATCGATGCCATCCGTGTAGTTCAGATAGCCGATCAGGTGCCAACTGCCGTAGCGCTCGGACGTATTGAGCAGCTTGTTCAGCGAGTACTTGCCGATCACGCCGACCTGGTAATGCTGGAAGCCGCTGTCCTCCCCGGGCGTGAGGCTGAACAGGCTGAACTCGTGCACATAGGCCACATGGCCATAGAACTCGAGCGTAACGCCGATCTCCTCGAGCTCGATCTCGTGGCTGACGCCGGCTTCGAGATACCAGCCGTCGTAATTGTCGTAGTCGTAGGCAGCCATGACATATGGCGACAGCAGCGGCTTGCGCGTGCTGAACAGCCACGAGTCGTCGAGCGTGATCCGTCCCCACACCTCCGCCGTGTTCATGTCATCGCGGTCGGGATACAGGTATGTGTTATTGCCGAAGGTCAGTGTGAATGGCCGCAGGTCCAGGTCGAATCCGAAGAAGGGGCGAATCTCCTGGAACTCCGAAACCGGATCCAGCTCGGCGACATTGGTGAAGATACCGATAAACGGCGACGGCAGCTTGCCGAGGTTCCAGCTCAACTTGCCTTCGAACTGGAGATTGGCTTTGTCTTCTGACGCCGGGACTTCGAGGATCTCGATGCCGCGGTAGATGTAGTCGGTCAGGTAGTTGACGCGCAGCTCGATGTTGACGCCGCCGAGGTTGACGCCCTCTTCCGGGCTGGGCGGCGCCGGCGGGGCGTAGACGCTGGGCACGTCGTCCATGAGCGCCGCGGAGCGGGGGCGGATATCCGTTGGCTGATCAGCCCAGGACGTCGCCGGAAGCATCGCGATCATCGCCCATGCCCAGTACTGCTTAGCCATGCCGTCTCCTTTACAGTCTCAACAGTGATTGAGTGGCAAATCTACCGTTGATCCTTCGCAATGTCACGGCGGCTGGATATAAAGGACGGTCGGCGCGCGATCCGGCGGCTGAGTGCCGGAGCAGGCGGGATCACGGGGCGGCAGCCCGGGCCACACGAGCGCCCATCAGCAAGCGGAGAACGGAGAGTCCATGTCCGAGATCGATATCAAGCTCAAGCGAGTCGCGGGTCTGCTGGATCGGCACAAGCTGGACGGGCTGCTGCTGAGCCATCGCAACAACTTCGCCTGGATCACCGGCGGCTGCGACAACCACATCGCCAACAACACGCCCGTGGGTGTTGCCGCCATCTACGTGACGCGCGACCGACGCGTCTGCATCACCAATGAGATCGAAGCGCCTCGCTTCCGCGATGAGGAGCTGGCCGGCAAGGGGATCGAGGTCGTCGCCGGGCCGTGGTACGACGGCGTCGCGCTGGCTGCCGCGGCGCGCGAGGTGATCGGCGATGCCCGCATCGCCGCGGACGGCGACACCTTCGGCCTGACGACTCAGCCGTTTCCATGGGAGGATTTCGTCCAGCTTCGCTGGTCGCTTCTGCCGGAGGAGATCGCTCGGTACAAGGACGCCGGCCGGCGCACGAGCCTGGCGATGGAGCAGACCTGCCGCGAGTTCCCGCAGGGCGCCACCGAGCACGAGATCGCCGGCATCCTCGATCACTACGTTCACGCCCAGGGGCTGAACCCCGTCGTAACACTCGTAGCCGCCGACGATCGCGTGGCGCGATTCCGCCACCCGATCCCGACGGCCAATCGCTGCAACCGCTACGCGATGCTCGTGATCTGCGCCGAGTATGCCGGGCTGATTACGAACATGACGCGGTTCGTCCACTTCGGTCCGCTTGATGCCGAGACGCGGCGCCGCCAGCAGGCGGTCGTCAATGTCGATACAGCCGTGAATCTCGCGACCCGCCCAGGGCGCACGCTGGGGGAGGTCTTTGCGGATCTGCAGAAGGCCTATGCCGACAACGGCTTTGCCGATGAGTGGAAGCTGCACCATCAGGGCGGCAGCACGGGCTACGCCGGGCGTGAGGCCTTCGGCGTTCCCGGTTCGCCGGTGAAGGTGGTGGAGAATCAGGCCTTTGCCTGGAATCCGTCGATCACCGGCGTGAAAAGCGAGGACACCGTGCTCGTGACGACCAGCGGGATCGAGATAATCTCGACGACCTCGGCCGATTGGCCGACGCTGACCGGCCGGGCGGGCGATGCGACGATGCAGCGGCCGGACATCCTCGTACGGTAGCGGCGGACAGCCGTCGGTGTATCCCACCAGCCCGGGCACCCGCGGGGCACAAAACCTTGCGGAGCGCTTTTCTTTCGGCGGCGTTTGACCATAATGTTCCCCTTACCGCCGCCTTGGCCGTGGCGGGGAGGGGCACGCAGGTTCATTGATTTGAGGGCAGCTTTGATGGGTCCGACCAACCGTTCGCTGGTCAAATTGTTCGAGGCGGATCAGGCGCTGCGCGAGGCGCAGCGGCGTTACGATGCGGCAGCTCGCAATGTCCGCATCCAGGAGCGGCGGGTGAAGGATCTGCAGGCCCGTCACGAAGATGCCCTCACCCGCCACAAGAAGGGCCAGGCCCATGCCGCCACGCTTGAAGGCGATCTCAAGGCCCGCGATGCCCACATCGAGAAGCTGCGTGCCCAGCAGCAGAACAGCCGCAATAACCGCGAATACCAGGCCCTCCTGCTCGAGATCAACACCCAGAAGATCGACCGCAACAAGGTCGAGGAAGCCGTCATCAAGGCCATGGAGGAGGTCGAGAAGGCCGATGCCGAGGTTAAGGAGCTGAGCACGCAGCTCCAGACGGAGACCGGCAAACTCGAGACGATGCGGGCGGAGATCAGCGGCCGGCTGGCTGAGCTGCAGGCGGAGATCGACCGTCTTCAGCCGCAGCGCGATGCAGCCGCGGCGGAGGTTCCCCCCTCGGCTGTCGCCATCTTCGAACGCCTCGCCGATCGGTACGACGGCGAAGCCATGGCGGCTCTGTCACGCACGCATCCACGTCGTGAGGAGTATGCCTGTACAGCCTGCAACATGGACCTGGTGACCGACGTCTACAACCGCCTGCATACGCGGGATGAGCCGGTCGCCTGCCCGAGTTGTGGGCGGCTGTTGTACATCCCCGAGGATTTGACGCCCGATCAGGCGATCAACAAGAAGAAGGCGGACAAGCCGAAGCGTTCGCGCAACGCGCCGGCGGCTGCCGTCGGCCGGCAGACTTCGGCTGCCGATGTGCTCGAGTCGATGAAGGGCGACGAGGATGGCGGCGATAACGAGGTCGCGGATTCGGAAGCGCCCGTTTCGGAGCCCGCGGCTGAGGATCAGACAGTCGATCAGCCTTCCAACGGGCAGTAGTGCCACCGGCGAACAGCGTCCTGCGCCTGGAACATCGTAGCCGCCCAAAGTTGTCATCTGAGCGAAGCGATGGATCTGAACCGTACCTGACGCACCAGATCCTTCGCTGCGCTCAGGATGACGTCTTGGGGTGCGTATGCAGATCATGCAGTAGCAAGCGGGGATCTTTGCACGTCTGCCGTTTGCCCGTACATTCGGGCTCATGCGACACGATGGACGACCAGCCGACGCGCTTCGGCCTATCCGTATCACCCGCCAGTTCACCGCCGCGCCCGCGGGATCGGTCCTGTGGCAGCAGGGCGACACGATTGTCTTCTGCACGGCGTCGATCTCGACCGATTTGCCGCCCTGGATGAAGCCCGACCGCCCCGGTGGCTGGGTGACGGCGGAGTATGTCATGCTCCCCGGCTCGACGCCTCAGCGTAAGCCCTGGCCGCGCCCGGGCCATACCGATTCGCGCGGGACGGAGATCCAGCGGCTGATCGGCCGGGCCCTGCGGGCTGCGGTCGATCTGGAGAAGATCGGCCCGCACCTGATCACGCTGGATTGCCAGGTGCTCCAAGCCGACGGCGGCACGCGCACGGCGGCCATCTGCGGGGCGTATGTGGCGCTTGCCGACGCACTGCGCAAGCTGCCCGAGCAGATTCCCATTCCGCCCGCGATTGCCGAGTCGGGCCAGCCGCTGCCAGCGCGGTTTGATCCGGCGTTCTATGACCCGAAGGGCGCGATGCCCGACACGCTGGCGGCCGTGAGCGTCGGCATCATCGATGGCGAAGTCCGGCTCGACCTGGATTACGAAGATGACTCGCGAGCTGAGGTGGACATGAATGTCGCCTATAGCTCCGCGGGCAAGTTCGTCGAAATCCAGGGTTCGGCTGAAGCCGCCAAGGGGTTCGATGCGTCGCAACTGCAACAGATGCTGTCACTGGCGACGCGCGGCTGCGAGCAGATCATGCAACTGCAGCGCGAGGCGCTGGAGAAAGCGTCATGAGGCGGGCAGCCGGGTGGGTGATCCTGTTGGTGGCGGTGGTGATGGCGGCTGGCTGTGCCGGTCCGCCGGATCTGAAGCGCCTGAACGGCGCCGCGCCCGCCGGCAAGGGGTTTGTGCTGCACGAAACGCCCGCCCGTGACGGCCAGCCGTCGCACAAGTACAGCGTCTTTGTCCCGCATGACTACACGCCAGCCAGTCCCCGTGCGGCGATCGTCTTTCTGCATGGCCTTGGCGAAGCCGGCACGGACGGCCGCCGGCCGTTGACGATGGGACTGGCGCCGCAGATTCGCCGCGATCCGGCCCGGTTTGATTTCATCGTCATCTTTCCGCAGACGACCGGCGACTGGCGAAGCGACGCCTCGCATGCGCTGGCGATGCGCGTGCTGGATGATGCGATGTCGCGCTACGCGATCGATCCGGATCGCGTGATCCTGACGGGGATCAGCACAGGCGGGCAGGGTGTTTGGCTGATCGGAGCCAAGTATCGCGAGCGATTCGCGGCGCTGGTGCCGATCGCAGGCTGGGCGGCGGATGATGTTGCCAAGGACCTGACGGGCATCCCGATCTGGGCCTTCCACAACCGCTACGATCCGATCGTGCCATCCGCCAACACAGCGCGCATGGTGCGCAAAATCGAACAAGCCGGGGGAAACATCCGCTACACGGCATACTCCTCAGCCAGCCATTTCGCCTGGGAGAAGGCGTATCGGGATCGGGAACTGCTGTCCTGGATAGCTGGTGCGAGAAGACGGAAGGCAGAATGAGAGAAGACAGAAGGGGGCAATGAAGAAGGCAGAAGACAGAAGCCGGCTGACTTCTGTCTTCTGCCTTTTGTGTTCTGACTGCTGACTTCTACCCTTCGTCCTGTTCTCGCAGCTTCGCGATCACGGAGAAGTCCTCGAGCGTCGTGACGTCACCCTTGACCTCGCCTGTGCCGGCGAGCTCCTTGAGCAGGCGGCGCATGATCTTGCCGCTGCGCGTCTTGGGGAGGGCGTCGGTGAAGCGGATCTGATCGGGCTTGGCGATCGGGCCGATGGCTTTGGCCACCGCATCGACCAGTTGCTTCTTGAGCGCATCGTTGGGCGTGTAGCCGCTCTTGAGCGTCACGAACGCCGCCACGCCCTGGCCCTTCATCTCGTGCGGCACGCCGACGACCGCTGCCTCAGCCACGGCTTCATGCGCGACCAGCGCCGACTCGATTTCGGCTGTGCCCAGGCGATGGCCGGAGACGTTCAGCACGTCGTCGACGCGGCCCATGATCCAGAAGTAGCCGTCGTCGTCGCGGCGGGCGCCGTCGCCGGTGAAATAGAAGCCCGGCACATCCGACCAATACTGGCGGATGTAGCGATCCGGATCGTTGAAGATGCCGCGGAGCATGCTCGGCCAGGGTTTGCGGACGACAAGCAAGCCGCCCTGGTTCGGCGGCAGCTCCTTACCGTCGCGCGTGACGATGGCCGCGTCGATGCCGAAGAACGGCAGCGTCGCCGTGCCGGGCTTGGTGGGCGTGACGCCGGGCAGGGGCGTGATCATGATCGCGCCGGTTTCCGTCTGCCACCAGGTATCGACGATCGGGCAGCGGCCGTGTCCGACGACCTGGTGGTACCACATCCAGGCCTCGGGGTTGATCGGCTCGCCGACGGTGCCGAGCAGACGCAGGCTGGACAGGTCATGTTGGTCGACCAGCTCGCGGCCGGCCTTCATGAAGGCGCGGATCGCGGTGGGGGCGGTGTAGAAGATCGTCACCTTGTGGCGCTCGATGATGTCCCAGAAGCGGCTGAAGTCGGGATAGTTGGGCGCGCCTTCGTACATCAGGACGGTTGCGCCGTTACACAGCGGGCCGTAAACGACGTACGAGTGGCCGGTGATCCAGCCGACGTCGGCTGTACACCAGTAGATGTCTTCGTCCTTCATGTCGAAGACATACTTGGTCGTCAGGTAGGTGCCGACCATGTAACCGCCGGTCGTGTGAATGATGCCCTTGGGCTTGCCGGTCGAACCGGACGTGTACAGCACGAACAGCAGGTCTTCGGCATCCATCGCCTCAGCCGGGCAGTCGGCCGGCTGATCCTTGATCACATCGTCCCACCAGATGTCGCGCCCCTCGGTCCAGGGGATGTCCTTGCCGGTGCGCTTAAGGACGATGACCTTCTTGACCAGGTCGGTCTGCGAGAGGGCTTCATCGACGTTGCGTTTCAGCTCGACGATGTTGCCGCGACGCCAGCCACCGTCGGCGGTGATCAGGAACTTGGACTGGGCGTCCTGCACGCGATCGGCGATGGCCTGTGCGCTGAAGCCGCCGAAGATGACGCTGTGGGCTGCGCCGATACGGGCGCAGGCGAGCATCGCAACCGCCGCCTCGGGGACCATCGGCATGTAGATGGTCACGCGGTCGCCGCGCTTCACGCCCAGCTTTCGCAGGCCGTTGGCGAATCGGCCGACCTGCTCGGCGAGCTGGCTATAGGTGATGCGGCGGACTTCGGTGGGCTTGCCGCTTTCGAACGGCTCGCCCTCGAAGAGGATGGCGGTCTTGTCGCCCCGGCCGGCGGCGATCTGCCGATCCAGGCAGTTGGCGGACAGGTTGGTCTTGCCGCCGACGAACCACTTGGCGTAGGGCGGCTGCCAGTCGAGCACCTTTTCCCACTTCTGGAACCAGGTCAGCTCCTCAGCGATGCGACCCCAGAACTGCTCGGGCTGGTCGATCGATTCACGGTAGAGGGCTTCGTACTGGTCGCGGCTCTTGATGTGAGCCGACTTGGAAAAATCAGGCGGTGGGGGAAATACGCGGTGTTCCTGCAGGCTCGACTCAATGGCGGCATGCGATTCGGACATGAGTTTCCTCCGGCAATACGTAAAAACAGGATCTGCGGGGTGCGATGGTATCCGATGACGCATCGGGATTGAAGACCTTCCCGGTGCGGTGACAGCCCTCCGGTTGGGTTGATGCGGACAAGGCCAGCCGCGACGGGGGCGCAACAGGTGGGAAGTGCCAGACGCTCAAAGATCGTGGAGGTCGCAAAGAATTGAACACCGCATCACCACAACGTCAACTGGGGACCGGGCGGGGGGCGGAACGCGTCTGTCGACAGTTCGGGAAAGGGGTTGTCCAGGCCCGTGCGGCGTTTGGCGAGCTTGAAGACTTCCTTGATCTGGCGGGCCCATAGGCCGTCGCCGCGCATGCGGCTGCCGAAGTTGGGGTCGTTCAGTTTGCCGCCGCGCAGGTCGCGAATCCGGTTGAGCACCTTCTCCTTCCGATCGGGGAAATGGCTGGCCAGCCAATCCACAAATAGGGCGGCATTGGCGTGCGGCAGGCGGAGCATCACGTAACTGGCGAAGCCGGCCCCCGAATCAGCCGCGGCCTGGAGGATCGCGGGGAGCTCGTGATCCGTCAGCCCCGGGATCACCGGCGCCACCATCACGCCGACGGGGATCCCAGCCCGCGCGAGCGCCTCGATGGCGGCCAGCCGTCGCTGGGGGGCGCCGGTGCGCGGTTCCATCCGCGCAGCCAGGTGCTTGTCGAGCGTCGTGACGGAGATCATCACGACGGCGCCGCGAAACGCAGCGAGCTGCGAGAGCAGGTCGATGTCGCGCGTGACCAGATGATTCTTCGTGATGATGCTCGCGGGATTTCGAAACTCCGCGAGGACTTCGAGGCATTGGCGCGTGAGGCGGAGCTGGCGCTCGATCGGCTGATAGGCGTCGGTGACGCCGGAAAAGTGCAGGGGCGTGGGGACCCACTTTGGGCTGGTCAGCTCGGCTCGCAGGAGCTGCGGCGCGTCGCACTTGACCATGATCTTCGTCTCGAAATCCAGGCCGGCGGAGAAGCCCAGATATTCATGGGTTGGTCTAGCATAGCAATAGACGCAACCATGGGAGCATCCTCTGTACGGGTTCACGCTGTGCGTAAAGCCGACATCGGGGCTGTCGTTGGTGGCGATGATCGAGCGGCTGGTGTCGACGAAGTATTGCGTCGGCGCCTGTGCGGGCAGGCCCTCCTCGTCCAGCAGATCGAGGTCCACCTCCACATGTAGCGGCAGGAAGCGATTGGGCGGATTGGCCGCCGTGCCGCGTCCGCGGAGGATGGGGAGGGGGTGGGGCATGGTTAGGGTAATATTAGCATGGCGGGGGTGGATTGGCGAGGGGAAAGTGGGGAGCGACGGAGGGAGTGAGAGAGACGAAGAGACGAAGTGAATGTAGGGTGTCCCGTCCTGAAATAGGTTGTCAGCTGGCATAGGGGGAGAAGGAGAGGTCAGCTGATGCGGGAGCGGGTTATCTTTCGGTACAGTGCGTGTTTCAGGCAGCAGGTGGTGGCTGAGCTGGAGCGGGCGTTGGGGCGGACGCAGGCTCAGA
>CALEKX010000105.1 GCA_937904525.1 uncultured Phycisphaerales bacterium
TAGGACGCAGCCGCCAGGGAACCGCAGTCTTCCGCGGGCATCGGCTGACCCTCGCTGACCTGCCGGGCTGCGAGTTGCCCGAGCGTGCGGATGGCATCATCAATGGCAGACGACCATGGCAGGCCGGTGTTGAGGCGGAAGCAGTTGCGATACTCGCCATGCACGGCGAACAGCGGCCCGGGCGCGATGGAGATGCCTTCGGCTGCGGCTTCGCGGTGGAGGCGGAGGGCGTCGGCTGGCGCGGGCAGTTCGATCCAGATGACATGCCCGCCAGCCGGCCGGGACACCAGCGTGCCCGAGGGGAAATAACGGCAGACAGCATCGATCATGCGCGCCGTCTGCTCGCGGTAGGCGCTGCGCAGGCGGCGGAGATGCCGGTCGAAGCCGCCATTGGCCAGGTATTCGGCGATCGCCAGTTGCGGCGGCACGGCGTTCATCTGCGAGAGCATCATTTTGGCCTGCAGGTAGCGCGGCAGGTACTTGCCCGGCGCGCACCAGCCGACGCGCAGCCCCGGCGAGATCGTCTTGCTGAACGACGAGCAGTAGATCACATGGCTGCCGTCATCCATCGCGCGAAGCGCATGCGGGCGCGGGCCGTCGTGCGGGAGTTCGCCGTAAATGTCATCCTCGATCACCGGCACGCCGGCGGCGATGGCCATCTGCAGCAGCCGGCGCTTGCGCTCGTCGCTCATGCGCGTGCCCATCGGATTGCTGAAGTTGGGGATGACGACGATCGCCTTCACGCCGCGCGTCAGGGCCTGTTCAAGCGCAGTCAGGCAGATGCCTTCCTTGGGGTTGGAGGCGACCGGAAATGCCTTGAGGCGATGGGCGTGGATGGCTTCGAGCAGGCCGTAGTAGGTCGGCGATTCGACGGCGACGGTATCGCCGGGCTCGGTGACGGTCTGAAGCGCGAGGTAGACGGCTTCCTTGCAGCCGTGGGTAATGACCAGTTCGTCGGGGGCGACGGTGCAGCCGGCGTCGAGCATGCGACGGCTAATCTGCCGGCGGAGCTCGATCGTTCCGGCGGGCACGTCATAGCTGTGGGCGCGATGCGGCTGATTGCGTGCGACGCGTGCCAGCGCGCGGCTGAGAGCAGCCGACGGAAGCAGATCGACGGATGGGATGGCCGGGCCGAGCTGGACCTTCGCCGGCTGACCGATGTCGTTGGCCAGGGCCATCGACAGCGGCACGTCCAGCGAGCCGGGACGGTCGACGGGCTGGCTCTGGCTGGGCTCCTTGAGCGGCGGCGTCGAACGGCGGCGAACGTAATGGCCGGACTGCGGCTTGGCGACGATCAGCCCGCGGCTTTCGAGCAGGCGGAAGGCTTCCAACACCGTCGAGATGCTGACGCCGAACCGCTCGCGCATCCGGCGGACCGACGGCAGCCGCTGGCCGGGGAGGATCGTGCCGCGGTCGATCATCTGCGTGATCTCGTCGGCGACATGCTCGAAAAGACGCTTGTCGGAGCTGGGCGCGAGAGGTGTTGGTGTAGGCATCAGCAGGTTCCTGCAACAGAGTCGTATGGAGCCGACCGGTACAGTGAATATTACCATAGACTGTACCGGTTACAATTCCATTTTACTGAATCTGTTCCACTTCGGTCTGCGCGCCAAGAATTGGATGGACAAAGGAGGCCCATCCATGAAATGGCTGAATGCCCTGCGGAAGTGGATTCGCGCAAACGAGAACTGTCCCGCCCCGAAAGAGGCGGGCGCCTGGCCGCCGCGGCAGCTTGCGGTGGTGCATGAGCTGATCCGCAGCCGGCGGAATCGTGCTAATCAGGCGAAGCGCCGGCTACAGGCCGACGATGTTGAATCCGCTGTCGACGAAGATGTTCTCGCCTGTCACGCCGCTTGACAGATCGGACAGCAGGTAGACCGCCGTCTTGCCGACCTCGTCGGCTTCGATGTTGCGGTGCAGGGGCGCCTTGCGCTCCGTATGGCCGAACATCTCATCGATCCCCCCCACCGCCATTGCGCTGAGCGTCTTGACCGGCCCAGCCGAGATGGTGTTGACGCGGATCTTCTTCGATCCCAGCTCCCATGCCAGATAGCGGGCGGTCGCTTCCAGCGCCGCCTTGGCAACGCCCATGACGTTGTAGCCGGGGATAACCTGATTGGCGCCCAGGTACGTCAGAGCGATGATCGACCCACCGTTGGGCATCAGCGGGGATGCTGCGCGGGCCAGCGCCAGCAGCGAATAGGCGCTGATGTCCACCGCCTGGGTGTAGACCTCACGCGGCGTGGACAGGAAGTTGCCCTCTTCCTTCTTGAGATAGTCGCGATTGGCGAACGCCAGCGAATGCACGAGGAAATCGACGGTGCCGAACTGCTGCTGGGCGGCGGCGAAGAACTGCTCGATCGACTGATCGCTGCTGACATCGCACGGATGCAACCACGACTCGGCAAAGCCCATCTCCTCCATGGCCTTGCGGACGCGCCGTTCGGACTTGGCGGGGTTATCCATCGGCAGGAAGCCGAACCCGCAGGTCGCCCCCTGCTTGACGCAGTTGGCTGCGATGTGCGCCGCGATGCTGCGGTCATTGGCGATGTTGAGGATCAGTCCCTTTTTCCCGTCGAGCAGTCCCATCGTGTTCTAACTCCTGTTTCTGTGAGACCTGCGAGTGTACGGGGGGAGGCGCGTCACCTCAAGGCGGGCGCGCCGGGAGCCGACCGGGGCTCGACAGGCGGACCGGATGGCGATATGCCATGAGCAGAGCCCCGTCATGCGTCTATTCACCGCCATCGAGCTGTCCGATGCCAGCCGCCGGCACCTTGGGCGTGTCATGCGCCAAGCCGCTGGGGCCGCGCCGGATGTCCGCTGGACGCCAGCCGAGAAGCTCCACCTGACGTTGAAGTTCATCGGCGAGGTCGAGGATGCGAAATTGCCGGCGGTGATCGAGGCGCTGGATGCCGTGGAGCTGGACGACCCGATCGAGCTGCGGTGCACGGGGATCGTCTGCTTTCCGCCGCGGGGACGGGCACGCGTCGTGGCAGCCGGCGTCGAGGGGGAAGTCGAACGGCTGAGCGCGCTTTTCGAGCGAATCGAGGCGGCCCTCACTGCGTTCTGCCGCCGGGAGCATCGCCGCTATACCCCGCATGTGACGATCGGCCGGTGCCGAAACGGCCTGCGGCCGGCCAACCAGGCGGCGCTGGAGCCGGCGGTGGCGGGCCTGTTTCCCGGGCCGGTTTTCGAAGCCGATGGATTTGCGCTGTTCAGCAGTGCAGGCGGTGTGTACACCGTCTGCCACCGCATCGGCTAGCGTCGGTACGGCCTCCCCCCTACAGGCCGAACCGTGTCAGAATCGCTGTCCCGCCGCTGGCGGTTTATCGACGACGGCGCCGCAGCAGCAGTGCCCCGACACCCAGCAGCGAAGCCACCGCAGGTTCAGGCACGACGACGCCGTTGATGCGAATCTCGTGGAAGTCGACGTAGCGGGTGTCGACGTTCGAATCGTCCAGGAATGGGAAGTAGAACGTGATGCTCGTCGGACCCGTCAAATCGAAACTGGCACCGTCGTTCACGTTCGCGCCAACGCCCGGATTGCTGGCTGGATTGTCCAAGTCGATTGTCAGCGTGCTGAGTGTGGCGGTGGTGCTGATGGACAACTGGGTGATCGTGTCGTTCGCCAAGTGATCGAATCCATGGACGCTGCTGAACACGCGAGCCGTTACCAAGTTGAAGATGTTGGTCGCCGTGTAGTCGATCTCGATCGAGGACAGATCCAGCGAGGCACCGCTATCGATGGTGATGCTAAAGCTGAAGTACTCGCCGCTGGACATGGCGCCCGCTGTGTTGTCCTTGCCGGCTGCGGTGTCATTTCCCGCCAGGCGCAGCGCGCCCGATGGCGCGTTGTTGTCCGTCAGATCGCCGTATGTCCCAACGGAGAAATCGCTGAACGTGATGCCGTCGTTGGGGATGGCGTCGGTCGGGGCCAGGGAATGGTTTTCGAACGTGTAGCTGCCCAGCAGCGCCGCCGAGACGGGGGCTGCCATGGCACCCATCAGACCGGCCGCACCGAGGACGGCCAAACCCGACCTGCATACATGAGACGTGAACATTTCCAGTCCTCCCGGGAAGAATAGCCAAGGCAGTGTGGGGGCCCTCTCCACACCTTAACTTGCAAACGTACCCCACACCCGCCTGCCAAACCAGCCCATTTTGCGACAATTCCTTTAAGTATTGCGACATCGCCCCACAGACTGATAGACTGACGCCCGTGGCCCCCCAGCAGCCGAGAATTGCTGTACGTATCGATCTCAGCCATAGCTACGGCATGCGCGCACTGTCCGGCATTTCGGGATACGCGTTGTCGCATAACTGGCTATTGATGATCGAGCAGATCTCCTCCAAATCCCCCAGCCGGCGCATCTGGCACGCCGACGAGATCGACGGCATGCTCGTGGGGGCGATCGCACCGGTGGACTTCGAGCTGGCGGAACTCGGCCGGCCGGTCGTGAACTTCACTGCCATGCGGGCCGGTCAGCTCACGACCGTCTGCCCCGATGACCAGGCTGTCGGCCGGCGGGCGGCGGAATACCTGATGGCGCTGCCGCTGCGGCACTTTGCATTTCTCGGCCAGCCGGATCGGCACTACAGCATCGACCGCCAGGCGGGATTCACGCAGGCACTGGAGCAGCGCGGCTATCGCTGCATCTGCCTGGTGACCTGGCCCGCCAACGAGATCCGCACCTGGCTGGAGCAATTGCCCAAGCCTGTGGGCTTGCTGGTCGCCAATGACTTCGAAGCCGCCGGCGTATTGCGGCTTTGCAACCAACTGCGAATCGAAAAGCAGATCGCCGTCGTCGGCGTCGACAACGACCTGCGCATCTGCGAGAACAGCCATCCGCCGCTGAGCAGCGTCGATCTGCACATCGAAGCCGTGGGATTCGAGGCCGCCCGCACCCTGCATGCGATGCTCCAGGGCCAGAGCGTCGCGCGCGTCCGTGCCCTGCCGCCGGGAGAAGTGGTCGAGCGCGACTCGACGCGCCTGGCGGCGATGGATCCGGAGGTCAGCCGGGCGCTGACGATCATCCGCCAGAACCACGGCCAGGTCGGCGGTGTCGAGGGGCTGCTGCAGCATGTTCCGCTGACGCGTCGGACGCTGGAGCGGCGGTTTCGCAGCACGATCGGCCGTACGATCCAGCAGGAGATCGAACGCGTGCGGCTGGACCACGCCCGGCTGCTGCTGCGAACGACCAGCCTGCCGATCGGCGAGGTGGCGGCGATCTGCGGATACAACAGCGCCAGCTGGTTCAGCCGGGCGATGCGGGCAGAGTCGGGCCTGACGCCCAGCCACTACCGCCGTCGCTACAGGCAGGCGGTCGCTGACGGTGTCGCCGATGCGGGCGCATCAGCGTGATGCGTCGCGCCATCGAACAATCGCCTGAAATGGTCAGGATGAGCGTCTGGGACGGAGATGGCTGTTGGGGACGTGGATCACCTGGGGCAAAGCGGATGGCCTCCTTTTGTGAGGAGGATGACCTTTTTTGAGAAGATGCCGGCTGAGGGTGCGTAGAGTTGCCATGACGGCCCAAACCGCAGCCGGACGCATTCAACGGACCTGACAGCAACCGTTTCATGTAACAGGTTTTGCAGACGTTGACGCCGCCCCTATAATCGCGCCGATCTCTGGCAGAGGAAAGGACTGAACACGTGACCACGGCAACGGCTCCTGACTATGCGGCACATGCCATCGGCGGTTCGCGGCATTTTCTGTTGCGGCGCCTGCACTCGCTGACCGGCATCATCTTCGGCGGATATCTGGTCGTGCACCTGATCGTCAACGCGACCATCGCCCAGCTCGGCGACGTGTACCAGGTGCAGGTCAACAAGATCCACGACCTGCCGCTGCTGTGGGCCATCGAGTGGCTGCTGATCTACATCCCGATCATCTACCACACGATTTACGGCATCTACATCACAGTCACCGGCCAGCCGAACGTCAGCAGCTATGGCTACACCCGCAACTGGAACTACACGCTGCAGCGGATCAGCGCGATGATCATCGTGCTGTTCGTGCTGTTCCACGTGCTGAGCCTCAAATACCATCTGTTCGGCGGGGCGCTGGCCTTCGACCCGCACAATGCGACGGCGACGGTGCATCGGCACATGACGGCCCACTGGTGGGTCGCATGGATCGTATATCCGCTGGGCATCCTGGCGTCGTGCTTCCACCTGGCCAATGGCTTCTGGGCAGCTGCGGTCACCTGGGGCCTGACGATCAGTGCCAAGGCGCAGCAGCGCTGGGCGCTGGTGTGCACGGGGCTGTTCGTGCTGACGCTGGTGCTCGGCCTGGTGGCGCTGGTGGCGTCGGTGACAGTGGAACCGGCGGGTGTGAACCTGCCCGCGGCCCCGGCTCCGGAGGCGATCGGCGGCTAGGAATCGTTTTGACGGCGGGACAGGCCGGCGGCTGATGGCGCCCGGCAGGAGGCAGGCCGATGGATCGTACGGTGATCGATCGATACGCCAGCGGCGGCGCGACGCTTCGACAGGCGATCGCGGGCCTGTCGGCTGCTGACCTGCAGGCCGTTCCCCCTGCCGAGAAGGCAGCGGAAGTTGGCCGGTGGTCGATCCAGCAGGTGGTGATCCACCTGGCGGATTGCGAGCTGGTCATCGCTGACCGCATCCGGCGCGTCGTTGCGGAGGATCAGCCGACGCTGATGGCCTTCGATCAGGACCGCTGGGTCGAGCGGCTGGCCTATGCCGACCAGTCCGTCGACGACGCCGTGGCGATGGTGGAGCTGATTCGGCGGCAGACCGCCCGAATGCTGAACATCCAGCCCGACGCGGTGCTGCATCGCCAGGGCGTACACAACGTCACCGGACCGGTGAGCGTGCTCGATCTGGTGACCCATGCGATCCAGCACCTGGAGCGTCACGTAGGCTTCATCCAGGCCAAGCGCCGATGGCTGGAGACCAGAAACCAATAGACTGCATGGCCTGCGTGCCGGGGATGAACACCGGGCGGCAGGCGAAAATCTGACTGGAAAAGGACAACTGCAAATGGCTGCTGCAACCAAGAAGCGTGTGATCGTCGTCGGGGGTGGGCTGGCTGGACTGGCAGCCACCATCAAGCTTGCCGAAGAAGGCGTGCCGGTGGACCTGTTCTCCATGGTCCCCGTCAAGCGTTCGCACAGCGTCTGCGCCCAGGGCGGCATCAACGCCTGCAACGAGATCGCCCGCCAGCAGGGTTACAGCGAGTGGATGCACTTCGACGAGACAGTGCTCGGCGGCGACTTCCTGGCGGATCAGCCTCCGGTGCTCGAGATGGCCAACTGGGCGCCGAAGATCATCGACCTGCTGGACCGCATGGGCGTGCCGTTCAACCGCACCCCCGAAGGCCAGCGGGCGCTGCGTCTGTTCGGCGGCTCGCTGTTCAAGCGCACGTTCTACGCCGGCGCCACGACCGGCCAGCAGCTTCTGTACGCCCTGGACGAGCAGACCCGCCGCTGGGAGGCCGAGGGACGCGTCACCAAGTATGAGTTCTGGGAGTTCCTCTGGCCGGTCATCCACAACGGCCAGTGCGTCGGCATCGTCGCCCAGGACATGCGCACCATGCAGATCCGCGCCTTCCGCGGCGATGCGGTGGTGATGGCCACGGGCGGCAACGGTCTGATCTTCGGCAAGAGCACGATGTCGGTCATCTGCACGGGCGGCGCGGCTTCCCGCTGCTTCCAGGCGGGCGCCAAGTACGGCAACCCCGAGTTCATCCAGGTGCACCCCACCGCCATCCCCGGCGAGGACAAGTGCCGCCTGATCTCCGAGTCCGCCCGCGGTGAGGGCGGTCGCGTGTGGGTCCCGCGCAAGCCGGGCGATACGCGCCATCCCAACGACATCCCCGAAGCCGAGCGCTACTACTTCCTCGAAGAGCGCTATCCCAAGTACGGCAACCTCGTGCCGCGCGACATCGCCACCCGCGAGATCTTCGAGGTCTGCATGCAGGGCATGGGCGTCGGCGGCGGCAACATGGTCTACCTCGACCTGACGGACATCGTCCGGCAGATCGGCCGCCAGGCTGTGCTCAACAAGCTCGAAGGCATCCTGGAGATCTACGAGAAGTTCGTCGGAACGGACCCGCTGTCCGAACCGATGAAGATCTTCCCGGCTGTCCACTACTCGATGGGCGGCCTGTGGACCGGGTTCACCAAGGATCCCAAGAGCGGCGGCCTGAAGTTCGGCGAGCCCAACAATATGATGACCAACATCCCCGGCCTGTACGCCATGGGTGAGGTCAACTTCCAGTACCACGGTGCCAACCGTCTGGGTGCCAACTCGCTGCTGAGCTGTATCTTCGACGGCCTGTTCGGCGGAAGCTGCATCCGCAACTACATCAATGATGTAGCCTCCGTGGCGGCCGCCGATGTTCCGCAGAGTGTCTACGACGCCGTGGCCAAGCAGGAGACCGACAAGCAGGACCGCCTGCTCAAGAGCACCGGCTCGGAGAATCCCTACAAGCTGGCTCAGGAAATGGGCAAGATCATGACCGAGTCCTGCACGGTCGTCCGCCACAACGAGCGGCTGGAAGACGCCCTGAACCGCTGCCAGGAATGGAAAGAGCGGTACAAGAACGTCCGCCTCAGCGATACCGGTATGTGGACGAACCAGAACCTGTCGTTCACGCGGGCGCTGGGTGATATGATCAGGATGGCTGAAGCGATTTTGCGGGGTGCGCTGCTTCGTAACGAAAGCCGCGGGGCCCACTTCAAGCCGGCTTTCCCCCAGCGGGATGATGCCAATTTCCTGAAAACGACGATCGCGACCTACGATCAGGAGAGCGATCAGGCAAAGATTTCTTACGAACCGGTCGATACAAGTCTTGTCCCGCCGCGTGCGCGGACATATGGTAAGACAGATGCGGGGGCCTCCAAGACCCCTGCCGCCAGCCCCGCCCCTGCGGGTGCCAAGTAACCTCGGTTGGAAGGCAAAAGCTTTCCGCCTCCTGAACGAGTCCTCCTCCGAAGCCCCTGGCCCTTCCTCCTGCCGGGGGCTTCATCTTTTTGTGAGAGACAAAGAGACTGAGTGAGGGTGGATCTGGCGACTTGGCGGGCTCCGCGTCACCGTCCAGGCTCCCTCACACTCCGTCTCTTCGTTTCTCGGTCTCTTCGTCTCTTCCCCCAAATCACCTCACCACACTCCTCCCCAGCAGAATTGCCTCTGCCAATCGCTGCGTCATGACGGGATTGCGGTAGACCAGCGGCAGGAGGAATCGCAGATTCTGCTGCGGGCCGCGGAGGTAGTCGCCCAGCGTCGTCCGCCAGCGGGAGCGGTAGGCATTGAGGGCGTCCTGCAGATGCTCCTCGCGAAGGCTTTTCTTCATCACCTCGGCTGCGTGCAGCGCGCTCCAGCAGTTGGGGTAGATGTCCTCGCCGCTGGCGCTGTAGAACCCGCCGGCCGGACCGATCAGGAGCGTCCGGTTGGCGACCGCCTCGCGCGCCAGCGCCCCCGCCAGCGGGAGCTCCATCGTCTGCGGATCGCCCCACTCCGGCCCGTCAGACGATTCCAGCAGACCATGCTTCACCAGCACATCCGCCCATCGGCGAAGCACCGGCCCAGCCGTCGCACCCGTGCCGCGATTCCCCTGCGGCTCGAGCACCATCAATTGGCCGCCATCGCCCTCCGGTAGCAGCCAGCCGATCGCGCGCTGCTCCATCAGATCCAGCGATACCGCCGCCAACGGCTTGCCGCCGAGCGTCACCTTCTGCGCTCCCTTCACCGCCACCCACGTCAGGCGATGGATGACCTGGTCATCCCATCCGTCCGGCACGCCCAGCATCCGCCGATGCGCCTCCTGCAGCGAATCCGACGCGATGATCCCCCGCACGCGCAGCGGCTTGTCGTCGATCAGCACGTCGGCGCCGGTCTCGTCCACCTGCTGGATCACCAGCGACCCCCACGCGATGCGCGTCACCTCCTGCTGATCGGCTTGCTTTGCCAGCTCGCGGCACAGGCGGCTGATGGAAGCCACTGTTACCACCGTCGCCCGCGAGCGCCATTCGCTGCGCGTCTGGCCGTCTTCGGACACGAACTGCAGGCCGTAGACCGCCGTCTGTGGCAGGCGCCTTTTCAGCGGCCCCAGCAGTGCGTGCAGATCGAAAAACTCGGGGTTGATCCGCACCAGCCGATCCGGCTGGCCCGACGCCGCCGGCAGCGCGTGCACCACGCTCAGCCGCGTCTTGTGCCGCAGCAGCGTCGCGGCCACATACGCGGATGGATGCTCGCCAATGACGAGCACATCCGCTTTTTCAGGTGATTTGGTCATGATAGGAGGCTTTCATCATACCCCCACCCATCACTCCCAACCAACGGGACAAAGTTCGGACAAAACGCCGCTGCCGGACACAAGCATGCCCAACCGTGGCGGCGAAATGTCGTAGTCAGCTCAGCCTTGGCCCTTCTCAACCTCCGTTGTCCACCCGGCACGACCGTTGCGTATACGTCCCCCAACTACTCGAAAGGAGCCCCCATGTTTCGAATCCTGATGTTGACACTGGCCCTGGGCCTGTTCGCCACCGCGATGACCGGCTGCCGTGCAGAAGGTGAAATCGATACGGTCAGCGGCGTTCAACTGCCGCAGTAGGTCCGTTTCACCTGTTTTCTATCCCTTTATCTCCCTGGAAGGAGTCCGCAATGTTCCGCATCCTCTTTGCTGTACTGGCACTTGGCATGTTCGCGACGGCCCTGGTCGGTTGCCGCGTGGAAGGCGAAGTTGGCGATACGTCCAGCCGGATCGTCGCTCCGCAGTAAACTGTCGCAATTCTGTGCATTTGACCGGCACGGGCATCCCGCGCGTCTGATCGATCCAGCCGATCGACCGCGCGGGGTGCCTGTGCCGCGCCTGTGCGCGCCGCCCATCAGGCGCGACCTCCCCGCCTCAGCCGGGCCCACCTCCGACCGCTTGCCTGTTGATTGCACTGGGGTTAGCTTCTGCAGCCATGAGCGAGTGGCCGCGGGCTGTGTTGTTCGACTTCGATGGCGTAATCGTGAACAGCGAACCGCTGCATTTCCACGCCTTTCACGAAGTCCTGCGCGAAGAAAACATCGAGCTGACCGAAGCCGAGTACTACGCCGAACTGCTCGGCTTCGACGATCGCGGCGGCTTCAAGTACATCTTCGAAAAACGCGGCGTCCCCCTGCCGCCGGCCACGTTCCTGCGCGTCATGACCCGCAAGAGCCAGGTCATGCGACGCCTCATCGAACAGCGAAAGTTCTCAGCCCTGCCCGGCGTGCCCCTGTTCATCCGCGGTCTGTGGCGACACTATCCCCTGGCCATCTGCTCGGGCGCGCTGCGAGAAGAGATCGAGACCATGCTGGAGGGGATCAACCTCCGCGACTGCTTCCGCGTGATCGTCGCGGCGGAGGATGTGACCGTTGGCAAGCCCGACCCCAGCGGCTACCTGCAAACCGTTCGCCTCATCAGCGAGCAGACCGGCAAGCGCCTCACCCCGGCTGACTGCCTCATCGTCGAAGACAGCCCCAAGGTTGTCTCCAGCGTCCGCCAGGCCGGCTTCAAGGTCCTGGCTGTCACCACCAGCGACTCAGCCGACAAATTCCCCGACGCCAACTGGGTCGTCCCCTCGCTCGACCCCGAGGTCGTCCGTAAGCAGTTGCCCAGCCTGAAGATGATGATCGACTAGCCATGCCCCCGGCATCCCCCAGTATCCTCGCCGCCGCTCAGCCCGTCCTCCCCCAGCAGACCGTCTGGGTCGGCGTCCTCCTCATCGCCATCGCGGCTCTGTTCCTCTCCGCCACAGTGATCGGCCCGATCGTGAAGGCCCACATGCGACGGTAGATGGGCAGGCGGCAGGCAGCCCGCGACAAAACACCCTAACCACGAAACACCAAAACACCCACCCCGCGACCTTGACACGCCTCGAACCACCCGTATCATCTAGCCGTATAAATACCAGATCGCGGGGTAGAGCAGCCTGGTAGCTCGTCGGGCTCATAACCCGGAGGTCGGAGGTT
>CALEKX010000106.1 GCA_937904525.1 uncultured Phycisphaerales bacterium
CGCTGCACTTCGCGGAACATGGGGACGGTAACGGCCTGGCCCTCCGGGTTGATCCATGACGGGGCTGAGGACGTCCCGGCGTCTTCGACCATTGCCGCCCAAAAGGCCAGCCACAGCTCGCCGAAATCGGCTGTGTTGATGGAGACTTTCACCGGATGCGGGTCGTAATCCGCCATATCCGGAAGCTGGTGAGCCCAGCTCCGCGGCTGGCTGCCGCGCGGGCCGGGGCGGACCGTGATGCTGCGCACGGGGATGGCGTTGCTGACGGCGTTGCTGGTCACCAGCAGCGGACGATGGAACACCGCCCCGCCGGCCCGCTCGTAGTCGAAATGGGCCAGCCATTCGTCCGCGTCGCTGCCGAGCGACAGGTCGTACGGCTCGGTCCGATGCGCGGAGAAGTGATCGAACATCGACCCCTGCCCTGTGCGCGGGCTGAGCACGAACCGATGCGCCAACAGCCCGCCCTCCGTCTGCGGGGGCAGACCGGACGTGAGCTGCGCCATCTCCAGCCGCCGGCCGAAGATCATCCACAGCGCCTCGGCCAGCGTGCGGAACTCAAAATCCGACCGCCCCGGCGGATTACGAAATCCGCTCGGATCGATCTTGAACACCTCAGCGGCATAGACATCCGGATCGACGCCCAGCATGCCGACCAGGTTGATGTTGCTGGGGAAAAAGTGATTACGGTTTCCTCCCTGCGGCTGAAGTGCTGTCAGGACGTTCAACGCTGAATTGTGGTCGATGATGCGGATGGCGGCGTAGTAGCGCACGCCGTCCTGCTCGGAGAGCGTCAGCGGGAACAGCAGCGAATCGGCTACGCCATCGCCGTCGGCATCGGCGCCGACGTAGTCGTACAGTTGCACGCCCTGCCCCGGCCAGATGCGCATACCGGGCAGCATCATGCCGTTGAGGTTGTAGCCGATGGGGAACACAAGCTCGCGGCGCGTCGTCGTCGGCCCGAACGCCGTCAGGTCTTCGAAAACCGTCTGGCTGATCCCCGTCACATACGGCCAGACCGGGCGATTGCCCTGCATCGGCGCGCCGTTGGATTCGGTCAGGAGAATCCAGTCGCCGCCGGGCGGGATGGAACTGGTCGACGCAACGCACAGATAGTAGGAGTTTGACAACTCGACGATGTCTCCCTGATGGTACGTGCCCATGCCGTGCGGTACCGCCAGTTCGCTCAGTGGCACCGGCACGCGGCTGGCCAGCCAGGGGTCCGAGTCATTGTGCGGCGCGTCCCAGTGCTGATAGCCGCCGAGCGTGCGGTTGACCGACGGCGGCCGGTAGGCGCCGCCATCGCCGAACAGGTCGTTGACGATCACCCCCTGCGCCATGTTGCGCGCCCCCTCCACCAGCAGATCGATCTGCGTGTTGACGACGTTCTGCGACGCCCCCACGCGATCCACCCGCGCCGTCGCCATATAGGCGATGCCCATCATGGCCATCAGCACGAGCAATACGATCACAAGAATGAGAATCGCGCCGCGGCGGGCCTGCTGTTGTCGTGGGCGTGTCCTCATCATGGTGCAGTCCTTGTGGTGCATGATTCATGGTGGATAATGAACGACGAAAGACGCATGAAGTCAGCCGTTCACGCATCGTTCATCAGTTTCCGGGCACCTTCAGCACATACTGAAACGTCTGACCGTCAGGCAGACGGCTGTTGGGGTCATGCATGATCAGCGTGATGCGCAGGAGCATCGGTTTGCGGTCGGTCGGGCCCCAGGCGCAGTAGTAGACCTCATTGGGCTGCATACCTTGATCGGGGTTGGCGTAGCCGTCGGCGGGCGTCGTGCCTTCGGTGATCTTGTTCTCGACCCACCGGACCTCGTTCCAGATCTCCTGCGGATTGCGCTCAAAAGGTGCGTGGTCGCCGACGGGAGGCATGCCCTTGGAGACCAGGGCATCGTTGGCCAGCACCCACAGGTCCCGCAGGGGGATGACGTCGGTGGAGAAGATCGCGCCGTCCTGCTTACCGCTGCCGCCCTGCACGTCGCTGTTGGTGTCGCGCGGCAGGCCGTACCAGCGGATCTGCTTGACCGCATCGGGGCTGCGGGCCGGGTGATAGAGGAAATCGATCTGCCCGTCGCTGCCGGCGATGCTGTTGTACGTGCCGACAGGCGCGCCCCATTGGGCGGCCTGCTCTTCGAGCGTGGCGCCCTGGATGCGCGGATCGCCTTTGTCGAGCTGATCGAGGAAATCGCCGGCATACTCGACAATGAAGCTGGTGCAGTGGTTCAGGAAGATCGGCGTGGCCTGGGCAATGTCGTCAGCCGTATACGGCGCCTGCGGATAGGGATTGGCCTGCAGGCGGAAGATCAAGCCCTCGCGCCACCAATCGGGGTTGTTGAGGATGGCGGCTGCGATCTGGCGGATGGTCGCGTTGGCGACGTCATATCGGCTTCGGCGCAGGTCGTTGAACGCACTGCTGCTGACGTTCAGCAAAGCATTGGCCGACAGCACGCTCGCTCCGGATGCGTTGGGATCGAGCAGAATCGCCTGCCGGCCGAGCCGCCACTCGGCTGCATATCCCTGCGGCAGGCCCAGCCGTTCGTTCTGGCCCACGGGCAGCAGATGCCCGTACCAGATGAACGCCTCGTTGGCTGTGGCATCGACAGGCGGCAGGAGTGTTCCGGAATTGTTCTCCGGCGTCTGGCGGCGATAGAAGTTGCTGGTGAAGAAAGCCAGGATGTCGACGCGATGGTTGCGCCGGCCATAGATGGCAGCCGACAGTCGCTCGCCGTAGGCGTTGATGACGCCGTCTTCGTTGAGGTCGATCGTCATCGGATCGCCGTCTTCATCCGACAGGCGATCGTGTTCGTTGAGGAACGCGCCATGCCGCTGGCTCCAGATGATCAGCGCCGGCTGATCGGTGTGGGTGACCATCGACTGGATGTCGTTGGAGAAGACCGACTCAGCCGCGCGGGCGTCGCGCGTGAGCGTCTGCAGCGCCTGGCCGCTGGAGACGGTCTGGCTGGTCATCTGGAAGACCTGCGCCACCCCGACCGCCAGAATGATCACCAGCGCGATGGCGATCATCAGTTCGGTAAGGGTAAAGGCGCGGGCTGATTGCCAGTTGCCGGTTGGCGGTTGGCAGTTGGCAGCGCGCGCGGGGGGGTGCCGTCGCCACTTGCTGGCAACCGGCAACTGGAAACTGGGTGCTGACCACTTTCCCATCACTGCCTCACTCGCACGAATCCCGTGAACATCATGACGTCCATGGCTGGGCCTTCGAACTGCGGTTCGTCGGACAGCGTGATCGATGTCGACGCATAGCCGCGGCCGATAAGGTACGCCTCGACGGGTGGATCGGCGGCG
>CALEKX010000107.1 GCA_937904525.1 uncultured Phycisphaerales bacterium
GACGAAGAGACGAAGAGACGAAGAGACGAAGAGACGAAGAGACGAAGAGACGAAGCGACGAAGCGACGAAGCGACGAAGCGACGAAGAGACGAAGAGACGAAGCGACGAAGAGACGAAGCGACGAAGCGACGAAGAGACGAAGAGACGAAGCGACGAAGCGACGAAGCGACGAAGGGGAAAGTTGAGAGCGCACGTTCGAGGGAGGGCGATGATGGGTCACCGGTGCCCTTCTCATCCCTGGCGTGCGGCGAGGATGGGGTTCAGGTAGTCCCAGGCGCGCTTTGCGACGCCGGCGGCTGTGGTTTCGTAGGGGTAGAGCTCGACCGTCACCCAGCCCCTGTAATCGATGGCATCGAGGGCATCGAAGACGGCACGGAAATCGATGGCCCCCTGCCCGGGCGTCAGGTGCTGGTGGACGCGATTGGCGGCGATGTCCTCGAGATGGACATGGGCGATCTGGTCGGGCTGGCTGCGGATCACATCGGCTGGGTCATCGCCGACGCAGAACAGGTGGCCGATGTCGCAGTTCATCGCGATGCGCGGTTCATCGGCGAAAAACTGCTTCTTGAAGGCGGCGTATTCGTCGGCGGTCTCGATGAACAGCCCCGGTTCGGGCTCGATGGCGAGCGTGATGTTCTTTTGGCGCGCCAGGGGCAGCACCCGCTGCAGGCCCTCGGCGAAGCGGCGGGCAGCCTGATCGCGCGTGAGGCCCGTGCCGATGAGCGGCCCGCCAGGCTGGAGGCTGACGGTCGCTGAGCCGAGCGCAGCCGCCAGTTCGATCGCATCGAGGGTGTGCTGGACACGCTGGTTTACCCTCGCGGGATCGTCCTCGATCCAGGTTGGATGATACGTGTCGCCGCAGGCGAAGAGCGTGAAGGCGTTGACGTTGCTGACGCGCAAGCCGCGGGCGCGGATCTGGCTGATCAGACGCTCAAGCCGCTGGGCGTCGACGTCCGGCGGATAGGCATGCGGCACATCGGCCATGATCTCGACGCCGCGGTAGCCGATGTCGGCGATGGCGTCGATGGCCTGTTCGAGAGTCGCCTTTTTGAAGGCATTGGTTGAAAACGCTAGCTGAATCATCGGGCTGGTCATCCCCCCCCTGCTGTCTCATGGAATCACGGAACGGGAGCCTCGGGCGCGGCGGGCTGGGGCTCGGCTTCGATGCGCCCATCCGTCCGCCATCCCAGCATGGGGAACAGCAGCGCCGCGGGGCTGGGAATGCTGAGCTTGCCGCTCATCGTGGCCGTCTTGCCGTCGGTTGCGAGCTGGATGCTCTTGAACAGGTCGAGATACGGCTGGACGATCGGCACGTGCTGGGTCATCGGTTCCATCCGGGCGATGGCGGCCTGGAGGTGGCCCTTGAGTTCTTCGACGGCGTTGCGGACGGTTTGTTCATCCGAACCGACGCCGCGGGCTTCGAGGATGGTGGCGCCGTTTTCGCGCCGTCCGACCAGCGAGATCGAATCGAACGCGCGGATCACTGGCGCCTGGCGGTAATTGTCGCCGATGACGACAGCCGCCCACAGCGGCTGGCTGCGATCGACATTCTGAATGATCGTGCACAGCGCCTGGTTCTGCTTGAGCTGCCCCTCGCCGGCCTGCACAGCCGTGACCAGCGCTGCCACGGGCAATGGCTGATGGCGCGGACCGGCGAGAAGAACCGCCCGGTTGTCCGACGGGAAGAACACAGCCACTTCCCCGTCGGGCCGGAAGACGTCGAGGTCCTGCTCCTTCTGGATCTGCTCGGGACGCAGGTGTTCGCGCAGGATAGCCGAGACGGCGGCGGCGTTGAACCGGCCATGGCCGATCAGCACGACATAGCCGGTGTTGTCACCAATGTTCTGGCTGATGGCGAACGTCAGGGCATCGAGCCGGACATTGCCCATCCGCTCGATCACCGGCAGCGCATCGGAGATGATTCGGTTACGGATCTCCCTGGGGTCGATCTGCAGGTCCGGCGGGAGCTGCGACAGCAGCTCATCCAGGCCGGTCGGATGGCCGCCGGCGAGGCGGATCTGGCCGACGAAGCCGACGTCAGCCGGCAGCAGCCACAGGTCGCTGTCCATGACGACATCGGCTGGGCCGGGCATGTCGTAGGGTTCATCGGTGATGGCCGCCAGCGCGATGCGCGCATGGCGGGCGATGAAGGGCTCTTCAGAGACGACCAGCGGCCGCAGGACATCCGCACCGGCGGGATCATCGAGCTGGCCGAGCGTGCGGATGGCCATCAGGCGGCGGATTTCGTTGTTGCGGATCTCGGCGCGGATACGGCTGAGCAGCGCGCGGGCTTCGTTGGAGATAGCTGGATCGGGCGATCGGGAGGCGCGCTCGAGGTGGTAAACGGCGGCTGGGCCATGGGCCAGGATCTTTTCGGCGGCTTCCTTGCGCTCGGCGGCGTCCATGGACGCGAGTTGTGTGAGCAGCGGGCGAATGTCCGCCGGCTCGGGCAAGGCCAGTTCCTTGCGCATCGCTTCGACCGAGACTTCGACGCCCTTGGCTTTCCAGTACTCCTCAATAGGGATGTACAAGACCAGTTCATTGCCCCCGCCGCTGCCCAATCCTGAAGAGAACATGAGCATCAGGGCGGTGACCCAACTCATCATCATGCAGCCTCCCTGTGTCGTGCAAAGTACACCAGTAGACAACACGGGAAGGACAAACACAAGTTGCAGCGGGGTCACGGTTTGTGTTGGGTTTGGCGATGGCGGCTGGATTGCGTTCGGCTATGCGGCGTCCTAGCATTGGATTGCACATGATGGGACGGACACGGATCAAAATTTGCGGGGTCAGCACGATCGAGGCGGCTGAGGCTGCTGCGCTGGCTGGTGCCGACGCGATCGGGATGGTGTTCTATCCGGCTGCGCGGCGATGCATCAGCCGGGAGACAGCCAGGCAGATCGTCCGGCGGCTGCCGCCGTTTGTGACGCCGGTCGGGCTGTTCGTCAACGCCGAGCCAGCGGAGATCCTGGCCACGGTGCGTGAGATCGGCCTGCGGCAGGTGCAGTTGCACGGCCATGAACAGCCGGAGCATGTACTGGCGCTGCATGCCGAGGGGATGCGCGTGATCAAGGCCGTGCCGGTGCATCCACAATCGCTGGCGGAGGATCTGGCGCCGTGGAAACGGCTTTGCAGCGAGCATCCGGATGCGCTCAGCGGCATCCTGCTGGAGACAGCCGGCCAGGGCGCGCCGGGCGGTACAGGTGTTGCCAATGACTGGACGTTCATCCGACAGGCGATCGCGTCGGGCGCGTTCGAGGGCCTGCCGCCGCTGGTGGCTGCCGGGGGATTGAACCCGCAGACGGTCGGCGATGTCATCGCGTCGATCCGCCCCTATGCCGTCGATGTCAGCAGTGGTGTGGAGACCGGCGGAAAGAAGGATCCGGCCTTGATCAGGGCCTTCATCGCGGCTGTACATCAGGCAGACCGGGCCAGCGTCGGAGGATAGCCGGCCTGCTCACGCCGGCATCTCGGCAGCCATGCCCATGCTGACGGCCATCTCACGGTACTGGTTCACGACTTCCTTATGCGGTCGGGCGATGAGAATCTCAGCCGGACGGGGGCTGCCGGTTTCGCGCGGCTCAACCATACCGACCACCCGCCGCTGCCGCCGCTTGCCGCGCAGGACACCAACCGTGTAATGCACGGTGAACAGGTAGCGATGCCGGTCCTCCTCCAGCCCGTACATCACATCGACGACACGCAGATCGGCTGCTCCCGGAACGGGAAACACCTCGCGCACGCGATCGGCCAGCCGGAAGCGGTCAAAAGAGACGAAGTTCATCCCCCACCGCCGCGCCAGCTTTCGCAGCATGCTCCACTGCGGGTAACGCATCAGGTACTGCCACGCGTGTGCGGCGATCGTGATGGCGACGACGACGATCAGCAGTTCCAGGGGCGCCATGGGACGTGATCTGCGCTGGGGCCAACCGGCCTGATCCGGCATCCGCCGATGCGATGGAGCGTGTCAGACGGCTGCCAGTTCCCGCACCGGTTCCCGCTTGATGGTCGACTTGTTGTTGGTGATGACAACCGTCTCCCACAGGTCGATCTGCTCGAGCTTGTAGCGATAGTCGATCTGCACGCCCGTGCGGGTGACCAGATCATTGAGGCCCAGATCGCTGCGCCAGCCGAGGCGTGTGCACAGCGGACACAGCCACTTCTCCACCATCGCGATAAAGCGATTGGTCGACTGGAAATGATTGACCAGCACGATCCGAGCCCCCGGCTTGGCGACGCGCTGGGCTTCGCGGATCAGCCGGTACGGGTCGCTGACGACGCTGATGACGTGGCTGATGAACACATGATCGAACACGTCATCGGCGAACGGCAGGTAGAGGGCGTCGGCCTGGAAGACCTTGGCGTTCTCCATGCCGCGTTCGGCGATCTTCTTGCGAGCCTGGCGCAGCATGCCCGTCGACAGATCGATGCCGTAGATCCGGCCGTAGTTGGGGTAGTAGTTGAGCGAAACGCCTGTGCCGATGCCCAGATCGAGCACCTTGTCGTTCGGCTGGATATTCATGTGCCCGATGGCGCGGGCAATCCGCCGGCGGACCAGCCGCCCGAAGGTGGCGTCATAGAACAGCGAGTGAACGTCGTAGATCTTCTTCGTACTCGATTCCTGCATCACTCCGGGCCTTCCCTGCGCGGTCTGGAAAACAGCTTGTCGGGGTATTGTACCGTACCGCCTGGCCGGGTGTATGCCAAGGTCCGAAAGAAGCGGGTTCAGCAATTTCCGATGACCGGCAGCGCGGCGGCTAGTCCGCCGTCATGCCAGCCGCGGCTGCGTCCATCAGCAAGACCAGCCGGCCGACGTCCGGATCGATCAGGCGAATCGGCGTCTCGTTCGGATCGGGCTGATCCTCCAGCACCTGCCGCACACGCTCAGCCTTGCCGGCGCCGGTCACCAGCACCATCACCTGCCATGCCCGGTTGATGAACGGAGCGGTCATCGTCAGCCGCCAGGCATTGAGCTTCGGCACGAAATTGGCCACGCAGCGATGATCGGCTTCCTTCAGTGCCTGGGTACCCGGGAACAGCGAAGCCGTATGCCCGTCCTCCCCCATGCCCAGCAGCACCAGGTCGCAGCCGCCATCGTCGAACTGCTCCTTGAGCATCAGGCCGTACTCTTTGGCTGCCTCCTGCGGGTCGATCTCGCCGCGCATGCGATAGATGTTGTCCGGCGGGATCGGCACCTTCGACAGCAGGGTCGCGCGGGCCATGTTGTAGTTGGAGTCGGCGTGATCGGGCGGAACGCACCGCTCATCGGCGAACAGCACATGCACCTTCGCCCAGTCGAGCTGACTGCGATACGGCTCTTGCGCCAGCAGCTCGTAGAGCGCCTTGGGCGTCGAGCCGCCGGACAGCGCGATTGAGAAGCGGCCCTTGAGTTCGATCGCCTCCTCGTACGCCGCGACGATGCGATTGGCGGCTTCGACGGCGACATCATGGGGAGTGTTCTGTACCTGGATCTGCGGTTCAGCCATGGGGGCAAGATTGGCGATTGCGGCGCGCTCGTCAAGGCGCGTCACCGGGATGCCGCCGCGGCTGCGTCACGGCATGGGCGAAGGCAAATTCTTGTAGACGCCATCAGCCGGTGTGAGGTACAGTCTGATGTGGGTTGAGCGGTGAATGGCAAATCACCGCACGGGAGCTGATCCCCGGGGTTCATCCCGATGATGGCAGCGGCGAAATCGCCCTGCTGTCCCCCCAGTGGGCCATGCCCGCTGATCGGTCCGCGCGATAGCTGGGGCGCGGGCCAGCCGAACGAGCCAGGCTCGGGACGTCGGCAAGCCGACGTATCCGCGCGGGGGGATTCCCGCGGTCGCAGATACGTGTGGTCGGCGCGCCGGCGGCAATGGATCACGATTGGCGGCGGAAATCGCCGGTCGTAGTCGTTCGGAGCTCGTTGCACCGCTTCGCGGCGGCTGAAGCGTCCAGCCAACGCGAAACGCTCAACCTCTCCCCCCTACGAATCCGGCGGCTGATCGCCGTCGCGTGACACACACCCATCGGGCGCCGCAACGTCCCCACAGCCGGGTTCTACGCTCTTTTCCATTCGCTGGTCGACACGGTGCAGACGGGGGTGATCTGTGCCTGTGAGCTTTTTCACCATCTCGGCTGTGCCTTATGTGTCCTAGAATAGGAAGCAGCCCACGCAGTACCGCGCAACGGAGACCTGATCCATGTCCACCAAGAACAATTCCCTGGCATCTCTGATCGACAGGCGACTGGACGCTTCGCGATTTCGTGAACAGCACTGGGAGGGCACGTTCTACGAGTACCTGGACATCGTCAACGAGAATCCAGCGGTGGCGCGTAACGCGTTTCAGCGCGTCTATGACATGATCCTGTCGTACGGCTCGGAGAACTACACGCAGTTCAAGCAGGAAGTCATCCGCTACAAGTTCTTCAGCGATCCGATCGACAACGGCGCGGATGCGATCTTCGGCCTGGAGCGGCCGCTGATGCAGCTTGTGGACTTCTTCAAGTCGGCTGCCCAGGGCTACGGCACCGAGCGACGCATACTGCTGCTGCACGGACCGGTGGGATCGTCCAAGAGCACGATCGCCCGTCTGCTGAAGAAGGGTCTGGAGCATTACTCGCGCACCGACGAAGGCCGGCTGTACACCTTCAGTTGGCGGCTGCCGCCGCGGATGCATCCGCATCATCACGATGAGTCGGAGCAGATCGTCGATTGCCCGATGCACGAAGAGCCGCTGCTGCTGATCCCGCGCGAAGCGCGCGACGAAGTGCTGGCAGCCATCAACGAGAAGCTGCCCGAAGGCAAGCAGATCCGCCTGTACGGCGAGCCATGCCCCTTCTGCCGAAAAGTGTCAGCCGATCTGCTGGAGATGTACGACGGCGACTGGAAGAAGATGATCGATCACGTGAAGGTCCGCCGGCTGATCCTCTCCGAGAAGGACCGCCGAGGCATCGGCACATTCCAGCCGAAGGACGAGAAGAACCAGGATTCGACCGAGCTGACCGGCGACATCAACTACCGCAAGATCGCCGAGTACGGCAGCGATTCCGATCCGCGCGCGTTCAACTTCGACGGCGAATTGAACGTCGCCAATCGCGGCATCGTCGAGTTCATCGAGGTGCTCAAGCTCGATGTCGCGTTCCTGTACGACCTGCTGGGCGCGTCGCAGGAGCATGTGATCAAGCCCAAGAAGTTCGCCCAGACGTACATTGACGAGGTCATCCTCGGCCATACCAACGAGCCGGAGTACAAGAAGCTCCAGGGGAACGAGATGATGGAGGCGTTCCGCGACCGCACCATCAAGATCGACATCCCCTACAATGTCCGGCTCGACGACGAGATCAAGATCTACGAGAAGGACTTCGGTCCCAATCGCGTGCGCGGCATGCACATCGCCCCGCATACGATCGAGATGGCTGCGATGTGGGCCGTATTGACGCGCCTGGAGGAGCCGAAGAAGGCCGGCATCACCAAGCTCCAGAAGCTCAAGCTCTACAACGGCAAGAGCATCCCCGGTTTCACCGAGGACAGCATCAAGGAGCTGAAGGAAGAGGCCCCGCGCGAAGGCATGCAGGGCATCAGCCCGCGCTACATCCAGGACAAGATCTCCAATGCGCTCGTGTCGCATCAGGCGCAGATCGACAAGGCGATCAACCCATTCATGGTGCTCAACGAGCTGGAAGCCGGCTTGTCGCACCATTCGCTGATCACCGATGAGGAGCTCAAGAAGGAGTACAAGGAGCTGCTGGCTGTCGTCCGCGAGGAATACGAAGACATCCTCAAGGGCGAGGTGCAGCGGGCGATCAGCGCCGACGAGGATGCGATCAAGCGTCTGGCGGCCAATTACATCGAGAACGTCCGCGCGTACACGCAGCACGAGCGTGTGCGCAACCGCTACACCGGCCGCGATGAGGATCCGGATGAGCGGCTGATGCGGTCGATCGAGGAGAAGATCGACATCCCCGAGAGCCGCAAGGATGACTTCCGTCAGGAGATCATGAACTACATCGGCGCGCTGGCGCTGGACGGCAAGAAGTTCGAGTACAACACCAATGCGCGGCTGCTCAAGGCACTGGAACTGAAGTTGTTCGAAGATCAGCGCGACACGATCAAGCTGAAGAACCTGGTGTCGTCGGTCGTGGACGACGAGACGCAGCAGAAGATCGACGTTGTCAAGCAGCGGCTGATCAAGTACTTCGGCTACAACGAAACCAGCGCTACCGACGTGCTGAACTACGTGGCGAGCATTTTTGCCCGCGGCGATTCGAAGCAGGACGATTGACCGCAGGCGGTCCGACGACACAATGCAAAGGATTGCGTTGCGGGTCCGTATGGGCGGACTGCGCTGATTTCGGGCTATGGGTTATTGGGAAAGAGGAACCACACCATGATGCGCTTTGTGAGCCGCGCCTTGTGCGCGATTGTTGTGCTCCTGTCGGCGGGCATAGCCCGCGCGCAACTTCAGGATGGTGACCATGTTGCCATCGTCGGCGACTCGATCACTGAGCAGAAGTTCTACTCGACGATGATCGAGGCGTACCTGCTGGCCTGCCAGCCGGCGGCTGATCTGAAGACGACCCAGTTTGGCTGGGGAGGCGAGAAGGCCAGCGGATTCGTCAACCGCATCGAGGACTGCCTCATCTTCAAGCCGACGGTCGTCACCACCTGCTACGGCATGAACGACGGCGGCTACAGCGCGCTGGACGACCAGCGGCGCAACGACTACCGCCGATATCAGCGGGAGATCGTGCAGAAGTTCAAAGCCGCGGGCGTCCGCTTCATCGTCGTCGGCTCGCCCGGCGTCGTCGACAGCGAAACCTGGTCGCGCGATGATCCGGATCGCGACAAGGTTTACAACGCCGCCCTCGCCGAGCTGCGCGACATTGCGCGCGAAGTGGCGGAGGAAGAAGGCGTGGCCTTCGCCGACGTGCATTCGGTCATGATGGATGTCATGGTGAAGTCCAAGGCGAAGTACGGCCCTGCATATCCCCTGGGGGGCCGGGACGGCGTGCATCCCCCGCCGGCTGGGCATCTGGTCATGGCCTATGCGTTCCTCAAGGCCCTGGGCGTCAATGGTGACATCGGCACGATCACGGTCGATCTGGCCGCCGGCAAGGCTGAGGCGACGGATGGCCACCAGGTCGTCGCGGTGGATGGCAACCAGGTGCGGCTGGTGAGCACGCGGTATCCGTTCTGCTTCAGCGGTAACCCGGAGGATCCGAGCGCCACGAGCGGCGTCATCGAGTTCTTCCCGTTCAACGAGGACCTCAACCGCTTCCGCCTGGTCGTGACTGGCGCGGGTGATGGCGATGTCCGCGTCACCTGGGGCCAGACGACCAAGCAGTTCAAGGCGGCTGACCTGGCCAAGGGGATCAACCTGGCCGAGGAGTTCATCGACAACCCCTTCTCCCGGCCGTTCCTGGAGGTCATGCAGGCGGCCCGCCGGCAGCAGAACGCCGAAACGGAGCTCATCAAGCAGATCATGTTCTCCACCCGCCGGGCCAAGCAGCGCCTGCCCGAACGGGCGGCGGTGCTCGATGAGATCCGCGCGGAGCTCGTGAAGGCCCATGAGCCGGTGCGGGCTGAAACCGCCGCGACGGTCAAGCCGGTGGAGCACACCATCATCATCGAGCCGGTCAAATAGCCGCTGCCCGATGATGTTTGCCGGCGTATGATTGCTGTGGAGGCGCGGGAATCGATCCCGCGCCCCACAGCCGTCATCAAGCGTGCGAGACCGCTATGGTTCTCAAGATCGAAAAGGATCATCAGCGCTTCCGGCAGATCGTCAAAGGACGCATCCGCGAAGATTTGCGCAAATTCCTCACCAGGGGCGAGCTGATCGGCAAGGAAGGCAAGCACCTGATCTCGATCCCCGTCCGCGGGATCGAGCTGCCCCACTTCCGCTACGGCGACAACTCCCAGGGCATCGGCACGGGCGATGGCAAGGAAGGCGAGGTCGTCGGCAAGGGCCAGCCGAGATCCGGCCGCACGCAGGGCGGCACCGAGCCCGGCGAGCACCTCATGGAAGTCGATCTCACGCTCGACGAGCTGGCCGACATCCTGGCTGAAGAGCTGAAGCTCCCCCGCATCGAACCCAAGGGTAAACATCGCATTACGACGATTCGCGAGCGGTATTCATCGCTGCGGCGCGTCGGTCCGGAGTCGCTGCGACATTTCAAGCGATCGTTCCGCGAAGCCCTCAAGCGGCAGATCATGCTGGGCGAATATGATCCAGCCCGGCCGGTGATCATCCCCGAGCGCAAGGACATCCGCTATCGCTCGTGGAAGGAAGTGAAATCGCCGCAGAGCAACGCGGTGATCGTCTTCATGATGGACGTCTCCGGCTCGATGGGCGAGGAGCAGAAGGAGCTGGTGCGGCTGGAGAGCTTCTGGATCGACACCTGGCTGCGGAAAAACTACGAGGGGATCGAGTCACGATACATCGTGCATGATGTCAGCGCCCGGGAGGTGGACAAGCACACGTTCTACCACCTGCGCGAGGATGGCGGCACGAAGATCAGCTCAGCCTATCGCTGCGCCAAATCGCTGCTGGACATGCACTACTCGCCGGAGGAGTGGAATATCTACCTGTTCCACTTCAGCGACGGTGACAACTCCTCCGAAGCCGACAGCCGCGACTGCGTGAAGATCCTCAAGGATCAGCTCCTGCCGATGTGCAACATGTTCGGGTACTGCCAGGTCGCCAGCGCCTACGGCAGCGGCAACTTCATCAACGTGCTGCACGAACACCTGCGCAACAACGACAAAGTCCTCACCAGCCGCGTGAACTCGAAGGACGACATCTATGACAGCATCAAGACGTTCTTCGGCAAAGGACATTGATCCTGACTCGCCCCCATCGCATCCCCTGCAATTGGACTATGCCCCGCCGGCGCCACAGGTGACGGGCAGTCAGGTCATGTTATGGCTCGCCCGCCTTGGACTTTTCATCTTCTCCGTGCCCTGCCTGCTGCTGGCTGGTGCGCTCCTCGCCGAGCTGATCTTCCGACCCGAAAGGATACCGACGCGGGAGCGGAAATTGGTGCTCATCCACTCCTTCCTCATCCTGACGATCGGCCTCATCGCAGCCGCGCCACTGGGCAAATGGCTGATCCGAAAAGCACGTCGCGGCTAGGAAGCACGGTTAGCATGGGAGCCGCGGATGAGCGCGGATTTGGGATCTGATGTTTCAGATTTCAGATCTGGTGTTTGGTTGTTTGGTGTTTCGTTGTTTCGATCTCCGCCAACCGCCAACAGATCCATCTCACCGCCGACTGCCGACTGCCGACTGCCGACTGCAGACTGCAGACTGCTATTCCCCAATCACCCCTGCGGGATTCGCAGGCCCAGCAGATCGATGATTCGCACCGCTGTCTCCTCGACCGCCTGGTCGGTGACGTTCAGGATCGGCCAGCCCTGGTCGCGGAACAGGCGCCGCGACCACTGGATCTCGCGGTTGACGTACTCCGGATCGTTGTAGTTGGTGTTGCCCATCCGCCAACTGACGTTGCGGTTGGTGCGAATCTCGACCAGTTGCTCAGGGTTGATCGTCAAGCCGACAACCCGCTCCTTGAGCGCCAGCAGTTGCGGCGGCGGCGGCACGTTGATCGCCAATGACACATTGGCGACACGGAACCCCTGCTGCGCAAGGTAGATGCTCGTCGGCGTCTTGCTGGTGCGCGACACGCCGGCAAGAACGATGTCGGCTTCATGGATCGTGTCCAAGCCGAGCCCGTCGTCGTGCTCGAGTGTAAACTCCAGCGCCTTGATCCGCTGATGGTAGCCGGTGGAGGTGCGGTGCAGCCGGCGGATATCCGGCTGAGGCTGGATGCCCGACGCCACAGCCAGAAACTCGACGAATCGCCCCGTCAGATCGTTGAACGGAATGCCGATCTCGCGACAGCGCTGCTCGATCGCCTCCTTGAAATGCCTGTGCACAAAGGCATGGAAGACGATCCCGCCCGTGCGGGCGATGAAATCGACCGTCCGCTCGAGCTTCTGCTCGGTCTGGATAAACCGATGCAGATGCAGCTCGAACGCATCCTTCGGAAACTGCGTGAGAAACGCCGTCAGCATGTGCTGCGCGAGATTCCCGGTGGAATCCGACAACACATGAAGCGGAATCGGGCCGCTGCGCGCAGGGGCGACGACGGTGGCGGTCTTGGTGTCAGTTGCCTTGCGGGGCTTGCTGCTGCGGTTGCTGCGAACGGTTTTCGCTGTCTTTTTCTTTCTGCTGCTCGTCCTTGCGCCCATTCAGAAAACTCCCGATGCCCCGCTCGATACCCTGTTGAATGCCCTGCTCGACCGCGCGCCGGGGATCACCCTCGCCGCCGACCCCTTCAAGCACACCCTGAAGGATCTGGCCGGCTTCGCCGCCGACGTCCTCCAGTGCCTTGCCCAGTTGCCTGCGCGCCTCTTCGCCAACGCCGCGCAGCACGTCCTGCAGATTGCCCGACAGGACGGCTCGCAATTCCTTGGGCAGTTCCTCGGATTCAGCCGCCTTGGCGGTCAGGGCCGTCACGATCTGCATGACGACCTCGCGCACGGCTGCGCCGTTCTCGGCGCCTTCACCCGTGCCGATGGACCGCATGTCCAGCCGCGGAATCGTCAGGCGATACTCATCCCTGATCGGCAAACCGCTCAGGTCGATCGCACCAACCAGCGGCTTTTCCTTCAACCCCGCCAGCCGCAGCACGACCGTCGCCTGGTCGATTATAAGGTGATCGATGATCAGCCGCAGCGGCTCGGAATCCGCCTGCTCCTCCGCGCCCGGCGTGGAGGCCTTGTCAATCAGCACCTGATAGTTGAACTTGCCCTCGCCGTACTCGATGACCAGTTGCGGCGCGTCGATCTTGATCTCCTGGATGCGCACCGGATCCTGCCGAAGTTGGCTGTACGCGACAGCCACACTGATCCCGTCGACGCTGAACATGGCCGGCGCGCTGTACCCCTGCGGCGAACCGATGCTGTAACCGCGGAGCTTGAGCGTTCCGCCGAAGATCGACGTTTCGGCGTCGGCGAGCTGCGCCGGCAGCTCGAGCTGCTTCTGCGTCTGGGATTCGACCGTCCGCCGGACGATGCCGTCCAGGTTCAGTATCAGCACGGTGATGATGAGGCACACCACCAGGATCAAGCCGATCAGCACCAACACGATTTTCTTCATGGGGCCTTCCTCGCCTGGAAAAATCCATTGTCGCGCCCGCCGCAGGCGGCGGCAATATACGAATTCTTTGTCGGCGATTGGACGAACCGGGATTTACATGGTATCGTATGTCTTCAGGTAAGTTTGCATATCGAGACTGCCGGATCGACGCCTTGGTATCGTCCCCCCCGTCTGACTCCTTTGCTCCTCACCTACCGGGCTGAATCGTTGGCCCCTTTTGAAACAGTGAACCCCGAAAGTAAAATGCAGGGTTCGAATGGCCCCATAAGCGATAGGAGCTTTCAGATGGGCAGCAAGTTATATGTCGGGAACCTGAGCTACAACACGACCAGCTCGGATCTCGAGGCGTTGTTGAGTCAGCATGGTACGGTGCAGAGCGCCGAGGTCATCGCTGACCGTGATACCGGCCGCAGCAAGGGCTTCGGCTTTGTCCAGATGGGCAGCGACGAAGAGGCGCAAGCCGCGATCGACGCGCTCAATGGTCAGCAGGTGGACGGCCGTACCCTGACGGTCAACGTCGCCCGCCCGCGCGAAGAGCGTTCGGGTGGCGGTGGCGGCGGACGTGGCCGCGGTGGATACGGTGGTGGCGGCGGTGGCCGTGGTGGTTACGGCGGTGGCCGTGGCCGCGGCGGGTACTAACCCGTCCCCCTGGCAATCCAGGTAACAACAAAGAAGGCTGCGCCTCCGGGCGCAGCCTTTCTCTTTTGCGCGATGCCAGTTGTGTGTCTCCGCCAGCTCCAGGCATTCGCATCAGGCCCCTGATCCAAGGGGTCATCCTGAACGCAGCGAAGGATCTCGCCGCTGGGAACGGCTGAGATCCTTCGCTTCGCTCAGGCGTCGCTTGCGCAGATGAGGCATGGAGAGCCGAATGCTCTGGCCGCTGCGGAGACTAGGCCGGTTCGATCTGCGTCCGTGCCGTCACCGGAGCCGCGTGGCGACGCCGCTCGGCTTCGGTGTGCTCGTGCGGCACGTCGAGATGGCCGCCGGGGCGCGGCGTCGGGCCGCGGCCGAACAGGCGGCGGATGACGTCCATCAGGTCCAGCATCAGGCTGAGCAGCGTCGGGGTCAGGAAGAGCGTCAGGAACGTGCTCAGCAGTAAGCCGCCGACGATCACGGCGCCAAGCCCGCGATACAGCTCCGATCCCGCCCCACCGAAAACGACCAGCGGCGCCATGCCGGCGACCGATGTCGTCACCGACATGAAGATCGGCCTGACGCGCGTCTGCGTGGCATGGGCGATCGCGCGCGCCCGATCCATCCCCTCAGCCAGATTGTTCAACGATTGGTGCACGATCAGGATCGGCATGTTCACGATCGTGCCGACGAGGATGACAAATCCCAGCATCGTCAGCACGTCCAGCTTCACCGACGGCACCAGCGCATGCAGGATGGCCAGCCCGACAAAGCCGCCCAGCATTGCAAACGGCACCGAGAGAATGATGACAAACGGATACAGGAAGCTCTCGAACAGCGACGCCATCAGCAGATACGTCACGACGGCTGCCAGGATGAAGCCCGGGATGAACGCGTCGCGGAACTCAATCAGCTTGTTGGCGCTGCCCGTGGGGAGCACGCGCACCTCAGGCGGAATTGCGCCTGAACGCTGCAGCTCGGCGACGCGCGCCTGAACGGCGTTGTCGGCTTCCTGAATCGTCATGCCCGGCGGGAGCTGGATGTTAAGCGACACAGCCGGTTGCTCCTCGATCCGGCGGATTTCCTGCGGCGCGCTGGTCATGATGAAGTTGGCGACCTGGCTGAGCGGAACGACCTGCCCGTTGAGCGTGGCCAGGGGCACATCGCGCAGCATCTCGATATCCATCTGATGGCGCGGCACGGAGGAGAGGACGGTCAGATCCACCGCGCGACCCTGGTACCGGTAGTCGCCGACGACGCGCCCATCGACCGCCACCGCGGCGGCGGTGCGAATGTCCTCGGTGCTGACGCGAGCCGCCGCGGCGCGGACGCGATCGGCATCGATCTGCAGCTCGGGCCGGCCGATGTTGAAGTTCTGCGGCTGCGGCTGGGCATTGACTTCAAACAGCTCCTTGAGCACGCCCTGCATGAGCAGGGCCGCCTGAACGACCTGCTCCTCCCGCGGGGCAACGACGTTGATCGTCAAGCCGCCGCCAAACCGGTCGGTACGGAAAATGGGCTCCTGCTGGAAGAATCCCATCGTTCCGGGAATGCCCTGGATCGAGGACTGCATCAGGAACGTCAGCGAGCCGGTGAGCGCAGCATTTTCGTGAGAGGTGCTGGCGCCCATGAAGGCCATGTTGTTGAAGTTCACGAAGAAGAAGTTCTCGATCGGCGGAGGCGGCGGCGCATAGCGCAGGCCCATCAGGGTCCCCTCCATGTACGCCAGCGCCCCCTGGGCTTCGGTTTCGGACATATAGCCGGCAGCGACAGCGTCCCGAATCTGCTGGATCTGCTGCTCCAGCGCGGGAATGACATGCTGGTCGACCGCCTGCCGCCACTGGCGCTGCATCTCCGCCAGGCGTTGCCGCTTCTCGGCAAGCACCTCCTCGCTGTCATCCGGGCGCGGCCCGACCTCCCACCAGGGCCGCAGGAAACCTTCGACCTGATAGGCCATCGTGCGGAACTCGTCGCGGCTGTAGCCCGGCGGCGGCAGCAGCACGCCGAAGATCAGGTTCTGGTTGCCGGGCGGCAGGTAGTCCAGCGGCGGCATCAGCCACAAGCTGCCCACTGCGGACACGACAATCAGCCCCAGTACCAGTGCGACGCGCCGGATCACCCCGCGCGACATCCAGATCACAAAGTTGTAGAACTGCGCGCTGATCCAGGTCCCGATCCGCCCCACCGGACGGGTAAGCTGGGCCAGCCTGGTCTGCTCCGCCTCAGCCGTCTGCTGCTCGCGCAAACCGGCGGGCATGCGACGGATGAACCAGGTCGTCAGCATCGGGATCACCGTCGGCGCCACGAACAGGTAGAAGAAGAAGGAGATCGTCAGCGCCACGGCGATATCGCGGAAAAGCTGACCGGCTTCAGCCTGGATGAACACCATCGGCAGGAAGACGACGACGTTGGTCAGAGTGGCTGCGACGATCGCGCCCCACACTTCCTTGGTCCCGTCCACGGCGGCGCGGATGCGATCCTTGCCCATCTCGCGGTGACGGAAGATGTTCTCGAGCACGACGATCGCGTTGTCGATGCCCATGCCGACGGCGAAGGTCATCCCCGCCATCGAGATGACGTTGATGTTTCGATCGAAGAGCCACAGCCCCAGGAACGTGCCCATGACGCTGACGGGCACCGCCACCAGTACCACTGTCGTCGCGCCGACGCTGCGCAGCGTGACAAACAGCACCGCCGCCGCGAGCACCGCACCGACCAGCAGGTTGTTGCGGGCCTGGTACAGGGCATCCCAGATGTAGATCGTCTGGTCATAGACCTGCTCCAGCTCCAGGCCCCAGTTGGTCGGCTTGAGGACAAGCTCATTGACTTCCTGGAGCTGGCGCTTGAGGTTGGCCATCGCCTGGAGGGCATTGGCGCCGACCTCACGCTGCGCGGCGATCGCGATAACCGGCTCGCCCATCGAGCGGACGAAAGCGATCTCCTTCTTGAAGTCGAGGATGACCTCAGCCACGTCGGAGACGTAAATGGGCGCGCCGTCGTCGCTGTAGGCGACGACCGTGTTCATCACCTCGTCCGGGTCATCGTACTGACCGATGACGCGGATGCTGGTTTCGGTCTTGCCCTGCGAGATCGTGCCGGCGGTGATGTCGGCATTCTCGTCCTGAAGGCGGGAGATGAGCTGGCGGAGTGTCAGGCCGCGGGCGGCCAGGGCCTGCATGTCGACGCGCACCTGCAGTTCGCGTTCACGGCCGCCGAAGATGCGGATGCGCTCAATCCCCTCGGCACGTTCGAGCACCGGCTGAACCTCATCCTCGAGGAAGTCGCCCAGCGTGGCGATGTCGCCGTTGTAGCCTTCGCGCGGCGGGCCGGAGGTCCCGGGCGGTTCGGCCTGGCGGAGGATGAACCAGGCGATGAAGGCCAGGTCGTCAGGGTCGATCGCCTCGATGACCGGCTCATCCACTTCGGGCGGATAGTCGGGCACCTGGCGGAGCTTGTCGCGGACCTCGTTAAGGGCGGCTTCCTTGTCGACGCCGACAGCGAACTCGAGTCGAAGCTCCGTTCGTCCCTCCATGTTGGTGCTGGACATCTCGCGCAGGCCCGAGACGCTCTTGAGGACTTCTTCCTGTTCCTCAGCCACCTCGCGGACCATTTCCTGCGGAGAGGCGCCGAACCAGGTCGTGGTGACGGTGATGACCGGCCGATCGACGTTCGGCGTGAGCTGGACCGGAAGCTGCATCAGCCCCACGGCGCCGAAGATCATCACCAGCAGCACGCCTACGGTGACGGTCACCGGCAGTCGGATGAATCGTTCGATAAGGTTCATAAACGTCTGTGGGCAAAAGAACTACGCTGACGACTCAGGGCTGCGGTGCATCCCACCGGCGGTTACTGCTGAGGCTGTCCCTACTGTTGTTGCTGGTCCGGTTGCTGCGGCTGTTGCGGATGCCCGGAGGGCGCCGCCCCGCCGTTGCCGGCGGGCAGGTTGATCACGTTCAGCGGCTGGCCGGGCTGGAGCGTTTCATTGCCGCGGATGACGACCAGCTCACCCGGCTGAAGCTCGCCCCGGACAGCGATGTTGCTGCCGTCAGCCGGGCCGAGCGTCACGGGCACGATCGCAGCCGCTCCATTGCGAACGGCAACGACATGCGACTGGCGGTTCTGCGTCATGACCGCATCGCGCGGCACGACAACCATCTGCTCATCCTCGCCCCACACCAGGATCACGCGGGCGAAGAAACCCGGACGGATCTTTAGCTCGGGGTTGGAAACCAGCAACTTGACCGGGAACGTCCGCGTGGCTGGGTCCGCCTGCGGCAGGATCTGCTCGATCTTGCCGACGACCTCCGTGCCGAGGGCGTCGATCAGGACGCGGGCTTCATCCCCCTCCTTGATGCGGGGGATAACGGCTTCGGGGACGCCAACGCGGACGAACAGCGGATCGAGCTGGACGATCTGCGCGACCGGATCGCCGGTGCGCAGCCACTGGCCGCGCTCGACGTACCGCCGGGCGATCACGCCCTCGAACGGGGCGCGGATCGTCGACTTCTCGATCTGCGTGTTCAGCCGCTGAAGCTCCGCCTCGCGGGCAGCCAGTTCCGCCTCGCGGGCGGTGACGGTGGCAGCCGCGGTCTCGGCGCGGGTGACGGCGTCACGGAACTCTTTTTCCGTGGCGGTGTTGGCTTCGTACATGCGCGTCAGACGCTCGGCCTCCTGGCGGGCGTTGCGATGCTCCGCCTGGGCTTCGGTCAGACGGGCCTGAGCCGATTTGACAGCGGCCTCAGCAGCACGCTGCTCTGCCTGCAGAAGCTGGATGTCCTGGCGAACCAGCGCCTCGCCGGCGGGGACGACCTGTCCCTCGTCGAACATGCGCTGTTCGACCAGGCCCTCGGTCTCGGCCGCAAGCGTGGAAATCGTGACCGGCTCGACAGTTGCGACCAGCGGACGGGTGATCTCAATGGACCGCCGCTCGACGGGCGCGACGCGCACACTCGGAACCTGTTGGCCGAACGCCCCAGCGGCAGAAAGCAAAACAACAATGAAGGCAATAGATATCCGCATGCGGTGGGATAGTACGTCCTTGCTTGTGCCGCGGTCAAACGACTGTTTTCGGGAGTTTGCGGGTTTTCGTTTGGCAGGTTTTAAACGCCTTCGCAGCCAGCTCGCCAGGCGCTGCCCTGAGTGGCAGATGCGGCGGATCAGGCAGGCTGATCATTTAGGTATTTCCTATGGGTCCGTACGAAACATCATATTTGTTCTATCTCCAGTACAGGCCTATGATTTTCACAGACGGGTCCATCGGAATCGGACCCTTGCGCACAGAGAACAGGATCGCGGTCGGACGATGGGATCAAGTCCGACCCGGCTGACGAGACCAAGGTTGGATACGCACACAAGCAACCGGTTTGATGCAGCATCGTCGGAGGTGCTGCCTTCGCACGCCTGATCCCCCCTTCCATGCCGCCCGGCGGGAAGGCGGGGCGGCGCAAACCGACACAACCTAACCGCGATGCGTTCGCAGCGTCTCGATGCTGCCGACGTTGGCCGTCGCGACGGGCCCGCACCGCCCACCCCTCCCGTCGAGCGCGGTGATGCGACGCGCTGCTCCGGGGCCGCGGTGGTCGGTGCCGGCAGAAGCGGGCGCACGCCCGCGGCTGATCCAACAGAAAGGAGTGGTGCATCCATGGTCGGTGAGTTGATGATTACCAGCGAGGACAGGCAGCGGATTCAGCAGCGGATCCGCGAGGTACGCAGTTCATGGCGCACCTATGCGCCCATGCTCGACTGGTTCAGGGCCGACCTGGACCGTCGCCAGATCCTCGCTCCCGTCGAGGTGCCCGGTGATGTGATCACCATGAACAGCCGGTTCGACCTGATGGACCAGCGAACCGGTGATACCACGCGCTACACCCTCGTCTATCCCGAAGACGAAGCGCCCGAGCACGGCCGTGTTTCGGTGCTCAGCCCGATGGGCATGGCGCTGCTGGGCGCGCAGGTCGGCGATGTCGTCTACTGGAACGACGACAACGGCCCGGGAGCTGCGCGCGTGGTGCGGATGGTGTATCAGCCCGAGGCAGCCGGCGATCATCATCTCTGATGCACGGCAGGTAACCGGAAACTGTTCACGACCAGGTTCTGATCGAACAAGAAAGGAGTCTGGCCATGCAGGTGAAGGTCTGCGCCAACAACATCGAGTTCTCCACGGCTCTGCAGCGGTATGCCGAGGCGCGCATCTGGCTGGCGGTGCAGCATGTGGCGTCGCGATTGTCGTGGGTGGGCGTGCGGCTGGAGGGTCGCGCGTTGCGCGACGGCCTGCCGCGGATCACCTGTCAGATCGACGCCTGGCTGCGCGGACGCGGCGTGATCACGGTTCGCCATACGGATGCCAATGCGTACGCAGCCATTGACCGTGCGGTTGTGCGGTTGCGACGGGCGATCGGGCGCGATGTTGGATCCGCCAGCCGGCTGGAACGCCTGTTCGGCGATGGATCGCAGCAGGAACGGACAGTGCATGGCATCGCCGTTGTGCCGCAGGACAGCGGGCCATGGCGCGAGGCCTGGCAGTGGCTGCGCTGGCGTTACGGAGTCGAGCACCTGCACACGATCCGCCTGACCGGCGTCGAGTGGGACGGTCTGTCGTCACCGCGCGAAGGCAACCAGGCGGCTGAACGCTTGAAGGATCGGCTGGCCCTTTCGCTGCTGGGCCGGCCGGAGCTGATCGCGGTGATCGGCCATCCGCCGACAGACCCAGCCTGGCGGCAGTGGCCACGATCGCGCGAAGACGTCCGCTGCATCGCCGAGCGGATCGCGGCGTGGGATCTGCCGGTGCATGTCGTCGGTGTGTGGATCGACGGGCCACAGCAGATCCAGCAGCTCACGTCGCACCTGGTCTCACCTGATGTGCAACTGGCGCCTGCGGCGCCGGCATCCGAACAGGAGGATGAGCTATGGCTGGCTGAGCAGGTGTGGGAGACCGAGGGCGGCCGACCGCAATCCATCAACCAGCCCGCCACGGAACAGACCGGGCGGCAAACGCCAGGGAGGAACGATGACAATGCAAGGGAGCTCCCGCAATCCGCAGCCCATCAACCGGACGATGGGGACGAAGCCGACGATCCCGGCGTCACCGCCGATCTACCTGGATTTCGACCCGATCCTTCCCGGCTGGCCCACGCCTGACGGCGGATGGATCGGCGACACGGATCAGCCGGGCGACTCGCCCCAGCTCCCCGAGCTGTCGCCGCGCCAGACCCCTGACAACACGTGGTCAGGCGGCTAGTCGATCAGCGTCCAGGTGAGGCTGAAGTGCAGGCCGTGATCCTGCGGATCATGGTTGTCGTCGTCCAGCTCGTTGAGCGCATAGCCCCAGTAGAGGGAGGCTGCCAGGTTGTCGGTCGGGGTGAGGATGGCGCCGATGCCGACGCTCCAGAGCATCGGATAGTCCGGCGCGCCGTCATCGTTCCAGCCGTAGCCGGCATCGAAGAACGGCGCGAGCGTCAGCAGTGCCTTCTCTCCCCGCCGCACCACCGGCATGCGCAGCTCAGCCGACGCGACGACACCGTTGTCGCGGACGATCGCGTTCTGGCGATAGCCGCGGACGGTCTGATACCCGCCGATGGGGATCTGCTCGATCGACATCAGCGAATCGGTTGACAACTGCACCGCCCCGCGGAGCAGCAACTGCGCATCCCACGGCTCGATGCGGCGGATGTACTGGCTTTGACCGAGGAAAGAGACGAAGCGGCTGTCGGCGATGCCGTCGCCGTTGATCGTCGCGCCGAACGCGTCGATGCCGAACGACACCGTCGCCCGCAGCTCGATCGCCTGCTGTACATCCCATGCCCCCCACACCGCACCCAGTCGCAGCGCCGTGATGTTGCTGCGCCCGTCGTGCGCGCCGGGCGAGAACGAAAACGGCTGGCCCGACAGCTCCGTGCGATTGCGGCGCACGGAGGTCGTGGCCAGCAAGGCCAGTTCATCGTTGGGCGTACGCCGAAGCGGATGGCGCAACGTGACGTCCAGCGAATCGGTGCGGCTTTGAATGTCCAGGTCATCGAACGGCGCCTCGATGACCAGCTCATCGCTGCGGGCGTAGCTGATGATCAGCGTGGTGTTGTTCGCATTGAGCGGCAGTGCGTAGGCGACGGCGACATCGTCGAAGCAGGAGAACTGCATCTCGTCGAAACCGCCGCGTGTCAGACCGTATTGCAGCGACAGCGCATCGCCGTTGCCGGTGAGGTTGCGATGCCCCATCAGCAGTTCGAACCGCTCAGCGACGATGGACGGCGAGCGGTAATTGTCGAACTGCAGCGCGACGAAGTATGGCGATCGCTCGGCCACTTCCAGGTCGAGCACCGCCTCGCCCGGCCGCACACCCGGCTGCAGGCCGGCGGTGACGCGATCGATATTTCCGTCCTGCCGCAGCAGCTCCAGCCGCTGACGCAGAGACGACAGGTTGAGTGCCTCATTCTCATCCCCGCTCACGCGAGAGAGAATGTACTGCTGGCGCAGCCGGCGATTGCCGCTGAGGCGAATCTCCGTCAGCCGGCCTTCCGTGATACGGATGAGAATTCGACCGTCGCTGACCGACTGGTCGGGGATCACCGCCCCGCTGTTGATGTAGCCGGCATTGATGTAGGCGCGCGTCACGGCGTCCCGCGCGGCGATCAGGTCCTCCATCGCCAGCGGCCGCTCGCGCCAATCGGGCAGCTCGGCATCGATCGCAGCGATCAGCTCCGCCTCATCGAGCTGCGTGTTGCCTTCAAAGATGAACTGCTGGACGCGCACGACCGGCTGCTCGGAAAGGCGCACCTGTCCCGCCGCCGGGCGCGTCTGCGCCGGCGCGTGTGTCTCCCACCCCAAGCCGATGCTGCCGATCAGTGCTGTTGCCCAAAGCCCGCACGCCCGCGACTGTCCCATTACTTGCCCTCGCCCGATGAGTGCTCTTGCCGGGTTTCGCCCGTGACGATCGGACTGCTCCACCACCCGTCCGGCTGGGGTGGCACACCGCCGCGTCCGCGAACAGTAAAGGTGCTGATCTGATCCAGCATCGCCAGGCACGTCTCCTGCAGACGTGCCGAGGCGTCGACCAACACGGTTCGCAGCGCCACCAGATCGCCGGCGATGTCGGCATCGGGCGGCAGCGACGCCTCGCGCGCCAGGATCTGGCTGTCGGTGGATCGCAGGAAGACAGCCGTCGGATCGATCTCGACGATCACCGGCGTCCCCGCGGACAGGCCGTTGATCACGCTGCTGTTCAGGATCACGTACTGCGGATCGATCGAGATCCGCGCGCCGTCGCCCGCGGCCTGGGCGGTGATCGTGCTGTCGTACAGCGCTACGCGCAGCGGCGCGGTGAGCTTGATGTTGCCGCCG
>CALEKX010000108.1 GCA_937904525.1 uncultured Phycisphaerales bacterium
CCTGCCACACTTTGCCCTCCGCCCCCGCCTCTCGTAAACTTGGCATCTTTACTGCCAGAAACGAGTAACCAACAGTGATGTCCCACGACCTTCCCAAAGCCTACGATCCCGCTTCCGTTGAGTCCGCCGCTTACCGCGCCTGGACCGAGGCCCGCGCCTTCCACGCCGAGCCGACCGATCCGGGCGATCCCTACAGCATTGTCATCCCCCCGCCCAACGTGACAGCCGCCCTGCACCTGGGCCATGCGCTCAACAACACCCTCCAGGACATCCTCATCCGCTGGCGGCGCATGGTCGGCGACAACGCCGTCTGGCTGCCCGGCACCGACCATGCCGGCATCGCCACCCAGACCGTCGTCGAAAAGCGCGTCCTCCAGGAGGAAGGCAAGCGCCGCACCGACTTCGCCCGCGACGAGTTCGTCAAGAAGATCCAGGCCTGGAAGGACGAGTACGAAGCCCGCATCACCGACCAGCTCAAGCGGATGGGCTGCAGTTGCGACTGGGACCGCCAGGCCTTCACCATGGACGAGCAGCGCGCCAAAGCCGTCCGTGAAGCCTTCTTCCGCCTGTTCAAGGACGGCTTGATCTACCGCGGCAAGCGCTTGGTCAACTGGGACCCGGTCACGCAGACGGCTCTGGCCGATGACGAAGTCGAGATGGAAGAAGTGGATGGCCACTTCTACTACCTGCGCTATCCGCTCGTGGAAGAGACAGGCGGCGGGCAGCAGTCAGCCGGCGGCGAGGAACTGAAGTACGTCACCGTCGCCACCACGCGCCCCGAGACAATGCTCGGCGACACAGCCGTCGCCATCAATCCCAGGGACCCGCGCGCAGCCGCCCTGCGCGGACGCAAGGTCCGTCTGCCCATCGTCAACCGCATCATCCCGATCATCGAGGATGACTACGTCGTCCTGCCGGTCTCGATGGGCGGTGACGAGAACGACCCCAAAGCCCAGTTCGCCACCGGCTTCCTCAAGGTCACGCCCGCGCACGACCCCAACGACTACGACATCGGCCAGCGGCATGGCCTGCCCATGATCAACGTCATGGCCCCCGATGCCAGCATCAGCGACAAGCACGGCTGGTCCGACATCGGCGAAGCCGGCTTCCTGCTCGGCAAGAGCCGGGAAGAAGCCCGCAAGCTCATCGTCGACTGGTTCAAGCAGCACGGCCTGCTGGAGGACGTCAAACCCTACCGTCACTCCGTCGGCCACAGCTACCGCAGCCATGTCCCGATCGAGCCGTACCTGTCCGACCAGTGGTACTGCAAGGTCACCGACGACCGCCTCGCCGGCGCCGCCCTGCGCGCCATGGCCCCCGATCAGGTGGACAAGAGTGGCGCGGGCGTCCCGCCCGCGTCCAACCGCGGGCAGAATGCCACAGAATCCGAGGCAGGCTGGGAAGGCCTGCTCCGCTTCTACCCCGCCCGCTACGCCAAGACCTACCAGACCTGGCACGAGAACATCCGCGACTGGTGCATCAGCCGCCAGCTCTGGTGGGGGCATCGGATTCCGGTGTGGTCACGCCCGGGCGGTTCCCTCAGCGAGCTCGAAAGCCGCTATGGAGACGCAATCCGCAGCCAGCGCCTCTGGGCCATCGAACAGCAAGGCACCCTGTACGTCTGCGTGCAATCCGAAGCCGATCGTGACATCGTCGCCGAACTCGAACGCCAGGGCTTTACGCAGGACCCCGACGTCCTCGACACCTGGTTCTCCAGCGCCCTGTGGCCGCTGTCGACACTCGGCTGGCCGGATGAATCCGCCATCCGCGATCCGCAATCCGCCATCAATACCTGGAACCCGACCTCCGTCCTCTGTACAGCCCGCGAGATCATCACCCTGTGGGTCTCCCGCATGGTGATGTTCAACCTCTACTTCCTCAACCGCCTGCCGTTCAGGGATGTGTTCGTCCATGCGATGATCCAGGACGGCCACGGGCAGAAGATGAGCAAATCGCTGGGCAACGGCGTCGATCCGACCGACATCATCCACACGCACGGCGCCGATGCGATGCGTTTCACGCTGGCCAGCATGGCCACCAACACGCAGGACGTCCGCATGCCGGTGGACATGGTCGATCCGCACAGCGGCCAGACCTTCACGCCCAGGTACATCACGGATTCCGCCGGCTATACCGTGGCTGCGCCGATCCAGGAGTCGCCGAAGGATCCGAAGAAGAAGATGGTCAGCAGCTACGGCTATGCCTCCGGCAAAGCCATGCCGACCGACGACATGCCCCTGGCCCGCAACACCAGCAGCAAGTTCGATCTGGGCCGAAACTTCTGTAACAAGCTGTGGAATGCGGCGCGCTTTGTGATCCAGCAGGCGGCAGGCGACCGGCAGCAGGCAGCGAGTGCGAGTCAGCAGCCTGCAGTCGGCACGCTGCAGTCTCTGGCCGATCGCTGGATTGTTTCCCGTTTCGCCCGAGCCGTCGCCAGCGCCGAGCAGGGCCTGCGCGACTACCGCTTCGACCAGTACGCGCAAGCCTGCTACGACTTCTTCTGGCGCGACTACTGCGACTGGTACGTCGAAGCCTCCAAGGCTGCGATGCGCGACCCGTCGCGCGCGCCGCAGACGGCGCAGGTCCTGGCGACCGTGCTCGATGCAGCCCTGCGGCTGATGCATCCAGCCATTCCGTTCATCACCGAGACGATCTGGTGGCGGCTGAACGAGGTCGTGCCGCAGCGCGGCATCCCGGGCGTGCTCGACGCCCCGTCCAGCGAGCTCCTCATCAAAGCCGCGTGGCCCCAAGCCCCGGCTGTCGACGAGCAGGCCGAGCGCGACTTCGCCACGCTGCAGGAGATCGTCGGCACGATCCGCAACGTCCGCAACGAGTACAAAGCCGACCCCAAAAAGCCCGTGCCGGTCAGCATCAGTGCCCCAGCCGAGCTGGCGAAGCTCCTGCTGGACAATCGCGAGATCCTCGACCTGCTGGCGACATGCAAGCTCGTCGACGCCAGGCCCGACCTGCCGGCCCCGGCCAACGCCGCGCGTGCCATCGCCGGCTCAGCCGAGATTTACGTCGAAGGCCTCATCGACCCCGAAGCCGAAAAGCAACGCCTCGCCAAAAAGCGCCAGGAGCTCGAAAACCGCATCAACGCGATGAAAGCCCGCCTGGCCAACGAGTCGTACATCGCCAAGGCCCCGCCCCACCTGGTCCAGCAAACCCGCGACCAGCTCGCGCAGGCCGAGGCGGAACTGGCGCGTCTCGGCTGATCGTGATGGGCAACGTCTCACGCGAAGCACACGAAGGAAGCGCAAAGATCGCAGAGATCTCAAAGACCGCCAAGGTATGCCCTGTGGCGCGCGCCCCTCGCCCGTGCACTCAAGACTTTCTCTGCGTCTGTGCGCCTCCGCGGTGACCAAACCCCCGCCGCGCGGGCGTCCCCAACATTATGCATGATCGGCGTAACTCCTTTCGAAAAGGTCATCCTGAGCGAAGCGAAGGATCTCGGCGTTTGGACGGTTGAGATCCTTCGCTACGCTCAGGATGACGATTTCGGGCGACTATCGCCTATGTTGATGCATAATGTTGGTCCCGCCCGCAGCTTAGCGCAAAACGCGGGCAACATGCCCGCGCCACGTCCTGCAAGGAACACACTTCTCAATGTCTTTGCTATCTTTGCAATCTTTGAGATCTTTGCGCCCCCCTTCGCGCCACCTTCGCGAGCTTCGCGCCTTCGCGGCCGCCGTTCCCCTCACCCCATCCCTACGGACCCGCAGCCCGGAAGACGACACCAGCCGGGAACTGTCCGCTTACCTCGACGCGCTTGCCCGGGGCATCGGGCGGGGTGGTCGGGTCGAACAGGACGAACTTCCCCGACAGGCGGATCGTCACCACGCGGGCGTGCTCGTCTTCGGGCACGATCTCGACCGTCACCTCAAACGGCCGCAGCACCCAGCCTTCCTCCTCGATGTTCAACCCCTGCGGCGTGTCGGTCCACGTGTCCTCCGTCGTGCGGAAAATCCATGGATTGTCCGGCAGCTCCGCAATCGTCTCAGCCGCCACCTGCATGTTCAGCAGCAGCGTGTTGCCGGTCTGATCCTCAGCCGCCTCGCTCCCGGTGAGCTGCAGGCGCAGCCCCGCATCAATCGGCTCGGCAATCAGCACAGCCGGCGGGAAGAGATAGGTCTGCTCATCGATGGAGATCGCCCCCGCATCGACCACCGGCGGCTTAATTGCTTCGGCAGGCCCCTCCGCCGCCACCGGCTGATCGGGCGTCACCTCGAGCGGCGGCACGTCCTCCTCAGCCTCCCGGCATCCGCTGGAAATCCCAAGCAGGGTTGCGCCCACTGTGACAGCAATCGCCGTGGTGGTGATCGTCCTGATCATGAGGTGTGGTGTCCCGCGTCCAGGGGTCGCTTGCGGCGGTAAGCGGAGGAGGTGGGATTCGAACCCACGAACGGGAGTTACCCGTCACCGGTTTTCAAGACCGGCGCCATCAACCACTCGGCCACTCCTCCGGCGAGTCTGTTCCATCGTATCCCACGCCCCCGAAACGGTCAAAACTGGCGAACCACCAACGGCCCGTGCGACCGGCGGCCCTGCCCACCGATTGAAAGCACACCGTATCACAGGTCCAACGCGGAGGGCGCAGAGGTCACACGCGGAGCCTGCCATGCCAACCAACTCGTGGCGCGGGCGTCCCGCCCGCGGTCTTACGGGTGCCCCAAGACGCCTCCCTGCGGGCCACCGTCCCCGCGCGAAGCTCCAAGTCCCAAATGCCAAGTTCCAAAGAAACCTCAAGCTCCCCTGCCGCGAGGGCCAGCGATGGGTCCTGGCCTATCGCGGCTTGGAGACGCGCACCTCGCGGATGAAGAACTCATTGGGTGAACTGATCGCATCAAGCCGGAAGTTCCACCCCCACTGGCCGACGAAGTTGGCATCGCTGACCCTCCACGTATGCTCGTGCCAACCGTCGCCCGCGGGGATCGTCCAGTAGCCGTCGGCCGCATTGCGATACCCCTGCTCCGACTCGTAGCAGAGCGTCATGCCGGCCTGGCGGTTGTCGATGCGCCGCGCGACGACAGTGATCTCAAGCCGTTTGGTCCCGAAGGGAACAAACTGCGGATCGACGCGGAAGTAGATGTACCGCCCCTCATTGTTGAGCTTCGGATCGTTGAAGATCGGACGGCGCCACGACGACACCAGGTCGTTCACAGCCTGCGTCGTCTCCGGCTTGATCTGCGTCAAGCCGTCGTTGATGTTCGTCACGCCGAGGCGGCAGGTGACGGTCGTCGTTCTGGAATAGTCGCCGCCCCAGGGGAAGGGCTTGTCGCGGTTGGCGCGTGCCCGGGCGATCAGGCTCTCGCCCATGCCGGTGACGAACACCGGCTGACGCTGCAGCGCCAGCACCTGCCCGGCAGCGACCTGCCGGCTCTGGCCACCAGCGTCGGTCACGGTGACATCCGTGCTGAAGCGCGCCTCGATCGATGACCCCACAGGGGCCCACGTCGCCAGCACGGGCCCCGTGGCGCCTTCGAACACAAACCCATACCCGCCCCCGCCCACGTTGAGCCAGCCGACATACACCGGCGCATCGCCCAGGAGCTTCGTCATCGTCTGCATCGCCACGTAGGCTGGGCGGACGCTCCAGTCCCTGCGGATGATGCCATGATCCGTGCCCTTTCCGTAGGCTGGCCCGCGTGCTTCGAACCAGAAGATCCGCTCGAATCCCTGCGCAAGGGACAGCAGATATGCCTTCAGCAATGCGTCAGCCTGTCGCGCGTCGCCTTCGGCATCGGCTTCGATCGGCGCCTGAAAGCCGATCTCCGTGATCCACAGCGGCGTGTCCTCCGGCTGATTGTTGGCCTTGAGCATTTCGCGGAGATTGCCCGCCAGGCTGAGGAATCCCATCTCGCCGCCCTCCATGACGGCCCCCATGTTTTCGTACGGATGCACGCAGATGAAGTCGAAGTGATCGGCTGCGCCGGCCTTGATCGCGCGATCGAGGAAGCCGACATCGAAGTTGGCCACGCTCATGCCGATCCTGATGTTCGGATCGATCTTCCTGGCAGCCAGATACGCTTCCCGCGTCAACTCGGCGTAGATTTCCGGCGTCCCGCCGGGTGCGAAGCTGCCGTTGAACTCATTCCAGACTTCCCAATGCGTGATCTGGCCCTTGTAGCGCGCCATCGCGGCTGTGACGTAGGCGCGGTAGTAGGCGATGTCCTTCATCGGGAACTGCCGCGTGCCGCCGTCAGCCGACGCGAACTTCGCCAGATAGGCAAAGACCCCCAGGATGCGCAGGTTGTTCTGCCGGGCATTGGCCACCAGCCGGTCGGCGGGTTCCCAGTTCCACTGGTCCGGCGCCGGCTGGATGGTCGACCACTCGGGGAAATAGCGCAGCCACGTCACCCCCGCCTCTGAAAGCATCGGGTTGAACCGCGGATAGTCGCCCGACCATTCCGCTCCACTGGCAATCCCCCACGGGCTGTGCTCATGCCGGGCCGTCTCCTGCCCGCCCGCAGCCCCTGCCAGTCCCAATGCGGCGATCACGATGCCGCAGACCACGCTCCGCCACCGCTTGAGATCCATCGTCCTCTCTCCTCGCTGACGCAGACGTCTACCTGAAATCTTCACATCATCCAACGCGCATTTCCCACATCTTACATCACATACGCCGCATTCTAGGTCAAAGGCGTTGGGTCTTTCCAGAACATGGACGTCCTCTGCACATCGCATATGATGGACCGGCAACGGGGGCCTGGGCGCCCGGCAGATCCACCCAGAGGCTGACCATGACCGAACCCTTCGAACCCGCAGCCGGCTCCACCGCGTCCAGTTCATCGCGACCGGACGAGGACGAAATCGTTTACTTCGAAGGCTCGCCCCTGATGCGCGGCGAGCTCGGCAAGACGATCAGCCTGTTCACGCTGGGCGCGGTCATCTTCTTCCTCCCGCTGATCACAAGCCTGCTGGACTGGTGGTCGCCGCCGTGGTGGGTGGTGCTGATCTTCATCGCCGTCGGCGGCGGCGTGGCGGCTCTGCCGTATCTGATGGTCAAGACGGTCCGTTACCGTATCACCAACTACCGCATCGACTTCGAGCGGGGCATCCTCACCAAGGCCATCGATACGCTTGAGCTGTGGCATGTCGATGACATCAGCTTCCGGCAGTCGCTGATCGCACGCCTGCTTCGCGTGGGGACGATCACCGTCGTCTCCAGCGATGCCACCACGCCGCGCCTCACGATGCACGGCCTGCCCAACGCGCGCACGATCTTCGACCAGCTCAAGCAGCGCGTCATCGCCGTCAAGCGGCAGCGCGGCGTCATCAAGATGGATATGGGCGGCGCGGCGTTTGGGGCGTAACGCGATTTGGCGCTGCCCCCTGTCCGATATTGGGCTACCGTGCATGGAGCGAACACAAAAGGAGCGCGCATGCAGAACCCCAATCAGCCAGCCGATGAGGCCCCCGATACCGCCGCCACCTACGAGCGGGCCAAGCCCGAGAAGGAATCCGGCATGGGCCGCCTCGACAACAACGACGACGCCACGCCCGCTGATCAGCCCTGCCACATGGAAAAGACCGTCCCCAACCGGCAGAATCCCCAGCATCAGATCAATGCCGACCAGACCGACGACGATCGCCACAATCGTCCGCTGGCCGAGAAAGAGCAATCGGACAATCCCGATCAGCCGGATCACTCGATGCTCGAGGAAGAACCCCTCGGCTGGGACCAGGCCCCCCAACGCATCGAAAACCCCCGCCACAAGCGCCACTCCCGCACAGAAGGCCGCGGCGGCACGCCGTAGGTAAACCGCATTCATGCGCGATAGTCACCGCAGAGACGCGGAGAACGCAGAGGTTCTACGCGCAGAGTTTTTATGCGCTGACTATTGCCTTTCTATCACACAATTCACGGTAGTGCGGGCGAGACGCCCGCGCCACCGTGTGCTTGGATTCCTCGCGTGCGCCTCCGCGGTTGCCCTTCTTCAGAACATGACACAAAAACGATGGCATGGGCGAGACGCCAATGCCACCGGTGCTGACGGGCGGCAATGACGATGGATGCGTGAAATGGACGATCGCCCATCTCACGCACCAATCATCAATCACACGCCGCGTCTGCGTGCCTTCGTGGTGAGAAGGCACGGGCTACCGCACCTCCGCCCGCCGTTCCACCACATCCTCCGGTACGGCGCGGGAACCGGTGTATCCACCCAGGGCCGCGGCGCCCAGACCGATCAGCAGCGACACCAGCGTCAGCCAGGCGGCTGAGGTCGCGCCGCGATCGGCACGTTCGATTGCCTGCTCGCTGACCTGCATGTCGATCTGTCCAGCCGCCGGACGGGCTTCAGGCTGGACCATCGGCCGCTCCTGACGGCTTTGCATCTGCATCGCCATGCCACCCACGGCTTGCGCGCTTGCGCCGACCAGCGCCGTGATCCCGCTGCCCAGCAGCAGCACGACCAGCGCCACGCTCGTGGCCCAGACCATCGTGCCGTTGATCAGGCCGTTGCGATGCCCCTGGAAGGCAGCCGTCCGCCCGGCCAGCCAGCCGCCCAGGAAGAACGCCGCGATCGCCGTGATGATCCCCCAGATCGCTGCGCCCCAGGCGAATCCCTCGCCCACCTGATCGCCCGGCTCGTAAGCCGTCAAGCCAATGGCCATCCCCAGCACGCCAAGCACCACCAGCGTCGCCATCGCCGCAAACAGGCCGCCGATGATGGCGCCCCAGCGAATGCGATCGGCTGGCGTGTTTACCGAATTGACGATCCCCACATCGGGCCCTCGCGAGCCGGAAGTGTACTGTGTCATGGGTCGATCCTTCCTCCGCCCCTTGTGGGTTGGCGGATTAATGTCGTTGCGACGCGGGAATCCATCCCCGCGGCCGCAGATCAGATGCACAACGTGACATCCTTGCGCGGCGAACGCCGCTGTACACGTCGATAAGCAACTGCCGTTCCCGAAACACAGCCCCCAACAAAAGACGCCCGAACCGGCTAACCGATTCGGGCGACTCTCAATGCCATTCACTGCCCAACCGCTGAGGCTGGTGATGTCTTACTGCACCGGGCCAAGGCCGCCGCCAGCCCCACCGGGGACCTCGGCTGCCACCTGGCGATGGATCGTCTGCGTCACCCGGCGCAGCAGATCGACAAACTCCACCTGCGCCTGGTTGAGATTCTTGATCTTGATGTGGGACATGATCTGCGTCTGCAACGACTCGAGCTGCTGCCGCTGGGCTTCGGTGATTCCCAGCCCGGTCTGCTCAGCCTGGGCGAGCGATTCGAGCTGACGGTTGAACTCGCTGAGCAGCCGCCGCGCGTCGGCATCTTCGCTGACGCTCTGCTGAGCCTGCTTGTACCGCGTCACGGCTGGATGAGCCGACAGAATCTTGCCGAGTTCCTCGGCCCGCTTGAGAATGTCCTGTGTATCGCTCGCCATCGGTCCTCTCTATACCAGATCGTCCAGGCAGGCCACTATACCGATTCGGGGAGGACTTGCCAGTTGGCCGTTGGCGGCAGCAACTTCGTCTCTCCGCCTCTCCCCCATCCTTCGTCGCCCTCCCCTCGACACCCCTTGCCAATCCACACCAATCCCGACACACTCAGAGCCTGATGAGAGAGAAACGCCGAAGGCCCCATCGTGAAAAGGACCTCACGCGACAGTACCTCGAAGGCGGCTTCGACGCCGACGATCCGGAGACCGCCGAACGCTTCAGCGCACGCTCGAAACACGCTCAGCAGAACAAGATCCTCCGCACAGCCGAGATGCGCGCCCAGGCCGACGAGCTGACGCGCGACCTCGAATCCCTGCCCATCGGCGAAGTCATCCAGGTCTTCAGCCTGTTCAGCGAGGTCGATCACGACGGCCAGCGGTATCTCTGCACCGTCCGCAAAACGCTGGCAAAAATCCTCGAGACGCAGATTGTCGTCGGCGATCGCGTCCGCTTCCGCCCCACCGGCACCACGCATGAAAGCGGCTTGCCCGAAGCCGTCATCGAACAGCTCCTGCCGCGACAAACCGTCCTCACGCGGGCTGACAGCTTCCGGGCCAATCAGCAGGATCCGATCGTCGCCAACGCGCGGCAGATGCTGATCGTCGCGGCCCTGTGGGCGCCGTTTCCCCGCTGGGGGCTGATCGACCGCATGATCATCGCGGCGCAGGCGGGCGGGCTTCAGCCGATCGTCTGCCTCAACAAGTTCGATCTGGCTGACGCCACCCCCGAAGCCCGCCAGCAGGCTGCCCTCGCTGAGCAGGTCCTGCCGCATTACGAGTCCCTCGGCATCGTGACGCTGCGCACGAGTGCTGAAGCCGCGATCGGCCTGGAGTCGCTGCGGCAGATCCTGCGCGGACAGGTGACCGTTCTGGCCGGCCACAGCGGCGTCGGCAAGTCCAGCCTCATCCGTGCCATCGAGCCCCAGCTCGACATTCGCGTGGGGGACGTATCATCGGTCCACCTCAAGGGCCGGCACACGACCACATCGGCTCGGCGGTACGAGCTGAGCTTCGGCGGAACGGTGATCGACACGCCGGGCGTCAAGCTCTTCGGCTTGTGGGGCGTGACAACCGACAACATCGACCGCTACTTCCCCGATGTCGCCGCCGGCACCGCCCCGCCGTGGCGGGTGCAGAGCTATCAGCGGATCATCGAATCCCTGCGACGATGAGCCGTCGCGGCGCTAAGATCAGGTATGGCGCGCATCGTCGCCATCACGATCCTGATGCTGATCGCCGGCTGCGCTCAAGCGCCGAGGCGCGATCCTCCGCCGCGCATCTTGCGCGACCGCCGGCCGGAGGTGCTGTCGCAATGGCTGACAGCCGGACCGGCAGCACACCGGCCCTCAGCCGATGCGTCCACGCCCACAACCCAGCCGTGGCTGGACTCTGTGACCGATGCCTATCCGGGGGCTACGGTTCCTCCTTTCATCATACCGCTCCGCCCGGCAGATCCGTCCCGCTACGCGCCCCGCACGCGTGACGCGGGGCGAGATCGCGATCCAACCGATCCCTCCTCCCCCTTCGACCGCCGCTATGAGCGCCGCGACCAGCAAGACGACCTCCGCCGCCTGGACCCGCGCCTCTCCGATCCGCCCAGGAGCATCTGGGAACGCGACTTCGATCCGGATCGGCGGTGATGGCGATTCGGCCGCGAAGACGCGAAGGGTTCGCGAAGGTAGCGCAAAGATCGCAAAGGATGCAAAGGCAGTTGTGATTGTGTGGCGACAGCGTGGCACGGGCTTGTTCCGATGACTGCGCGCATAGCCATCTTGTGGCGCGGGCATCTTCAACATTATGCATGATCGGCGCAAGTCCTTTCGCGAAGGTCATCCTGAGCGAAGCGAAGGATCTCGGCGTTCGGACGGTTGAGATCCTCGCTACGCTCAGGATGACGATTTCGGGCGACTATCGCCTATGTTGATGCATAATGTTGATCCTGCCCGCGTTCTGTCACAAACCGCGGGCGGGACGCTCGCGCCACATTGTTGACGTCGAAGTCAACACATCTCCTGCGTTCGGCGCGCACTGCGACTGCTGGTCTGCACACGCCGAGACGCTCATGCCACGAGTTGGCGCTTTGCGGTCTTTGTATTCTCTGGGATCTTTGCGCTTCCTTCGCGTGCTTCGCGGCTTTGAGTGAGGCTATGAAGCTGTGACTTCTGTTGGGGCACAGGGCAATGTGCCCCCTTTCCGCGCGCATCGGGGGTCCATTTCCCCCCGCGTAAGATTTTTCCTTGACGCCGCCCATGAGTTAGGTTATTATTAGGCAGTCA
>CALEKX010000109.1 GCA_937904525.1 uncultured Phycisphaerales bacterium
GCTCAGGATGACGATTTCGGGCGACTATCGCCTATGTTGATGCATAATGTTGGCCTTCGCCCGTGTGGAGTTGGTCCACGAATCTCCGCGAGTGGACAGGAACAAGCGGCAGCCGGTTCAGGCTGGCTTGGTGTCCATGGGCGTCCATTCGTGGATCACCCCTGTCGTCGGGGCATCGCGTCTTCTTTTGAACATTGCGTTTGGGTGCATGCGGGCTCTCCCCTGTGGATGTGACCTGACTCGACCTGGAGAGCATACCCCGCCCCTTTTGAGATGTCAAGCAAAAGTTAGGGTTCATCTGTTCCAGCCCCAGCCCCGCAGTCCAGCCACCGCCCCCATAGCCCCCTTCGTCCGCTTCGTCCCTCGGTCGCTTCCCCCTTCCACACCCGCTTCATCTTCGGGTATCTCCGCCTCCCCGCCCCTCGCCTTGTCCCCTGCGCGCAATCACACTACACTAACACCTCCGCTTTCCGAGATCCTCGAAGGAGACTTACTTGGCGAAGTCCGATCTGATTGAAGTTGAAGCCACTGTCCTCACCGCGTTGCCCAACGCGATGTTCAAGCTGCGCCTCGATAACAGCGACCGCGAAATCCTGGGGATCATCTCCGGCAAGATGCGCAAGCACTTTATCCGCATCCTCCCCGGCGACCGCGTGAAAGTGCAGCTCTCCCCCTACGACCTGACCAAGGGCCGTATCGTCTTCCGCCAGAAGTAATTTCGCGAAAATGAGTTGTAAGCAGCGTCAGGCGGTTTCGCGCGTGACGATCTTGTAGGCTTCACGCTCGCCCACGCCGCGCAACGGATAGTCCTTGCGCAGCGGGTAGTTGCCAAAGCCGTTCCACGTCAGGATCCGCCGCAGATCGGGATGGCCGACGAAGATGATCCCGAACATGTCGTAGACCTCGCGCTCCATCCATTCCGCCCCCGGCCAGATGCCCGTCACGCTGGCAATCTTCAGGCCCGGGTCCCCCTTCTCCACGACCTGCTCATCCGACAGCTCGTTCCACGGGCTGCCCGGGGCCGTCGGATGCTCGGGATTCAGGAAGACCTTCAGCCACAGGCGCGGCACCTGCCCCTCGACCGACACCAGCCCGTAATTCACGGCAAATCGGTCCTTTGCGCCCGGATACCCCAGGTAGTCCACCCCGTTCAGCTCGCAGAGCATGTTGTAACGGAGCTTGGGATCATCTCGCAGGAATGTGCAAACCTCGATAATATTCTCCCGCGGGACCACGACGGTTACCATGTCGCGGAACTCGCCGACCCGGAACCGGATATGCGGAAACTTGGCCTTCAACGGCTGAAGTGCGGGATGATCAATCTGTCGTGCCATGCTGGTGTCCGTTGTAAGACGGGCGATTGTTGTGGAACGGCATCGCGGCGTCAAGGCGGCATCCCCCGCCGGCTGATGGTTCCGCGGCGCTTTTGTTGAACCCGCCTGGGGTCAAGGCAGTATGATCCATGCCTCGTCTCCGTATTCAGTAAACCAAGGCATGTCGCAAAGTTCCAAGCCGACTTCGTCGTTCGCCCGGGCGGCGATCCCCTGGATCGTCCTCCTGCTTACATTGTCAGCGGCCATCTTTGCGGCCCTTGACGTGCATCGAAGCCAGACAGCCGCTGAAGAGCAGCGCTTCCGCCGCGAGATCGACAGCGTCCGCTCGGAAATCGGAACCCGCCTGGAGACCTACATCGCCACGCTCCGCGCCGGCGCGGCTCTTTTCAACTGCAGCGAGTTCGTCACCCGCGAAGAATTTCACACCTTTGCGATCTCGCTGGAGATGCAGACCTACTACCCCGGTATCCAGGGGATCGCCTTTACCCGGCGTGTAGGCGCCGACGGCCTGGACCAGTTGATCCAGACCGTTCGCAGCGAAGGGCTGTCGGATTTCCGCGTCTGGCCGGATGGCCCGCGCGATGAGTATCACGCCATCGTCTACATCCATCCGATGGACCGTCGAAACCGCGCCGCCCTCGGCTTCGACATGTATACCGAAGCCACGCGGCGCGAGGCCATGGATCGGGCGCGGGATACCGGTCAGCCGGCAGCGACCGGCCGAGTCATGCTGGTCCAGGAAATCGAGCACCCCAAACAGTACGGTTTCCTGATCTATGTACCGGTCTACGCCGGCGGCATGACCCCCGCCACGGTCGAGCAGCGCCGCCAGTTGCTCGAAGGCTATGTCTATGCCCCCTTCCGCGCCGGCGATCTGCTGCGCGGCATCTTCCCGCAAGCCAATCGGCTGGTCGATTTCCGCCTCTATGACGGCAACGACATCAGCGAGCACCTGCTGCTGCATGACGGCGTCACCCCGCGCGACACAGAACCGCAACTCCGCCAAGTCCTGTTGCTGGACGACGTAGCCGGTCGGCCATGGCTGATCGAATGCGTCTCAACCCCCGCGTTCGAAGCCGCACACAGCCACCGCTATCCGATGCTGGTGATTCTCAGCGGCGCGGTCGTCGGCATCATCCTGTTCGGCCTGACGCGCGCCGAAACCGCCGCCCGTAACCGGGCGGAGATCACAGCCGCCGAGCTGCGTGCCTCCGAGGCGGCGCTTCGCCGCAGCGAAAGCCGCTTCCGCCGGCTGGCCGATGCCAATCTCGTCGGCGTCGCGTTTGCCACGCTCGATGGCCGTATCACAGCCGGCAATGACGAGCTGTGCCGCATTTTCGGCTGTACCCAACGCGACATTGCCGAGGGCCGCATTCGCTGGGATTGCGTCACACCGCCGCAGTCTGTCGCTGCGGACGATCGGGCGATTCAAGAGATGCGCGAACGCGGAACCTGCACCCCCTACGAAAAGAGCTTCGTGCGCCCCGATGGCACGGTCATTCCCGTACTGATCGGTGTGGCGCTGATGGAGGAAAGTTCCAACGAATCCGTCGCGCTGGTCATCGACATGACACAGCAGAAACGCGCCGAGCAGGCCATCGACATGGCCCGCCGCGCGGCTGAGGAAGCCAACCGGCTTAAAGATGACTTCCTGGCGACCGTGTCGCATGAGCTGCGCACGCCGCTCAATGCGATCCTCGGCTGGACGCATCTGCTGCGGCGCGATCCGTCGCCGTCGCATGCCGACGTCCAGAGCGCCATTGAGGTGATCGAGCGCAGCGCGCGATCGCAGGTGCAACTGATCGATGATCTGCTGGACGTGTCGCGCATCGTCTCGGGCAACATGCGGCTGGAGGTGGTGCCGATCGACCCCGAGCCGGTCATCGATGCAGCCGTCGCATCGCTCCAGCCGGCGATGATGGCCAAGGATCTGCAGCTTGTGCGCGAGATCCGCCGCCCGCTGCCGCGTGTTCTGGCGGATAGCACGCGCCTGCAGCAGATCATCTGGAATCTGCTGAGCAATGCGATCAAGTTCACGCCGCGCGACGGCCGCATCACCATCGCGGCTGAGCAGGTTGACGGCGAACTGCGGCTGCAGGTGTCGGATACGGGCATCGGCATCAAGCCGGATTTCCTGCCGTATGTGTTTGATCGTTTCAGCCAGGCTGACCCCGCCAGTCGGCTGGGCGGATTGGGGCTCGGCTTGGGCATCGTGCGGCATCTGGTCGAGCTGCACGGCGGTGTCGTCAGCGCCGCCAGCGAAGGGGAACACTGCGGCTCGACGTTCGTCGTCCGCCTGCCGGCCCTGAGCCCGGATGGGTTGCCTCAGGCGTGAGAGTGACGGAGAGCGGGGAAGAGACTGAGAGACGAAGAGACGAAGTGCGGGGGTAGTGTCCCGTCCTGAAATAGGTTGTCAGCTG
>CALEKX010000110.1 GCA_937904525.1 uncultured Phycisphaerales bacterium
CGCGAGCACGTCATAGTTGGTCTTCATCACCTCAGCCAGGAAATCCTTGTATGGCCGATCGGCGACATTGACCAGACCCGTGTTCGCGGCTTCGCCGTTGAACTTCTGGAAAAAGCGACCCGTGGCTGCCTGATCCATGTTCAGAAACCACTGGATGCCCACGACATATCCCAGCGACGCAGCCTGCTCGACGTAATGCCGATACGCCAACCCACGGTCACGCTGCGTTTCCATCCGCAATCCGCCGACCAGGCCCGACTCCGCCGGGCTGCTGAAGTAGAACTCGCTCAGCAGGATCGGCTTGTTGCCGGACCACTCGCGGATGCGGTCGAGGAAGCGCCGATCCAGGCTGTAGGTGTAGTAGTTGATGGAGACGACATCGAGGTACTTGCCCGCCGCGCGGATGAGCTGCTCGTTGTTGGCTGTCCCCGGCATCCACCGATCCCCCAGCAGCAGGTGATTGGTGTCGTATTTGCGCAGATGCTCATGCACCAGCCGGTAACGGCGATCCAGGAACTCCTCAAAGAACTCGCGCATGTCCTGAGCCGCCTCGGCCGTGCTGATGCTCAGCGGCGTCTCGCCGGCCTGCTCGAAGCTCTCGACATCCACGCCCCATGCACGATTGAACGCAGCCACCTGGCCATACTTCTCGCGCAATCGCTCGATCAGCCGCCGCTTCGAGCCGGATTTGCTCGCCTTCAGCCGCGGCACCACCTTCGGCACATCCTCCACCGACGGCTCATTGGCGATGAAATAGCCGATGATCAGCGGATTGTCGGCTTCGCGCTTGAGCGGTTCGGCGAACAAAGCATCAATCCGTTTCTCGATGTCCTCGGTAAACGGATCCCACACCTGATTGGCTCCCTCGATGCGAGGGAGATTCCCCAGTGGCAGCGTCGCGACATACGGATAGTTCTTCGCGATGAGCTGATCCCGCGCCGGTCCGGGTCCGGTCGGCACAAACGCCCCCGTGCTGTTGAAGCCCCATTTCCGCTCGCGCTCGATCCATGTGGCGACATACTCACCCAGATCAAACGGCTTGCCCGTCTTGCGGATGACATTGGCCAGGTGGAATGAGAAGACCCCGCGATCATTGGGCCGCCAGGCCGTCTTGAACTTCGGATCATCCGCAGACGGCAGCCATTCAAAGATCTCCTCGCGCCCGGCGACGAGCGTGTATTCGTCGATCGGCGTGATGCAGCAGACGCCAAGCTGGAAGAACGCATTGCCCTCCGGCGTCACCAGCACGTCGGCATCGCCGATTTTGCCGAGATGAAAGAAGCCCGTCTTCTGCAAGCCGTACTTCTCGCCCGTGCCGGGGAAACCGCCATAGGCATCGCGAGCGGGCGGATTCAGGGAGGCATAGTAGGCCTCATCGGCTGCGAGGTCGCTCGCCAGGTCCTCCTCGCTGGTCACCTTGCCGGGGAAATCGCGATCGATCCACTGGCCGAAGCGATCGATCAGCGGCTTGACCTCGCGCCCGGCTCCATCCGCCGGTTCGGAGATGCGGATGACGAATCGCGCGCTCTTCCCCGAAGGGAACGGCACGGAATACCACCATGCGAAGATGCTCCAGTTCCACTCGCGATTGTCCTGAAGTTGCTGAAAACACCCTTTGGGCAGCGCGATCGTGAATGCCGGACCAGTTGGATGGTAGAACGAGATCGACCCAGCCGATCCCTGATACAGGAACGGCGAGGCGGGCTTCTCTTCGGGGAACGGCACGGGCGCATCGCCGCCGATGGCGAATCGCCCGCCCTGCGACATCGTGAACGGCACGTGCATCTCCTGCCGCATCTTTCTGATCGGCTGGGCGATGCCGGAGAAGGCGATCGTCACCTCGCCCCCCTCGACGCGCACATCTGCCTTGATGCCCGTGGCATAGGTGAGCGTCGCATGCGTGGGGCTGTGGATCTGCCTGTCCGATGGCTCCTTCGGGTCCAGGCCTTCCAGCAGCGGATACTTCATCGTGAACGATCCGGCTGGGCCTGCCGTGATGACAATGCCCCCCTCAGCCAGCGACAGCTTCACCCCAGACGCCGCCGGCTCAGCCGCCCTCACCCCGGTCGCGGCGATAAACATCAACGCAACAACCAGCACCACACCCCAGCGAGATATTCGCATCACAACTCCTTGCAATTCCAACGGCCCCTGCTGGAACCGCGCAGCCTGTTTGAAGCGCGCATGCCCATTCGATCGCATACCGCACCATCCGCCGCGCAAACTCATCCCAGATGCCCCCACACTCAAACAGATACACGCTACCCGCGGTCGCTGTTGTTGGAAAAGGCAAAATCGCGATGAAACCAGCCGGCCTCGGCTGACCCGCCCCAACGGCTGGGCGCTCACAGGCAACTGTCACGGTGTTACCACATGCCCAGCTTACAGCAGTATCGATCGACAGCCCTCAGACGGCACGATCACCGGCTTCTCATCCCCGCCGATACACTCGGAATCTTTTCGTCATCTTGACGCCGTTTTCACAACGCTGCTTGCGAACAGCATCACTGTGATGCGTGTGACACCTCCGCCGCGAAAACGCCGGACGTATCGATTGTTCCCGTCTTTCCCGGGGATATATTCTGGAGTTCTGGACCGCGGAGTCGAAGATGTTGCAGTCACGGCTGACCGTGCTTGTCGTGGAGGACCAACGGTCGGCTTCCAACCTCTTGCGGAGCACACTCGAACCAGAGTACGACGTGATCGTTTCCGAGCGGGGCGACGAAGCGTTGCAGATTGCCAGGGCCCACACGCCCGATGTAATCATCCTTGACCTACAACTGCCCGGCATGAGCGGCATCGACGTCTGCCGTCACCTGCGAAACGATCCCCGAACCGAGTCCACCCCGCTGCTGATGCTTACCGGCCTCAGCGAGGAAGCCGATCGCATCGTCGGCCTGGAGATGGGCGCCGACGACTACGTCACCAAACCCTTCAGCCCACGCGAGATTCGTGCGCGCATCCGCGCCCTGCTGCGGCGCGCCACCCGATCGCGCGACGCTTCCGGTGTCATCGTCAACGGGCCGATTCGCATTGACCCGAACCGCCACGAGGTGTCGTGCGCCGGCCAGCCTGTGGAGTTAACGCCCACGCAGTTCCGAATCCTGTACTTCCTGGCCAGCCATGCAGGGACGGTGCAGTCGCGCGAGCAGATCAGCAACGCCGTCCACGACGGCGACGCAGCCGCCTTCGAGCGGACGATCGACGCGCACATCAAATCCATCCGCCGCCGCCTCGGCGCCGGCGCCGAGCTGATCGAAACTGTGCGCGGATTCGGATATCGCCTGCGCGACGTCAGGCGTTGAGCGCCGACCTCAGTCGATCGCGCAGGCATGCTGCTCCAGTCTGCCAGGCGCCATATTCGCAGGCTGGACCTTCACTTCGACACAGAAGGTACTGCCCTTTCCAGGCTCACTTTCGACGGAGATGTCGCCGTC
>CALEKX010000111.1 GCA_937904525.1 uncultured Phycisphaerales bacterium
CCGGGCTTCGATCTTCGCCATGTCGAGGAAGTCGTTGATCAGCTCCATCAGCCGCTGGCCACCCCCGTGAATCATCGTCAGCCACTCACGCCGCTGCTCGGGCGTGACGTCCTGCTCGTCCAGGAGCAGTTCGGTATAGCCGACGATCGACGTCATCGGCGTACGCAACTCATGGCTCAGGCTGGCCAACAGATGGTTGCGCAAGTATGGCCGCTGCGTTTCGTTTCCGGCCGGCACGTTCCCCTGCGCGCTCTCAACAGGCCTTCGACACCACGCGATCCAACCGATCAGCAGTGCCAGCATTACCAGATTTAATGCCATTTGCCAGCAGCGTGAGCTGTTCACCTGTCCATGTGTCAAGCGAGATACCCATCCCCAAGTCATACATCAGCCGTGCAACGATTAATCCCAACACGATGACGGCGAGTGCCTTCCTTCTTGGGCAACCACTTTCCACCCTTTTCATTTGTGACTCACTGCATGCATTTGACTCGTTCGATCAACCGTTTGGTATTCCCATTCGATCGGCAGCAACTCTTTAAATCTGGAGCACCTTGTACATGTTCTGAACCGTTCGCAACCCCACGAAATGAATGTTAGTTGAACGCATTGTGAATTGCGTGTGAACACGTTTGACAAGCCTGAACTTGCTGGTGTCGCGTCCCGATCAGACGGGCGTGGACAAGCAACTGACAGCATCTACTCCGTCGATCGAAGCGTGCGATGCGCTGCTGAGCAGCATCGATCAGTTGACTGCTCAGTTGCTCGCCGCCGATCCCGAGGATCTTCCCTCGCTGGCGCATGTTCATGAGGAGCTGCTCAAGCTCTCGGCAGGCATCGAATCTCAATCCGCTCGAACGGGCGCTATCGATGCCCACAAGGCTGCAACCCAGGCGCAGAAACTCATTGAGCTGATCGTTCTTCGTGAAGTCGACGACGCCCACGCGGCTCTGCAGCAGGTAACGCAACTCATCAATGACATGCGAAGCTGCCTGGAATCCTCCGCAAGTGCCGCTGCGCAGCCTTCGGAGATGAGGTCCGGCGAGTCGCGCCCATCACAACCCCCAGCGGCGGTCGCAGCACCCTCACACGCATCAGCGCAGCCGCTCGAAGAAGCCCCCCTCAATCCAGCCGATCTTCCGCTGCTGAGCGAGTTCACTGAAGAAGCCCGCTCACACCTGGAGACCGCTGAGACTGAGCTGCTGAAGCTCGAGGACACGCCCGACAACCTTGAGGCCGTGAATGCCATCTTCCGTGCATTCCACACCATCAAGGGCGTCGCCGGCTTTCTCAACCTCCGGCAGATCGGGGCGCTTGCGCACGCGGCGGAGAGTTTGCTCGACCTGGTTCGCAAAAATCAGCGAGCGGTCGATCAGCAGCTCGTCGACGTCATCCTGCAAAGCATCGACATGATGAAGTTGCTGGTCGCGGCAGGCGAGCTGGCTGGCAAGGCCAACACAGCCATCGGCCATCAGCCGGAGCTGCCCGCGCTGCTCGAGCGCCTGCAACGCGCCGCCACTTGGCCGGCGGACAATGCAGTGCCCCAATCGCCGGCGTCCTCGACCGCGGTCCCAGCCGCGACCGATCATGCAGCCCCCACAGGCGATTCATCACCGACTGCTAGCACCCGCCGCGTGGGCGAATCCACGATTAAGGTCTCCACCAGCCGCCTCGATTCCCTCATCAATATGGTCGGCGAGCTCGTTATCGCCCAGGCCATGGTCAACCAGGACATGGCGACGCTCAGTGCGGGCAATCATCGCCTCGTCCGCCATGTCACGCAGACGGGCAAGATTGTGCGCGAGCTGCAGGATCTGGCCATGTCGATGCGGATGGTCCCCATCGGCGGCCTGTTCCAGAAGATGACGCGCCTGGTCCGTGATTTGGCCCACAAGCTCGGCAAACAGATCGATCTGGAGATCAGCGGTGCCGAGACGGAGCTGGACCGCAATGTCGTCGACGCCATCGGCGATCCGCTGGTCCACATGGTCCGCAACGCGGCCGACCACGGCATCGAGCCGCCGGATCTTCGCATCGCCGCCGGCAAGCCGGCAACCGGCATGATCCGCCTCCATGCCCGACACGAAGCCGGCTGCATCGTCATCGAAATCGCAAACGACGGCCGCGGCTTGTCGAAGGAACGCATCCTTCGCAAGGCCATAGCCAACGGCATCGTCCAGCCGAGTCAGGAGTTGTCCGATGCCGAGATCTACAAGCTCATCTTCCACGCCGGCCTCTCGACGGCTGAGAAGATCAGCGATGTTTCCGGTCGCGGCGTCGGCATGGACGTCGTCCGCAAGAACATTGAAGCCCTGCGGGGCCGGATCGACATCACCACGACCGAGGGCCAGGGCTCGGTTTTCACGATCCGTCTTCCGCTGACGCTGGCTGTCATCGATGGCTTGGTCGCGCGCGTCGGCAAGAACCGGTACATCCTGCCCACGACGAGCATCGAGCAGAGCATCCGCCCCACGCCCGACCAGCTCAGCACCGTGCAGCAGCGCGGCGAGATGGTCACTGTCCGAGGCAGCGTGCTGCCCCTGTTCCGGCTGCATCGCCTCTTCGGCGTGAATCCGGCCAGCGAGGATCCAACCCAGGGCCTGGTCGTTATCGTCCGCGACAACGCGCGCCGCGCATGTCTGCTGGTGAATGAGCTGCTCGGCCAGCAGCAGGTCGTGATCAAGTCGTTGGGCGACGGCATCGGCCGTGTAACGGGAGTCTCCGGCGGCGCGATCCTCGGTGACGGCACCGTCAGTCTGATTCTCGACATCCCGGGCCTGCTTGAACTGGCTGCGGGCCGTGCCGGCGATCAGCCGTAGTGTTCCGCGTTCACATAGAAAGGAAGTGAACTTTGAGCACAGAAGCAACAGCAGCACCGCTCAGATCCGCCCGTGGCGGCAAGTACCTCACCTTTGCGCTGGGCCATGAAGAGTATGGCCTGGAGATCCTGAAGGTGCGCGAAATCATCGGCTCGATGGAGATCACAGCCGTCCCGCGCACCCCCAGACACGTCAAAGGTGTGATCAACCTCCGCGGACAGGTCATCAGCGTTATCGACCTGCGGTCGCGCTTCGCCATGGAACCGGCGGAGCAGACCGACGAGACGTGCATCATCGTCGTCGAGACATCCGTCGATGGCCGGACACACAATACCGGCATCATCGTCGATCGCGTCAAGGAAGTGCTGGACATCAGCCAGGAGCAGATCGAAGACGCGCCCTCCTTCGGCGACAGCGTCTCCAGCAACTTCATCCTCGGCATGGGAAAAGTCGGCGAGAGCGTCAAGATCCTGCTCGACATCGACAGGGTCCTCGATGGCCCTGACGCACTCACCCCTACCGCCGAAGCCGCCTGATTAGCGAATCATCACCCGCCAGAGGCCATTGCCGTGCTTGAGCAGGAAGTCATGCCCGCATTCGAGAAGTATCTGCAGGCTGTGAGCACTCTTTCGGACTTCAATCGCCGCAATGGCGAGCGCGCCGGCCACGAGATTAAGAGTGCAGTTTCCGCGGGAAAAACCGGCATCGTTGTGGCGGGCACAATCTCGATCGTGATCGGTGTGTCGCTGGGATTCCTGATCATCCGCGGGGTGAACAAGCTGCTCAATCGCCTGGCTGCGACACTGGGCGAGGGCTCGACGCAGGTCGCCTCGGCTTCGACGCAGGTCTCCGCCTCCAGCCAGTCGCTGGCTCAGGGTGCAAGTGAGCAGGCTGCGGCCCTGGAGGAAACCACCTCGGCGTTGGAGGAGATGAGCTCCATGACGCGCAAGAACGCCGAGACCGCCCAGCAGGCCTCGGCCCTGGCAAACGATACCAAGTCGGCTGCCGACAAGGGCAACCAGGCCATGCGCAAGATGGGCCAGGCGATCGACGAGATTCAGAAGAGCGCCGGCGAGACTGCCAAGATCATCAAGGTCATCGACGAAATCGCATTCCAGACCAACCTGCTGGCGCTCAATGCAGCCGTCGAGGCGGCGCGGGCCGGCGAGGCGGGCAAGGGTTTCGCCGTCGTCGCCGAAGAGGTCCGCAATCTGGCGATGCGATCGGCCGAGGCAGCCAAGAACACCTCCGCCCTCATCGAGGAGTCGGTGCAGTCCAGCCGCAACGGTGTAACGATCTGCAACGAGGTCGCTACCACGCTCGAGGAGATCACCGGCGCCATCACCAAGGTCAATGACCTGGTCGGCGAAATCGCCGCTGCCAGCAAGGAGCAGGCGCAGGGCATCCAGCAGGTCAACGCCGCCGTCCGGCAGATGGACAAGGTCACGCAGAACGCGGCTGCCAATGCCGAGGAGTCGGCATCGGCCAGCGAGGAACTCGCCAGCCAGGCCGAGCAGCTCCAAGGCGTCGTCCGAGAGCTCATCACCCTCGTCCGCGGCGCCGCTGCCAGCCAGGAGCCCCATCTGCGCCCGCGCATCGAGCGTACGGAGCGCTCCAAGCCCAAGCCCGTCGCCGTCGCGACCGCTGCCAAGCCCGGACCCACCAGCGATTCAGCCAGCCCCGCGAAGCTGATCCCGCTGGATGACGACGAGACGTCGAACAACGACTTCTCGCAATTCAATGCCGCGGCCTAACGGACCCCCACACCCCCGAAGGAGCCTCGTCATGGCCATGCGCATGAGCTTGCAGGCAAAGCTGATGACCCTCGGCGTCACGCTCACCGTGATCCCGGTCCTCCTCATCGGTGCCGTGATGCACCGGCAGAACACCGAGGTGACTCGCGCCGCTGCAGCAGGTTGCCAGGCGTTGGCCATCACCGATCTGGACCACATCACGCAAACGCTGCATGCCATGTGCCGTGGCCATGACGAGATGCTCCAGCGACAGGTCCGCACCTATCTCACGCTGGCTGGCGACATCCTCGCCCGCACGGGAGCAGCGTCGCTGGATCAGACACGCACCATCGAGTGGCAGGCAACCAATCAGTTCAGCCGCGCGACCCACGCCATACAGCTTCCGCAGATGCGCTTCGGTGATACGCACATCCTCTACAACGACGACCCCGCTGCGCTGTCAGCCATCGTCGATGAGGTACTCCGGCTCACCGGGAGCCGCTGCACGGTCTTTCAGCGGATGAACGACGCCGGCGACATGCTCCGCGTTACCACCAACGTCACCACTGCCGATGGCCACCGCGCCGTGGGCACGTTCATCCCCGCCGTCCATCCCGACGGACAGCAGAATCCCGTCATCCGCGAGGTCCGCGCGGGACGCACATACATCGGCCGGGCGTACGTTGTCGACGGCTGGTACACTACTGGCTATCAGCCGATCCGCGATGCCAGCGGACAAATCATCGGCATGCTCTATGTCGGCCTGCCCGAAACCGAAGCGTTCAAGGCGCTTCACAAGGCCCTGACAAGCATCCGAATCGGCCAGACCGGATACGTTTTCGTCCTCAACGCCAAGGGCTCCACCCGCGGCCACTACGTCGTCTCCCACATGGGCCGGCGCGACGGCGAAAACCTTTGGAACGCCACGGACGCCGAAGGCAATCTCTTCATCCAGGACATCTGCAACACAGCTACGACGCTCGCCGGCAACCAAGTGCACGAGTTCCGGTACCCCTGGACCAACAATCCCGCTGAGCCGCCGCGGATGAAGATCGCGCGCGTCACCTACTACGAACCGTGGGACTGGGTGATCTGTGCCTCGGCCTGGGAGGATGAGTTCCATGCCACCTCCCGCCATCTGGCGGCTATCGGCAATCGCAGCAATCTCATCCTGATGTGCGTCGGCGGCGCGGCGTTGCTGGCGGCGATGGCGGCGTGGTTCATCACAGCCCGGCGGATCGGCCGGCGCATCGGGCGGATCGTCTCGCTGCTGACGGCTGGATCGACGCAGCTTTCCTCCGCCGCTGAACAGGTGGCAGGGTCCAGCCAGTCGCTGGCCCAGGGCGCCAGCGAGCAGGCTGCGGCGCTCCAGGAAACCACCAGCACGCTTAGCACCATGAGCGCGATGACCTTCCGTAACGCCGACACCGCGCGCAGCGCCGCCCGCCTTGCCGGCGCAGCCAAGCAGAATGCCGACCAGGGCCAATCCGCCATGCAGCGAATGGGCCCGGCAATCGAGCAGATCCAGACCAGCGCGGCCCATACTGCCAAGATCATCAAGGTGATCGACGAGATCGCTTCCCAGACCAACCTGCTGGCGCTCAATGCAGCCGTTGAGGCGGCGCGGGCCGGCGAAGCAGGCAAGGGATTGGCCGTTGTGGCTGAGGAAGTCCGCAATCTCGCAATCCGCAGCGCCGAAGCCGCACGCAATACCGCACAGATGATCGAATCCAGCGTCGAATCCGCGCGTAGCGGCGCGTCGCTGACCGACCATGTCGCCCGCTGCCTCGAGGACATCACCTCCGCGACAACGCAGGTGAACACGCTGGTCGACCAGATCGCCGCCGCCAGCGGCGAGCAGGCCCAAGGCATTCAGCAGGTCAATGCCGCTGTCGAACGCATGAACCACGTAACGCAGGCCAACGCCATCAGCGCCGAGCACACCGCCGCCGCCAGCCAGGAGCTCTCCTCCCAGGCTCGGCAGCTCGACCTGATCGTCCGTGATCTGTCCAGCCTCGTCTCCGGTACCACTATCACCGACCGTGTGTCTGATGAGGTGAACGTATGACCACCGTCCTTACCGAACACCACATTACCGAAGAGGAGTTCCGTCGCATCAGCGACATGGTCTACGACCATTGCCGCATAAACCTGCACGACGGCAAAAAAGACCTGGTGCGGGCCCGCCTCGCCAAGCGCCTTCGCATGGGCAACTTCGCGTCGGTCTCCGAGTATCTCGACTTCCTGAAGTCTGACGAGAGCGGCCGCGAGTTCACGGCGCTGATCGACTCCCTGAGCACGAATCTTACAAGCTTCTTCCGCGAAAGCGTGCATTTCGACTATCTGCGCGAACGCATCCTGCCTGAGCTTCGCACCAACCGGCAGCATCGCGACAGCCTGCGGGCCTGGAGCGCAGGCTGCTCGACCGGCGAAGAGGCCTACTCGCTGGCCATGACGCTGCTCGACGACCTCGGCGACGGGTGGGATATCCGCCTGTTGGCCACGGACATCTCCACGCGCGTCCTGGCGGCCGCCCGGCGCGGGATTTATCCCGCGGCGCGTGTCGACAGTGTTCCCCCGCTGCTGCGGCAGAAGTACTTCCGTCCGATCCGCGAAGCCGGCAGCAAGATGTACGAGGTCACTCCGGAGCTGCGCCGCGTGGTGCACTTCCGGTACCTCAACCTGATGGACCAGTGGCCCTTCCGCGGCCCATTCGACTTCATCTTCTGCCGCAACGTGATGATCTACTTCGACAAACCCACGCAGCAGGACCTGGTTGAACGCTTCCACCAGCTCCTGCGGCCAGGCGGCCTGCTTTTCACGGGCCATTCCGAGTCGCTCACGGGTATCACGCACCGCTTCCGGTACGTGCAGCCGAGTGTTTACGCAAAGGCCTGAGGTGCACCTTGACGATTGTTGTCGGCATCTCGGACGCAAAGATCTCCGGCCGCGAGGATGACGTGCTCGTCACCTACTCGCTGGGGTCGTGCATCGGGGTGTGCATGTATGACTCGACGGCGCGTCTGGCTGGTCTGTTGCATTTCCAGCTTCCGAGCGCGGCCATGGATTCGGATCGAGCCCGCCAGAACCCGCTGATGTTCGCCGACACGGGCTTGGAGTTCCTGCTGCAGGAGATGATCCGCCAGGGCGCCGACAAGCGTCGGCTGAAGGTGAAGCTCGCGGGCGGCGCACAGATGCTCAACGACGCGGCGCTGTTCAACATCGGCAAGCGCAATCACGCCGCGATCCGTAAGGCGCTGTGGCAGCACGGGTTGTTCGTCGATGCTGAGGACATCGGCGGCAGTCAGCCGAGAACGCTCCACCTCAACGTCGCCGACGGCTCGGTCATCGTCAGAACAAACGGACAGCAACAACTGCTTTGATGAGGAACCGCTATGGGATGCAAGATCCTGATCGTCGACGACTCCGCGACCACGCGAGCGCTGATCCGGCGAGCCATCCAGCTCGCCGGAATCCCGGCCGACGCGATCCACGAAGCCGCCAATGGGCTGATGGCGCTGAAGGTGCTCGATGAGCACGATGTGGACCTGGTGCTCGCCGAACTGGGCGCGATCCTGATTGAGAAGGTTCGCCTGGCCAGCCGGGCGATT
>CALEKX010000112.1 GCA_937904525.1 uncultured Phycisphaerales bacterium
TTACTGGTTACGTGTTACTCGTGGGCTTCGGCATGCCCTGATCACTTCGTCTCTTAGTCTCTTAGTCTCTTAGTCTCTTCGTCTCTCCCTCATCCCTTCGTCGCCTTCCACCCCTCTTCGCGTGAACCATCCCGCCCCTTGAATCTTGCCCACTTTCACATACAGTTTTCGCTTATCGCCTGCGTGGATCACGGGGCACTTCCTTGAAAGGAGTCTTATCATGACTGCGATGCGAATCGGTGTGATCGGGGTTGGCTTGTTGGCCATGATCACCGGCGGCTGCCAGAACAAGGTGCGCCAGGAGAACGAGCGGCTTTGGGAACAGAATCGCCAGCTGCAGGCCCGTGCGGATGAGCTCGAGATGCGCCTGCGCCAGTCGCCCGATCCGCAGAGCTACGCGCAGCTCCAGGCTGAGAATCAGCGCCTCGCGGCGGAGGTGGCCAACCTGCAGGCCAGCCTGCGTCAGCAGCCGGCTGAGGGCCCCGCCACGCCCGGCCTCGAAGGCATCGATGCCACCTACGACGCCGCTGCCGGCACTGTGACCGTCAATCTTCCGGGCGATGTGCTCTTCGCCCCCGGCTCAGCCGAGCTCCGCCCCGGCGCCCGCGCCACGCTCGACAAGATCATCGCCGCCATCCGCAAGGATTACGCCGGCAAGCGCGTCTTCGTCGACGGCCACACCGACTCCGACCCGATCCGCCGCACAGCCGACAAGTGGAAGGATAACCACGACCTGGCCTACCATCGGGCCAAGGCCGTATTCGACTACATGACCTCCCACGGCCTGGATTCCAAGCAGTTGGTCCTCCGTGCCTTCGGCCCCAACCAGCCCAAAGGCACCAAGGCCGCCAGCCGCCGTGTCGAAATTGTTGTGAATGTCCGCTGAGTCCGGACGCGCCACATACTGCATGAGAAATGATGAATGACGAGTGATGCATGGTGCATGATGCATGACAAGTGATGCATGAAGCCGAACGTTTCATGCGTCATGAATCATGCATCATGCCCCGTTTCATGTGTCATTCGTCATTCTTCATGCATCATGATGCACCAGCCGTCAGCCGTAGTGCCCCGCATCTTCCCACCCACATGATCTCCATCCTCGACTACCGCATGGGCAACCTTCGCTCGGTGCAGAAGGCATTCGAGCATGCCGGAGCGGCTGCGCGCATCATCACGTCAGCCGACGAAGTCCGCCAGGCCGACAAGCTTGTGCTGCCGGGCGTCGGTGCCTTCGGCGATGCAATGGATCACCTGCGCGAGCAGAATCTGGTCGATGCGATCCGCGCGCACGTCGAATCCGGCAAACTGCTGCTGGGCATCTGCCTGGGCCTGCAGTTGCTGTTCGACGTCGGCTACGAGGATGGCGAGCATGCCGGCCTGGGCCTGGTGAAGGGCAAGTGCGTGCGGTTTGACGTCGATCGCGAGATGGGCCTGAAAGTCCCGCACATGGGCTGGAACCAGCTCCGGCTGGAAAAGCCCTGCCCCCTGTTCGACGGCCTGCCCGAGGGAGCCGGGGTCTATTTCGTGCACAGCTATCACGTCGTGCCCGATGACCGGTCGGTCATCGCCACAACCACAGACTACGGCCACCCGTTCGTCAGCAGCATTGCCACGGGCAACATCATGGCGATGCAGTTCCACCCCGAAAAAAGCCAGTCAGCCGGCCTGAAGATCCTCTCCAACTTCGCGCGGCTGTGATGTCTCACCGCAGAGACGCACAGAGCACAGAGGGCTGCCAAGAAATCTCACGCGAAGTCGCGAAGAAGCGAAGGCGGAGCGCGAAGAGCTCAAAGATTTCAAAGATCGTAACGAACGAGGAGACTGCGATCTCGTGGCACGGGCGTCCCGCACGTGCATCGATCTGGATCCGCAGATGAACGCGGAAGAGTTCCCCCACCCCAAACGCGCGCGGCATCAGCCATACCCACCCCGCGGCCGCGATGCCGTGCATCAACAGCCCCAACACGCAATCGACCCAGCCGGTCGCGCCGTGTCGGTATTGCTTTGCCCTGTTCGTCGATGCGCACCTCATCGCCCCGTCAGGTAGTACTCGCGTGCCGTGCGGCTCCGCAGCAGCAGGATCAACACCAATGGCCAGACCAGCCCCACCGCGCCATAGCACCCCGCCACCAGGATCCCCAGCCAGTCGCCCGGCGCGCCCATGAAACGCGCAGCGCTGTTCACAAACCACGCCACGACCACCACCGCCGCCACCGTCAGCGGCAGTTTGACCCACGCGTACACCCAGTGCCACCAGCCGCCGCGCGGCCACTGGCGCACCGTCAGAATTCCCAGCACCAGCAGTGCAATCCCCAGCAGCACCGACACGGCCGCTTCGCCCAATGCCATGGCGAGCGCCGCCCTGGAGACCGACGGCAGCGTCGCGCCCTTCGCCATGCTTGTCAGCGAGCCGTACTCATACCCCAGGCCGTCAGGCGTGAGCGTGATCGTGAAGGAGTCTGTGCTCACGACCACATTGCCGTTCGGCTCAACCGAGACCTGCTGGATCTGGCTGAGGATCTCATTGCTGGTATCGCGGGGTGCTACGATTGTCTGCCATTGATCCATCAGGGCTGCCTCCAGCGCCTCAAGCTGCGCAGGCGTCACGCGATCCTCGCCCGCGCGTTTCAGCACTTCATCCAGCACGACCTTCCGCTGCGCGGGCGCCAGCGCCCACCAACTGGTCGGCCACTGCATGGCCCCGAAGGGATCCGCCAGCTTCGAGCTCGCCCGCAGCGGCGGGCTCCCATCGGCTGGGTAGAACACTGCCGACCCATCCCCCACCTCAAGCCGCCCCCGTGCAAACTCGTAGTACTGGTGTTCCCGTTCCTGGCCCGACGTCGCCGGCAGCTCGCCCGAGCGCGTGATCAGGCCAGCGATGCGCTGGGGCGTCAGCTCCCCCTGGCTTGGATCGAAGATCTTCCCGCCCGACGTTCGCAGCAGCTCCTCCGCATGGGCATAGCGATCGCGATCGAGAGGGGCGGCATCGGTCAGGGCCTTGAGGACCGCCCGCCGCTGCGCCTCCACCAGGCCGTTTTCGCCGACGAACTCGCCGTCGACCAGCCGCATCGTCTCCTCGCCTGAAGTTGTCCCCGTGACCGTCGCGACATTCCCCGTCTGCATCGAGAACGCCCATGAGATGGCCAGTATCTGCAGCATCAGCGACGAATGGAACAGAATCGCCAGCGAGCCAACGACGATGCTGACCACGCCAATCGTCGTGATCTGCCATGGCCGCCCCGACCCAGTCCAGTAACCCGGCCCGGCTGGCTGTATCGGAATCACAGGAATTGGCGGAGGCATGCTGCCTTGAGTCATGGGCGGCGATTATACCATCAGCTGGATTGAGCCTTACGCGAATATCCGAAGGGGCGAAGGGGTATGGCGCAAAGATCGCAAAGATCCCAGAGATCTCAAAGAGATGAGAATGCAGCGTTCGGCCAGCTTGAGTGGCACGGGCTACCACAACACTATGCATCAACATAGGCGGTAGTCGCCCGAAATCGTCATCCTGAGCGTAGCGAAGGATCTCAACCGTCCGAACGCCGAGATCCTTCGCTTCGCTCAGGATGACCTTCACGAACGGACTTACGCCGATCATGCATAATGTTGTACCAGCCCGTGTTCTGCTCAGATCATGGGCTGGTAGCCCATGCAACAATGTGGCTCCATCTTCGCTCTTTGCAGCCTTTGAGATCTTTGAGGTCTTTGCGCCTATCCCCTTCGCATCTTTGCGCGAGTCCCCTTCACTCAAACAGTGAAGGCTGCTTCGGATCCTGCGCAATGGACTCGATCTGCCCGTCAGCCAGGTGCGTGATGAGCTTCTCGCCGCCGTGGATCTGTGCGACCGACCGCACGACCTGTCCGCCGGATCTGAGCACGGTGATCGAGTAACCGCGGGCGAGGACCTGCTCGGGGCAAATGGCGCGCAGATGCGCAGCCATCGCCTCCACCTTCTCCCGCCAGCGGCGATGCTCGTTGCGCAGGTCATACGTCAGCCTCGCTTCCAGCGTCGCCAGCGTCTGCCGGTGCAGCCGCACCAGGTGCCGCGGATGGCGCTCATGCAGCGCTTCCACGCACTGGTCCAGCCGCCGCCGCGCCAGCGCAAGCCGCCGGGCCATCGCCCCATCCAGCCCCGATGACAGCGCAGCCAGCCGCTCGCGCATCTGCGCCACCACGCGCGCCGGCCGGCGCTGCTCCAACCGCTCCGCCAGCATCGAGACATGCCGCTGGAGGCGGTGAATCCGGCTGGTCTGCGCGTGCAGCAAGCCGCGCTCCAGATCATCGACCCGCTGGCGCAGGCGGTTGATCCGATCCAGGGGCCGGCGGAAGACTTCATGCCGCTCGATGATGGCCAGATCCTGCCGAGCGCGGGCGAGCGTCGCCTCGGCTGCGCGGCGCAGGCGGATGCCGGCGACGTCGATCATGTCCTTGACGGCTCGCCAGTTGCCGACGGCGACCTGCGCGGCCTCTGTAGGCGTGTGGGCGTGATAGTCGGCGACGAGATCGGCGATCGAGCAGTCGACCTCATGGCCGATGCCCGTGACCACCGGCAGGCGGCAGGCGGCGATCGCACGGGCGACGCATTCTTCGTTGAACGCCCAGCGGTCTTCCAGCGATCCGCCGCCGCGCGCCAGCAGGATGAGCTGGATGCCGGCCCGCGGGCCGGTATCGCTCAGATGCCGCAGCGCGGCTGCAATCTTCTCCGCCGCCCCATCGCCCTGCACGGGCACGTCGTAAATGCCCAGGCGGATCCACGGATACCGCCGCAGGACCTTGAGCATGTCCTGCAGAGCGGCTGTGTTCAGGCCGGTGACCAGCGCGATCCGCATCGGATACGCCGGCAGCGGCTTTTTGCGCTCCGGATCCATCAGCCCCTCAGCCTGCAGGCGGGCTTTGAGCTGCTGGAAGGCCAGCTCGAGCGCCCCCTGACCTAAAGGTGTCAGTGTGGACGCATAGAGCTGATAGGTGCCCTTCTGCGCGTAGACGCGGAGCGTGCCGCTGGCGATCAGTTCCATGCCGTCTTCCGGCTGGAACTTCAGGCGGGCCACGTCGCTGCGCCACATGACGCAGTCGATGCAGGCCTGTTCGTCCTTGAGGGTGAAGTAGAAATGTCCGGAGGCGCGGTGGAGGCTGGCGTTGCTGAGCTCGCCGCGAACCAGCACGCGCGAGGGGAAGGCTCCGCGGATGGCGGAATCGATCTGCCGCGTGAGGGCGGAGACGCTCAGCGGCTCCTGCCCGCCGGGGGCCGCCGGCTTAGGCGCAGCCGGCGCCTTGGCTTTGGCTGTGATGCGTTCGTGATAGTCGAAAAAGCTGGACATCCAACACCGATGCCCAAGGGTAGACGTGACCCGGACAGGCGTCAAACGTCTGTCCCACGCGAAGATGCGACGGCGCGAGGGTGAGAAAGCGCGGAGATCGCAAGAATCCCAGAGATCTCAAAGAGATGAGAATGCAGCGTTCGGCCAGCTTGAGTGGCACGGTCTACCAGCCCGTGTTTGTCTCAGGTCATGGGCTGGTAGCCCATGCCACGATGTGGCTCCATCTCCGCTCTCTGCCGTCTTTCCGATCTTTGAGACCCTTGCGCTTTGTCTTCGCCTCCTCGCGTGAGATCAAAGTCGGCGGCGGCGACGATGAAGCATCAGGGCCGCAAGGGCCCCCGGGGACAGCATCGCCGGCTCGGGGACGTACTGCACGACGACGCTGTTGCCGAAGGTTTGGACGAGATAGCCGTCGGTTACATCCACAAACGAGCCGAGGACCTGGCCGTCCGCTACCAGGATCGTCCAGAAATCACCGACCTGCGGCACAAAGCCGTCGAGCTCGATGATCTCGAGGATGCCGCCGAGCGTGGCTGTGCCTGTGACGCCGACGGTGTCGCTGAGCAGGCCGTTGACCTCGATCTGGAGGATGCCATCCGCCAGCGTCAGATCGCCCTGCACTTCCGTGTGGCCGATGCTCTGACCCGGAGCAATGATGCCGCCGTTGTTGACCAGGTCGAACGTCACCAGATCGGCACTGAGCGTACCGCCGGTGAAATTGAATGTCCCATTGCCGGCCCCCATCGTCAGCACGCTGGTGCGCAGCATGCCACCACTCAGGTTCAGCGTTGCCGTGCCGGCTTCCGCGATGACGAGCGTCTCCTCCACCCTCAGCCAGCCGTTGGTGATGTTCAGCGTCGCATTGTTGCCCGCGCTGGTCGCCAGCCGGAGATTCCCTGCATGCTGGCCGACGGCATCGACGACGACGCTGCCGCTATTGATCACGGCTGTGTCGTAGCGAGACGGCTGCCAGGTGATGTCCCAGTTGGTGATCTGGGCATAGCGGTTGTTGGTGGCGCCGCTGAAGACGATCGGCTTGGGCGCTGGCCAGGCGGCGATGTCGTTCAGGTACTCTTCCAGATCGGTGTAGCCGTCGTTGTCGAAGTCGCCGTTGTTGTTGGGCGTGTGCGGATCCAGGCCATGGGCCAGTTCCCAGTGATCGGGCATGCCGTCCTGATCGGTGTCCCAGTTGGCTGGCCGCGTGACGGTCGGCGAATTGACCATCGCCCGCCACTCGACGCCCTCATTGGGGTCGCTGTTAAACGGATCATCCGCCCAGGCCATGATCTTGCCCGTGACGGTCCGGGTCTCATGGATGAGGCGCTCGTCGATCGTGTCGATCACGTCATCGCGCTCCCACCACCGCGAGCCGACGTAGTTCAGGACGCGCTCCAGCGCCTGCTGGGCCGTGTCGGTCACGCCGTAGTACGGCACTTGCGTGTACGGCGATGCCTGGATGGATGAGCTGGAAAACGAGCTGTTGGTCAGCGTAACAAAGTCATTCAGATCGCCGTCCTTGTTCAGATCGGCGATGTTGCTGGAGTGATAGACGCGGGTAGCCGATGAGCTGGCGCCGTTGAAGATCCCCGTGCCGCCGGTGCGCGTGATGATGACGGCGATGTCGTCGGAGGTGTTCAGACGGCCGTCTTCGCCGGGAAGCTGGCTGACATCATCACCGCCCGGGCCAGCGATGTAGACGTTGTTGATGAAGTTGTTGAAGCTTGGCTGGCCGGAAGCGCCCCCGCCGGCGGTGTCAAACCAGTTGTAGAAGACGTTGTTGCGAAAGTCATTGTACGCCCCCGTGCCGACTTCGCTGCCGACGCGCGGCAGGCGGCCTTTCTGATGAGCGTACAGGTTGTGATGGACGCTGATCTTCGCGTTCGACCCGGCTTGCAGCAGCGATCCCAGGCCATGACCGGTGTATCGCACGCCGCTGCCTTCGGCGTCGGCTTGCGGGTAGTTCTGGCCCTGGGAGATGTTGCTGTACTGGATGGTGATGTTGTAAGCCAGCTCATTGGCGGAGATCGTCTCGTCCGTCGCGTAAACGGCTGTGACGTGATCGATCATGATGTTGTTGCCGGAGATGTCGATCGCGTCGTAGACGTAGGAATCGGGGAAATCGTTGGTTTGCGGCGGTTTGCCGGGCTCGTCGAAGCTGCGATTGCCGTAGCCCGGGGCGATGGTGATGTTGCGGATGATCGAATTGGATCCGTTGGCCTTGAGCACGCCCCCGACGATGATGATCGGCGACGGCGCCGTCTGCCCGGCGATCGTGACGTTGGACGGGATGTTCAGCCGAGACTGCGTATCCCAGCCGTTGCCATTGCCATCCCATCCGCTCACCGTTCGGCCGAGGTGGATCGTGCCTCCGACGTCAAAGACGATCGTCCGCGGCACATTGGCGGGGAAGTTGTTGTTGTCCAGGCCATAGCGCAGCGTGCCGGGGGAATTGTCGTTCATGCTCGTATCGAGCTTCGTGACGTGATAGACGATCCCGCCGCGCCCGCCGGTGACATACGCGGCTGCGCCGTCGGCGCCGCTGAAGGCGGGGATCGGGTCATCCGCCCACACGTTCGCCGCCGCGGCTGACAATGCCGCCGCTGCCGTCACCGCCACGCGTGCTTGCATGCTGCGTCCTCCGCTCGTGGTTGACGATCGATGCCTGCTTGTGGGTCTGCCGAAGACACGGAACAGACCGGCCCGTGTCGTTGTCGAAGAACCGCTTGTCCATGAGCATCTGCGCCGATGGAGGGAATGTCATTGCAATTGTGCGCACGGTCCTTACTGGATCGCGTATCCTGTGGCACGTCGCGCGTGGCATGTCGCGTGTTGCTTGTTGACGCCAACTGACGGCAGACGCCACATGCGACGTGAAACCCGCCACAGGCCGGGCTGCGGTGCTTCGCACCGCCGCAACTTCGTCCCTGCGGCTCTCCGTCGCTTGGTCGCTTTCTTCCCCTCAACCTCTTTCGTTGACAGAACTTGCACTCGCGTCTAGTTTGAACGGGATGCTTCCTTTGACACGCCATGGTTGGCGCGAAATGCTGATTGGGTCGATCGTCCTGGTGGGCACGGCGGTGGTGCTGGGATGGTTCTGGATACCGCTGTCGCTGATCGTCCTGCCGGTCCTGATCTGGCTTTTCGCGTTTTTCCGCGACCCTGAGCGGGCTGTGCCGCAGGAGCAGCACGCCATGGTCAGCCCGGCGGATGGCGTGGTCTCCGACATCGTCGAGATTGACCACGACCCGCTGTTGGACGCCCCGGCCATCCGGGTGGGGATCTTCCTGTCGGTGTTCAACGTCCACATCAACCGTGCCCCGTGCGACGGGCGGGTGGTGGATGTCATCTACAAGAAGGGCAAGTTCATCAACGCGATGCGGCACAACGAGGCCTCCAGCAACAACGAGAGCAATACGCTCGTGCTGGCAGAGCCGCAAGGCGAGCGGCGCGTGGCGGTCGTGCGGCAGATCGTGGGGCTGATCGCCCGGCGCATCGTCTGCACCGCCAGGGTCGGCGACCAGGTGAAGCGCGGCGACCGCATCGGTATGATCAAGTTCGGCAGCCGCACGGAGCTGTACATCCCGAAATGGCTTGAACCGAAGATCCAGGTGCAGGTCGGGCAGAAGGTGCGGGGAGCAGCCGATGTGATCGCCATCCTCGGCCAGCCGATCCACGTCAGGGACGCCGAGCCGGTCGATGAAGAGTATGAGCCCATCGCGCCGCGGAGGACTCCGGCATGAACGAGGAACAGACGCCCGGTACGACGGTCGATCAGCCGGGGGGGACTGACAAGCTACACCGCCGCCGCCGGCTGCGTCGCCGTGGCCGAACGGTTTATATCCGCTCGGTCCACTTCCTGCCGACGCTGGCGACACTGGGCAATGCAATCTGCGGGTTCGCCGCGATCTACGTCGCGGGGCTGAACATGGACCGCACCGTGTCCAACCCCGATCCGTGGGCTCTTGCACTTGCCCCCCACCAGTACACCGCCGCAGCCTATCTGATCTTCATCGCGATGCTGTTCGACGCGATCGACGGCCGACTGGCGCGGTTCACGCGGCATACGACCGATTTCGGCGGGCAACTGGACAGCCTGGCGGATGTGATCAGCTTCGGCGTGGCACCGGCGTTTCTGGCGCTGCAAACGTTCAAGTATGACGGGCCGGCGATGCCGTTTTCGGTATCGCGCGCGATCTGGGCGATCGGTGCGCTGTACATGAGTTGCGCAGCCATCCGGCTGGCGCGGTTCAATGTCGCCAACGAGCATGGCGAGCAGCATCATTTCAGCTTCCTGGGGCTGCCGTCGCCGGGGGCTGGAGCCGTCGTGGCTGCGTTCGTGCTGATGCAGCAGGACCTGAAATATGAGGAGTTGAAGCACGGACAGGCGTTCTGGGGCGTACTGTCGGATCTGTGCCTGTATCTGCTGCCACTGGTGCTGTTGACTGCGGGCTTGCTGATGGTCAGCGGGATCCGCTATCCGCATCTGGTGAACCGCTACCTGCGCGGCCAGCATTCGCTGGGCCGGCTGATGATCGCCCTGGCGGTGGTGCTGGCGTTGGTGGTCGCGCACCAGTACGTCCTGGGTATCGGGACGGTGATGTACATGCTCTTCGGGCTGGTGTCGTACTGGTGGGTGAAGTTGAGGGCGCGGCCGGCAACGCCGGCCGCCTAGCGCGGTGCCGAGTACTGTTTGTTGCTTGTTACTCGCAGGCTGCTGTAGACCGCATCACTTCGTGACACCGTTCTCTCTTCCCTTCGTCGCTTCGTCGCTCCGTCGCTTTTACCTGAACATTCCCGTCGTCGGCCGGCCGATCAGGTTTTCCAATCGGGCTTCCAGCGGCGGGTGCGTGCTGAACAGGTTCGCCATCGCCTTCATGGGGTTCAACGGTTCGATGATGAACAGGTTGTTGAAGGCGGGATTCACCGCCAGCGGCACACGCTGAGCCGCGATGTGGATCTTCTCCAGCGCGCGGGCCAGGTACATCGGGTCGCCGCAGATGTTGGCGCCTTCGGTGTCGGCATTGAACTCGCGCGAACGCGAGATCGCGGCCTGGATCAGCCCGGCTGCGATCGGGCCGACCATCAGAATCAGCAGCGCCACAAGCGGATGCACATCACGACGGTTTCCGCCTAACCAGAACATATAGCCGAGCATGCTGATCGCCCCGCCGATCGTGGCAGCCACGGCTTGGATGAGCGTGTCGCGATGCTTCACGTGCGCCAGCTCATGGGCCATGACGCCAGCGACTTCGTTGCGATCAAGCATCTGCAGCAGGCCGGCGGTTGCGCACACGGCGGCGTGCTTGGGGTTGCGGCCGGTGGCAAACGCGTTAGGCGCGGCTGTGGGTGAGACGTAGACCTTGGGCATCGGCAGATTCGTCCGCTGCACCAGCTCTTCGACGATGTGGTACAGCTCATGCCCCGGGCCGACCTCCTGGGCACGCATCATCGCCAGCGCGATCTTGTGGCTGAAGAAATACGAGAAGAAGTTCATCGCCGCCGCGAAGATGAGGGCGATGACAACGCCCTGCTGCCCGCCCAGCATGTGGCCGATCCACAGGATCAGAGCCGTCAGAGCACCCAGCAACAAAGCGGTCTTCACGTTATTCACGAACTTGCTCATCAGCGATCCCTCTCCAAATGATCTTAGGGGACATCCTCAGCCGTAGATGTATCAAAACGCAGACCACAGGGAACGACCCTTGCGACCGAACGCGTCGCTCTCCTAACACTCGGTATCGGAATAGGTTACGGATCTGCTTCAACCGCGGCACACCGGCTTTGCATGGGCTTGCTGCTGCCAGGATGGCAGCTTCGAACAGGGGCGACAGTTAGGACGTACTAAGATCGAAGGCGACAGGATGTCGTAGTTGGAAGAGGCCTTATGGAGTCAGGTGCTCCCCGGGCGATTGGTGCATTCCAAGGCTGTTTCCACAACGAGAAAACAACGGGATTTGCAGCGAATCGTCCGGTAATCCGAAGCCTCGCAAATGCTGCGGCACAGATTTTACATCCGCGGTAAGTGGGAGGCCGATAAGGAGTGTTGAGTCGGCTAATACGGAGTTCATCATGATACCGCAGCTTCCTATTTGTGCCTCCCCCGCCGCTTTTCGCCTGCTGGCCAGCCAGTTGGATTCGCTCGAAGCACCCGACGCCCTGCTTCAGGGCGCGCTGGCGATCGCCATGCACGAACAGCCGGATGTGAATGCTGCCGAAGTCGACGCGACGCTCCAGAGCTACGCCGACACGATCCGATCGCGCGTCCGCGGCACCCAGGCACAGGCGATGCTCGCGCATCTTCACGACTACCTGTTCGATGAACTGGGTTTCATCGGCGACACCGAAACGTACTACAGCCCAGCCAACAGCTACCTGCCGCACGTGCTTGAGCATAAACGTGGCCTCCCAATCACGCTCACGCTCGTGTACAAGCTGGTTGCTGATCGGCTTGGGATGAAGTCGTGGGGTGTCGCGCTGCCCGGGCATTTCGTGGCTGGGATCGAAGTTGACGGCGCGCCGATGCTAATCGACACGTTCGCCGGCGGGCGGCTGATTACGCCAGAAGAAGCGCAGCAGCGCATGCAGACGATGTTCGGCAATGAGGTCGACTCGATCGATGAGCTGATCCAGCCGGCCAGCCCACGCCACTGGCTGACGCGAATCCTTCAGAACCTGCTCAACATCTTCGGCTCCGAGGGTCGCTATGCCGATGTGGCGGCGATGCTCGAGATGGAGATGCTGCTGTGGCCGGAGCAGGATCGCCTGCAGCGCGACCTGGCGCTGGTGCTGGCGCGGATCGGCATGAGCCGCCCGGCTTCGGCGTGGCTGGAGCAGTACCTGGAAAACAACCCCGACGATCCGCAGGAGAAGGATCTGAAGCAACTGCTGGATGTGTTGGGGGCTTAGTGCTCGAAGACCTCAACGACCTCTGGTCCAACGCACAGGGCGCGGAGGGATCACTGAGGACGCTGAGGTTTTGTTTGGAGAATTCGGGAAGGAAAGAGGCACGTGCTTTTGGGCACGTGCCTTTGTTTTTCACAGCAAGTCGTATTGCGCTGCCATCTTGAGCGATGCGAAGGATCTCCACCATCCCTGAGGCGGCCGTGTCATGTTTTGACGGGTGCACGTGCGGGACGCACGGGCCACTTCTCACTACCTTTCGTCCCCATTTCGGTCCTTGAGATCTTTGGGGCCTTTGCGTTATCTCGCCAAGACCTCACGATGGTAGTCCTGCAGCGGTTTGACGCCCCAGCCGCCCTTCTGGAGGGCGACGATCGCGCGGGCGGCGGCGGTCGCTGCCGTCAGAGTCGTCGTGATCGGGATGCGATGCACGACGGACATCGCGCGGATCTTGCCTTCATCCGTCTGCGGGCCCTTGCGCGTCGGCGTGTTGATGATGAGCTGGACCTGGCCGTTCTTGATGTAGTCCTGAATGTTGGGCCGGCCCTCGGCGAGCTTGGCGATGCGTTTGGCTGGAATGCCGGCTTTGGCGAGCACGTCATACGTGCCGGCTGTGGCGATCAGCTCCAGCCCGGCGTCAGCCAGCTTGCGCGCGACGGGCACGATGCCCGGCTTATCGGCGTCGCGGACGCTGATAAAGACCGTCCCGCTGGTCGGCAGGACCGTGCCAGCCGCGATCTGCGACTTGGCGAAGGCGATCGGGAAGTTGTCGTCGATGCCCATGACCTCGCCGGTCGAACGCATTTCCGGGCCGAGGATGATGTCGACGCCCGGGAACTTGTTGAACGGGAAGACAACTTCTTTGACGCTCGTGTGCTTTGGATCGGGCAGCTCGTGCACATCCAGCTCATCGAGCGTCTTGCCGGCCATTACCTTGGCTGCGATGCGCGCCCACGGCACGCCGGTGGCCTTGGAGACGAACGGCACCGTGCGCGACGCACGCGGGTTGACCTCGATGACGTAGATCTCGCCATCCTTGATGGCGTACTGCACGTTCATCAGGCCGCAGACGCGCAGGGCGGCTGCGAGCTTGCGGGTCTGATCCTTCAGACGTTCGACGATCTCAGGCGGCAGCGAGTACGGCGGCAGTGAGCAGGCGCTGTCGCCGGAGTGAATGCCGGCTTCCTCGATGTGCTCCATGACGCCGATGATGATCGCGCGCCCGCGGTCGGCCTTACCGGCTGCCTGTTGACCGCCGCCCACCGGGGAATAGTCAGCCAGGCAGTCGACGTCTACCTCGATCGCCCCATCGAGGAACTTGTCGATCAGGATGGTCGAACCCTCAGCCGCCTCGACGGCGTGGGTCATGTAGTAGTTGAGCTGGTCTTCGTCGCTGACGATCTCCATCGCGCGCCCGCCGAGGACGAAGCTCGGGCGGACGAGCACGGGATAGCCGATCTCGGCTGCCACCTTGCGGGCCTCGGCGATGTTGCGGGCGATGCCGTTGGCCGGCTGCTTCAAGCCGAGCTGCTGGAGCAACGTGCGGAACTGCTCGCGGTCGCCGGCGGCATCGAGCGATTCGACGGTCGTGCCGATGATCGGCACGCCGGCTTCCTTCAGCCCGCGCGCGAGGTTCAGCGGCGTCTGGCCGCCGAACTGCACGATCACGCCCTTCACGAGATTGCGGCTGCCCGGCTTGAACGGCCCGCCATTGAGCCGCTCGCAGACATTGAGGATGTCCTCATGCGTCAGCGGCTCGAAGAACAGCAGATCCGACGTGTCGTAGTCGGTCGAGACCGTCTCCGGGTTGGAGTTGATCATCACCGACTCATAGCCGAGCTCCTTCATCGCGAAGGCCGCCTGCACGCAGCAGTAGTCGAACTCGATCCCCTGCCCGATGCGGTTGGGGCCACCGCCGATGATGATGACCTTGGGCTTGTCGGTCAGACGGATTTCGTCTTCGACAACGCCCTTGCCGTCCTGGGTGTAGGGCGTTTCGTAGGTCGAGTAGTAGTACGGCGTCGAAGCCTCGAACTCGGCTGCGCAGGTGTCGACGATCTTGTAGACCGGCAGGACGCCCGCTTCCTCGCGCGCCTTGCGGACTTCGGACACCGGCTGGCCCCAAAGCTGGGCAAGCTGCACATCGCTGTAGCCGAATTCCTTGGCTTTGCGGATGACCTGCGCGAACGTCGCGGGATCAGTCTTGCGCATTTCCCAGTGGCGGGCGGCTTCCTCGGGCGTGCCCTCGAAATCCACGAGTTCCTTCATTTGCGCCAGGAACCACTTGTCGATGCGCGTCAGCTCGTAGATCTGGTCGATCGACCAGCCCATCTTGAGGGCATAGCGGACGTAGTACAGCCGCCCCTGCGACGGGACTGCCAGCTTGCGGCGGAGCTTGTCTTCGGGGATCGGCCAGGCTGGGCCGCCGCTCTCTTCCTGGTCGGCCTTGTCGGCGACGCGGGCGTCGGCTGAGCCGTCCTTCTGGGCGTTCAGCCACTTGTCGTACTTGTCCAGGCCGAAACCGAACCGCTTGACCTCCATGCTGCGGATGCCCTTCTGAAGGGCCTCCTTGAAGGTCCGGCCGATGGCCATGGCTTCACCGACGCTCTTCATCTGGGTGGTGAGTGTCTCGTCGGCGTCGGGGAACTTCTCGAACGTCCACCGCGGGATCTTGATCACGCAGTAGTCGATCGTCGGCTCGAAGCAGGCGGAGGTGTATTGCTCCCAGCCGTCACGGCTGTTACCGCCTGCCTGTTGCCCGGCCTTCCGGCGGCTGGTGATGTAGTTGGGCAACTCATCCAGGGTGTAGCCGACGGCCAGCTTGGCGGCGAGCTTGGCGATCGGATACCCCGTCGCCTTGGAGGCCAGTGCCGACGACCGCGACACGCGCGGGTTCATCTCCACCACGACCATCTCACCGTTCTCGGGATTGACGGCGAACTGGATGTTCGAGCCGCCCGTCTCCACGCCAACCGCCCGGATGACGGCGATGCTCGCATCGCGCATCCGCTGGTATTCCTTGTCGGTCAGCGTCTGGGCGGGAGCGACGGTGATCGAGTCGCCCGTATGCACGCCCATCGGGTCGAGGTTCTCGATCGAGCAGATGATGACGACGTTGTCGTTGCGGTCGCGCATCACCTCCATCTCGTATTCTTTCCAGCCGATGACCGACTGCTCGATCAGCACTTCGTGCACCGGCGACGCATCCAAGCCGCGCGAGACAATCGCCTCGAACTCCTCGACGTTGTAGGCAATCCCCCCACCCGTGCCGCCGAGCGTGAAGGCCGGGCGGATGATCAGCGGCAAGCCGATCTGCTCCAGCACGCGCCGGGCCTCTTCCATGCTGTGGACCACGCCCGACATCGGCACCTTCAAGCCGATCTTCAGCATCAGTTCCTTGAAGACCTGCCGGTCCTCGCCCCGGAAGATGGCATCCCGGTCGGCACCGATCATCTTCACGCCGTACTTGGCCAGGATCCCCTGGTCATAGCAGGCCATGCCGGTGTTGAGGCCGGTCTGGCCGCCGAGGGTCGGCAACAGCGCGTCGATCGGCGTGCCGCGGCGCTTCTCCAGTTCCAGGATCTTCTCAACCGACTCGGGCGTGATCGGCTCAATGTAGGTCGCGTCGGCGAACTCGGGGTCGGTCATGATGGTGGCCGGGTTGGAGTTGATCAGGACGACGCGATATCCCTCCTCCTTCAATGCCCGGCAGGCCTGAACGCCTGAATAGTCGAACTCGCACCCCTGACCGATGACGATGGGGCCGGAACCAATGATCAAAATCGTATGGATGTCGTTACGTCGGGGCATGGAGGTCTTCTATGGCTGGAGCGCGGGTCATGAAGTCGCCACAATTTACAGATCAGACGGGGTTGTTCAAATACCGCACCCCGGCGGACCCCTGGCGCGGGGGCCGCAGGCCGCCGAGACCACTTGGGCGATGGATCCGCCCGAATGGTCGTTGCAGGCCGGTTAAACCCACCTGTTACAGCGTTAACTGAGCCCATTTGATGCGGAGGATGGGTGCTTTGGCAAGCCGCGGTGTGCTACGGTGACCCGGTCGACATCCGTTGGTGGGAGGGTTTGAAACATGACAGCCGGGATGATGCCTGCTGGCGAAAATGATCAGGGCGCTGCGAATGCGGCGATGCCGCAGCCGGCCCCTGCCTTCTCGGCTGCGCCCCGGTCCCTGATCGAGGAGCTGGCGGCGCTTCGGAACCCGGGCCCGGCTCCGGCTGGGTGGATGGCGATGTGCGGCGCGTTCCTGGCCCTGTCGCTGATCGGGGTAGCGATCGCGTGCTACACGGGGTGGCGTGATCATGGCTGGCCGGCGGAGTATCTACAGGACGGCCAATGGGGTACGTGGCTGTCGGCTGGGCCGCTGATGCTGTCGGGCCTGCTGGGGCTGGGATTGGCGTGGCGATGGCGAAGCCTGCGGCGGCAGCGAAACTTCTGGCTGGCTGCGGGTCTCACCCTCCTGTTCATAGCGGGCGACGATCTGCTGCGATTCCATGAGAATTTCGAGCTCATGCTCGTGACCCGCTACGACCTGCCGAAAGAGCATCCGCTGGTCAGCCGGATCAACGACTCGGTGATCATCCTGTACGGCCTCATCGCCGCTGTATATACTTACCGCAATCGCCAGCAGCTTCTGCGTTTCCCGTGGGCATGCATCGCCTTGGGAATTGGGGGCATCTGGTTCGCAGGGATGGTTATTTGTGACGTCCTGCACATCTCAGCCACGGTTGAGGAGACCATGAAGGTACTCGCGACAATCTGCATCCTGTCGGCTGTGCTGGCCATCCGTCGAACCGCGGACGCATGGGCCTGACGGCCCTGCAACACCCTCTACATCCATCCTGTTCTGCACGAGCGATCGCGACGATCGGGATCGATCTCCCGTCGCCGCCATACCGCGTTGCCTTTGACCTTTGACCCTACCCCTCTTACCTTTGGTTGCCAGCCATGCGCCGATACTTCCCCGATCTGTCGACATTCAAGGACATTGCCCGCTCCGCCCGGATCATCCCCGTCTACAGGCAATTGCTGAGCGATACCCTCTCGCCTGTCAGTGCCTTTGAGGTGCTGGGCCGCGATGAGCATGCGTTTCTGCTGGAATCGGTGGTGGGCGGGGAGAAGATCGGCCGGTACTCGTTCATCGCCACGGGGCCGATGGCTGTATATCAGTGCGCCGGCGGAAAGGCGATGCTGCAGCATTACGGCCAGGCGCCGCAGGAATTCACGACGACCGACCCGCTGGGCGATCTGGAGAAGCTCCTGCCCAAGGGGCCGTTCCATCGTTTCAAGGAACTGCCCGCATTCACGGGCGGCCTGGTCGGCTATGCCGGGTATGACACCGTCCGCTACTACGAGCCGGAGAAGCTCACCGCCGCCCCCCCCGATGACCGCCATCTGCCGGATGTGCTGTCCGGCCTGTATGGCGAGCTGGTGATCTTCGATCACGTGGACAAGACGATCAAAATCGTCGCCAACGCCGATCTGGGCAAGTTCCCCGATGCCGAATCAGCTTACAACGACGCCGCCCGTCGCATCGATCTGCTCGTTCAACGCCTTCAGCAGCCGTCGATGCTCAGCCTGGGTGAGATTGACCCCCGCTCGCCGCTGGAGCTGAAGTTTCAGTCGAACTTCACGCGAGAAGCCTTCGAAGCGGCCGTCGAGAAGGGCAAGGAGTACATCCATGCCGGGGACATCTTCCAGTTCGTCCCCTCCCAGCGGCTTCGCGTCTACAGCGAGGCCTCGCCGCTGGACGTTTATCGCGCCCTGCGGATCATCAACCCCTCGCCGTACATGTTCTTCCTCAAGAGCCCAGCCTGCACACTGATCGGCTCGAGCCCGGAGATCCTCTGTAGTGTGATCGACGGCAAGGTGACCAGCCGTCCCCTGGCCGGGACGCGCCGCCGCGGTCAGACCGATGAGGAAGACCGCCGCCTCGAAGCCGAGCTACTGGCTGACCCCAAAGAGCGAGCCGAGCACATCATGCTCGTCGACCTGCATCGCAACGACGTCGGCCGCGTCAGCAAGATCGGCAGCGTCAAGATCAGCGATGTGCTGACCGTCGAACGCTACAGCCACGTCATGCACATCGTGACCAATGTCACCGGCGAGCTGGCCGATGGCTATACCGCACTCGACGCCCTGCGCGTCAGCCTGCCGGTCGGCACGGTGAGCGGCGCGCCGAAGATTCGCGCCATGCAGATCATCGACGAGCTGGAACCCACCCGCCGCGGCCCGTATGGCGGCGCGGTCGGCTATGTGGATCTGTCCGGAAACATGGACACCTGCATCGCCCTGCGGACGATCGTCCACCGCTCAGGCGTCTACGACGTGCAAGCCGGCGCCGGCGTCGTCGCCGACTCCGTCCCCGCCAGCGAGTACGAAGAAACGATGAACAAGGCCAAAGCGCTGCTGAAGGCGGTCGAACTGGCGGAGAAGGGGTTTTAGTCTCCCGCAGATTGCTTGTCGCGGGTTGTTTGTGGACGTCGACAGACGGGATGCCCCCGTTCGTGAGCACGCGGTGCAAGCGCACCGCCTCACTTGGTCTCTTCGTCTCGCCCCTTCGTCGCTCCGTCGCTTCAACGCAGATCCTTACGCCAAGGCCCCGGCTGCGCGCTGGGCGGAATATCGTTCGTATCCGCGCTGGCCGGGTTGGGGAGGATGGTTGACGACCCATGCCGAGTCGATGGCGGCTCCGCCGGGAAGGGTATGCAGCTCGCTGACCCGTTGCCCGGGGGCCAGCCAGATCGCCGGGATGCCCTCGTTGTTCGAGCAGTACAGCATCACGTGCGCCCCTGGGCCCGCCACGACGCGCTTGACGTCCAAGCCCAGATATTCGGCGCTCAGGCTGCCGCGATGGTCCGCCGGCCCCAGAAATCGCCGAACCTGCGCAGTTTGCCCACTTCCCGAAATTACCTCAACCCAACAACCCCCCGGTGTTCCATCAGGTGCCGATCCCATAGCAAGCAGCTCTCTTCCCGAAGTGTATAACCCACGGCTGCCTTACAGCTTGCGCGCCGCCCACTTCGACGCGTCGAGCCCGCGATTGTACGGATTCGGTTCGAATCGCATATTCACCTGTTCAGGTGGTATTCCAAGTCTGGACATCGCCTGTTTCGGATTGGATATATCACAGGTCCCCCGTTCACCTGAAAAGGTGATGATGGCGGCGGTTACGACTGTCCGATGAAACCCCTTGATCGCCCCCGAGCGTGCGCCGGGGGCGACAGCGAATCATGGCTCCCAAGGCGTTCGTCTCTGCAGACGACGTCCGGGCTTTGCTGCGGATCACCAACCGCTTGCACAGGCTTGACGTCGATCCCACCGCCCGCAAGCAGCATCTGCTCAGCGAGCTGTGTCGCCTCACAGGCGGCAGCGTGGGAGTCTGCGTGCTGTCGCGCCTGCATCGCGGGGCACTTGGTGAGACGATCGTGCCGATCGTGCAGGTCGGCGTAGAGGCGGCTGATCAGCGGACAGCGCTGAACACCTATTTTCGCCATCGCACGCCAGCCGATCCGGCACTGTCGAAGCTGGCAAGCCTGGCCATGAGCGAGAAAGGCGTCGCCACGCGAAGCCGCGAACAGCTCATCGACGACCAGACCTGGTATCGCTCGGCCCATGTGAAGACCCTGCGGCGCATGCTTGGCGTCGATCACTGCATCTACTCGCTGGCGGTTTTGAGCAACACGCGGCTGGTCGGCGAGCTGTGGATCTGTCGACCATGGGGCCAGAAGCGACCGTTCAGCGAACGCGAGCTGCGGCTGATCGACCTGATGCACGAAGAAACGCGCTGGCTTTACAATGCCGATCTGGCTTTCAACTCTCCCCAAGCCGCCACACTTCCGCCCCGCCAGCGGCAGACGCTCCAGCATCTGCTGACCGGCCGCAGCGAAAAGCAGATCGCCAACGAGCTGTCGCTCTCACCCAATACCATCCACCATTACGTCAAAGCCATCTACAAGCGGTTCGGCGTCTCCAGCCGAAGCGAACTGCTGGCGCGATTTGTGCATCAGCGGCAAGGGTAGTGGTTTGTTGTCAGTTGCGCGGTGCCAGAGGAAGGTCGGCTCGCGCCCATCCAATGGTCTGCATTGAACAACCCGCAACGCACCGCGCGAGACAGCAGCCTCATCCTGTAGTAAGGTAACCCACAAGCTACGGCTTTCTGTTGCCCGGAGGACTCTACATGACTGAGCAGAACCCCAATCCGACATCCGATTCTTCCGTCCCGCCCAGCCAAACACCGCCCCCGGCGGAACCGACCGCCAAGCGCAGCATCTTCTCGCCGCCGCCGCCCTACACGGGCCCCGAGCCTGATTCCGACAGCCGCACAATGGGTTTGCTCGCCCACCTGCTGGGGCTGTTCATGGGCTTCATCGGCGCGCTGGCCATCTGGCTGGTGAAGAAGGACCAGAGCCCGTTCGTTGATGACCAGGGCAAGGAAGCCGTCAACTTCCAGTTGACGATGCTCATCGGATACATCGTCTCCGGGTTGACGATGTGCATCCTCGTCGGCTTTGTCCTGATGGCCCTCACCGCGATCGCGCACCTGGTCTTCACGATCATGGCCACCATGGCAGCCAGCAAGGGCCAGGCATATCGATATCCGTTCAGCATCCGGTTTATTCGATAGGCGGCATCCGTAAGCTCACGCGAAGGGGCGAAGGGATTGCCTGTGGTGTGTGGCCGGTTGCCTATGGACGTCCTCTGAACGAAGGACGTCTACAGGCGCCATGCTATGGCCCACATGCAGCCCCTTCGTCGCTCCATTGCTTTTCCCTTCGCCGCTTCGTGTCTTCGCGTGAGCCCCATCAGTCCACGCCCGGACGGCGCTGGCGGTAGTTTTGCGCGATGGGCATGCGCCGGCCGAAGCCGAAGGCCCGGCTGGTCACCTTCAGCCCCGGAGCCGCCTGTCGCCGCTTGTACTCGCTGCGATCGACCAGGCGGATGACGCGCAGGACCGTCTCCGCATCGAACCCCTTCTCGATAATCCGGGCGGCGCCGATCTCTTCCTCAATGTAGTGATAGAGGATCGCATCGAGGACGTGGTACGGCGGGAGGGAGTCCTGATCGGTCTGGTTGGGCCGCAGCTCGGCTGACGGCGGCTTGGTGATGCTGTTCTGCGGGATCAGGTCGCGCCCGGCGCGGCGGTTGATGTACTTCGCCATCTCATAGACCTGCGTCTTGGGCACGTCGCTGATGACAGCCAACCCGCCGCACATGTCGCCGTAGAGCGTGCAGTAGCCGACCGCTACCTCGCTCTTGTTGCCCGTCGTCAGCAGCAGATGGCCAAACTTGTTGCTGAAGGCCATAAGAATGACGCCGCGGCAGCGGGCCTGGATGTTTTCCTCCGTCAGGTCCTTTTCGCGGCCTTCAAACACATCCGCCAGCACCTGCTCAAACGCGTCGTGCGGCGCCTTGATTGGGATGACGTGGTATTCAATGCCAAGATTCTCCGCGAGCTGCCGCGCATCGGCGAGCGAGTGGTCGGAAGAGTATCGGCTGGGCAGGGAGACGCCGACGACATGCTCGGGCCCGAGTGCCTCGGCCGCGATGGCAGCCACCAGGGCTGAGTCGATCCCGCCCGACAGCCCCAGCACAACGCTGCGGAACCCGCACTTGCGCACATAATCGCGCAAACCGAGCACCAGGGCCTTGTAGATCGACTCGATGCCCGTCGAATGGCGCGCCACGCCCTGCACAGGCGCCGGCGACCCCTCCTCGGGCACATCGACGATCAGCAGATCCTCTTCAAACTCCTTCGCCTGCGCGAGCACCTGCCCGTCGGCACCGATGACCAGGCTGTTGCCATCGAAGACGAGCTCGTCGTTGCCGCCAACCTGATTGACGTAGACGATCGGCTTGTTGAACTGCTGCACCTGCGAGCGGAACAGTTCGAGGCGGAAATCGTGCTTGCCGACGATGAACGGCGACGCGCTGCAGTTGATCATCACCTGCGCGCCGGCTTCGTGGAGATCGGCAATGGGATTTTCGTGGTACAGGCGGCGCGGATGCATCCGCTCGTCGTTCCACAGATCCTCGCAGATCGACAACCCCATCGGCACGCCGCAGATGTGCACGAGCTGATTGCGCTCGGTGATCGGGCCGGGCTCGAAGTAGCGGGATTCGTCAAAGACGTCGTAGGTCGGCAGCAGGGTCTTGAAATGCCGGCTGACGATCTGGCCGTCGCGCAGCACGGCGGCTGCGTTATGCAGCGGCCGCCCGACCGGCCGGGTATTCCGCTCGGCATAGCCGACGATCACGTCGATTCCCCGCGTCGCCTGGGCGATCTCGTGCAACGCCTGCACGTCGTCCTCGATGAACTGCGGCTTGAGCAGCAGATCCTTCGGGGGATAGCCAATCACCGCCAGCTCGGGAAACACCACCACCTGCGCCCCCTGCGACCGGGCGCGCACGGCAAAGTCGATGATCCGGCGCGTATTGCCCGGAATGTCGCCAACCGTCGGATTGATTTGCGCAAGCGCAATCTTCATAGGCAGGCGATTGTAGCACTCGAAGGGCGGGGGCCCAATTTGGCTGACGCGGGGTTGTTATTTGTTACTGGTTACTGGTTACTGGTTACTCGCGGGGTTCCGCCTCTCCTGGATCACTTCGTCTCTTTGTCTCTCCGTCTCTGGCTGATCCCTCCGTCGCTCTGACACACCCTCTTGCCCCCCACGCCTTCCTCCCGATAATCGACCGTCTATGGCCAATGGACTGGTAGTTACGCGGTTTGCGCCTTCGCCGACGGGGTATCTGCACGTGGGCGGAGCGCGTACGGCGCTGTTCAACTGGCTGCTGGCACGGCATGCCAGCGGGCGATATTTGCTGCGGATCGAGGATACCGATCTGGCCCGCAGCACGGAGGAATCGGTGCAGGCCGTCCTGCAGGACCTCCGCTGGCTGGGGTTGGATCATGACAACGCCGAGCTGGTCTTCCAGTCCAAGCGGCTGGCGGTTTACAACGCCGTCATCACGGATCTGATGAACCGCGGCCTGGCATACGAGGCCTGGGAAACGCCCGAGGAGCTGGCTGCCATGCGTCAGCAGGCTGAGAAGGCCAAGCAGGCGTTCATCTACCGCCGCCGCGAGTACACGGCTGACGAACTCAAGCGCTTCCGCGACGAAGGCCGTACGCCGACGATCCGCTTTGCCATGCCCGTGCGCGAGTACCGCTTCCATGACCAGGTGCTCGGCAAGGAGATCGTCGTTGCCCTGGATCAGGTGCAGGATTTTGTCATCCGCAAAACCGACGGCATGCCGACGTATCACTTCGCCGTCGTTGTCGATGACGCGGAGATGGGCATCACGCACATCCTCCGCGGCCAGGAACACCTGCTCAACACCGTCAACCACATCGCCCTTCAGGAAGCCATCAACGCCCCGCGGCCGGTGTATGGGCATCTGCCCGTCATCCTCAATGCCGACGGCTCGAAGATGGGCAAGCGCGATCGCGACAAGAAGGTGCGCGAATCGGCGCAGGTCTGGATGAAGACCCACAAGAAGACGGCTGGCGATCTGTCAGCCGAGTCGGGGATCGCTGAAGAGCGCCTGTCGACCTGGCTAAACGACAAGAAGCAGCAGCTCGACCTGACCGAGCAGAAAGCCGTCATGGCCGTCATCGGCCTGCGTGAAAGCGATCTGCCCGAGATCCTCGTGCACGATTTCCGCAAGAACGGCTATCTGCCAGAGGCGCTGATCAACTTCCTGGCGCTGCTCGGCTGGAACCCCGGCGGCGACCGCGAGCGGATGAGCATCGACACGCTGATCGAGCTGTTCAGCCTGGAGGGCATCGGCCACAGCAATGCCCGCTTCGATCGCGCCAAGCTGCTGTCGTTCAACACCGACGCCTGCGCGACAGCCGATTCCCGCCGGCTGGTGCAGGCGATGCGCGACTACCTGGCCGTCAATCCCGAATCGCCCGTCAACCAGGCGACCGACGAGCAGCTTGGGCAACTGCTCGAGATGAAGAAGGGCTTCCGCACGCTGCGAGAGGTCGATGAGGTTTCGCGCTTCCTGTTCGTCGCGGACGATCAGATCGCCTTCGACGACAAAGCCGTTGCGAAGGTGCTCGTCCAGCAGAAAGGCACGCAGATGCTTCGCGAGCTCCGGCCGATCCTCGAGGGGCTGGCGACCTGGTCGGCTGAGGCGATCGAGCAGGCGATCCAGCAGTTCTGCGATGCCAAGAAGCTCGGCTTGGGCAAGGTCGCCCAGCCGCTGCGCGTGGCCATCAGCGGCACGACGGTCAGCCCGCCGATCTTCCAGAGCCTGGCGTTCCTGACGCGTGAGCAGGTCCTGGCACGCATCGACCGCTGCCTGCTGCATGTCGACGAGGGGCCGCACTGATCCCGCAGCCGCCACACCGGCAGGTTCTATCCCCCGACCCGACAAAAACTTACCCGCCTTTCTCCTGGCGCAGACGTCCCGCACGCGCCCCGCTGGCGCGAACCTGCGCATGCTTGCCCAACGTACCGGAACGCAAGAATTTACTTGACTTGCCGCGGCGCGCGGGTATGCTTCTTTCCGGTGCGTAATACATGTATTAAAACCTGTAGTAAAACCGTCTACGACGATCTGCTCGAGCGGATGCGGCAGTCCATCATCCGCGGCATCCACAAACCGGGCGACTTCGTCGGCACGGAGCAGGAGCTGGGACGCACTGCCGGCATCAGCCGGGTGTCGGTCCGCCGCGCCACCGACCAGCTCATCCGCGAGGGCCTGATCGAACGCCGCCCGGGCAAGGGCCTGTTCGTCCGCCGTCGCGACCTGGCCACGCGCCTTATCCAGATCGTCGTGCCGGATCTGGCCTTCGAACAGTGCGTGCAGATCGCGCGCGGCGCCCAAGAGCTGGGAGCCGAACGCGGCTTCCAGGTGCAGGTTTACGACGCCCACAACCGCATGGACCGCGAGATCGGGTTCCTTGAACGGCTCCCCGAAGCCGTCGAAGGGGCGCTGGTCCTCTCGTGGCACCATCCGCGCTTCACCGAAACGCTGCTCAAACTCAAGCAGAAAGGGACGCCCTTCATCCTCGTCGACGAGCACTCGAGCGATATCGAGGTCTCGTCCGTCACAGCGGATAACTACGCCGGCGGCATGGCGGTCGGCCATGCCCTGATCGACATGGGCCACCGGACCATCGGCTTCATCGGCAACCTGTCCGCCGGCACGGTCCGTGCCCGTCTGGAGGGCCTGCGCGACGCCATCGGCGATCGCGGCTTGCCGTTCAACCGGGCTCATGTGATGGATCTGGCGGTCCAGCCGCAGGAAGACTGGGCCGAGCGCATCGCTTTGCGCACGCGGGAGCTGCTGTCGCGCCCCGACCGCCCCACAGCAGTGTTTTATTCCAACGACCAGGTGGCGGCTGAAGGGCTGCGGACGATCCGCGCGATGGGTATCCGCGTACCAGAAGAGTTGAGTGTGGTCGGTTTCGACAACTCGCCGCTTTGCCGATGGCTGGACCCGCCGCTGGCGTCGGTCGAACAGCCGTCGTTTGAGATGGGTCGGGCAGCCATGGAAATGCTGCTGGACCGCCTGCAGGCTCCCCCAACCGCCAAGCCGCCGGCAGTCCGTCAGGTCACGCTGCCGGTGAAATGGATTCCGCGCACGTCAATCGGGGCTCCCCCGAAAGGAGCGAACCAATGATCGCCACACCCGCCCGCGACCGCCGCGTCGGGTTTACACTTGTCGAACTGCTGGTTGTCATCGGCATCATCGCCGTGCTGATCGCGATGCTCATGCCCGCGCTCACCAAGGCGCGTCAGAGCGCGCTGACGTTGACTTGCGCGTCCAACCTCCGGCAGATCGGCATCATGTTCGGCATGTATTCCCAGGACTACCCCGGCTGGCTGCCCCCGCTGAACTGGAAGCACGACCTGGACAACTCGATCCCGAATCACAACTCCTACGGCATGGTCCATGCCCTGGGTCCGTACATGGGGCATCCGGAATGGGCTGGGCAGTCTGAGGAGGCGCCCTATATCTTCCTGTTCGATAACCCAGCCAAGGATGCGTTTCGCAAGTCAGTCTTCGTCTGTCCCGACTACTCCCCCACCGGCTACACCATCCAGCCGTATCTCAGCGGTGTTGCTGAGTCGGGATACTTGATCAAGACATCGGACCTCAAGTCCGTGGATCACACCCGGCCGCGCCGCGTCTCGAAGGTACGCAGGCCGCACCACTCGCTGGTCCACGTGGCCGACAGCTACCAGGACTACGTCCTCAAATCGCGCAACGAGATCCTCAACGGAAAACGTCACTTTGACATCTACCGCCACAACGGCGGCACGGCTGCCAACGTGCTGTTCTTCGACGGGCACGTCAGCACGTTCCGGACCGAGTACATCCGAGCCAACATCACCCAGTACCTCACATTGGAATAGCCCCTGAACGGAGGAGACACATGCAGACGCTTCACACATCGCCCCGCATTCGCGATGCCGCCCTCGCCGCAGCAGTAGCCGTTAGCGCCAGCGCCCTCACGCCGCACCTCGCATCGGCTGCACTGGAAATGCGCACCTGGGTGGGCGAAACGAGCACAGACTGGAACACCAATGCCAACTGGTCGCCGACCAGCCCGCCGCTGGCTGCGGATCGCATCGCCGTCTTTGATCGCGCGTTCACCTATCAGCCGGCCATCAAGACGCACGTTACCGTCATCGCTGGTATCTGGATGACCGGCGACACCGTCGGCGATGTCATCATCACCAGCAGCCCCGACGGCCAGAACAGCGGCAAGCCGACTTTCCAGACGCGCGGCAATACCATCAACGGGATCGATGGCGTCGGCATCCTGATGGACAACACCAGCAGCGGCAACCTGACCATCGCCACCAGCGCGTTCAAGGTCGAGTTCAGCCAGACGTGGATCAACAACTCGGCGAACCTGTTTACGATTGCAGCGGACACCAACCTGGCCGGCGCAACGGCGACCATCACCGGCAGCGGCAATACGCTCATCAGCGGAAATATCACCAACAACACCGGTACAGGCCGCATCATCAAGGAAGGCACCGGCACGCTGACGCTCGCTGGCGAGACGATCAGCTACAACGGTGAGACGACCGTCAACAGCGGCACGCTGCTGGTGACCGGCACGATGTCCTCCGGCAGCGCCCTCGTGACCGTCAATGGCGGCACACTCGGCGGGACGGGCACCATCGGTCGAACGACGACCATCCACGAAGGTGCGACGCTCGCTCCCGGCCTCTCCAGCGACTCAGCCGGTACGCTGACCATCAATCGCAACCTGACGATCGAAGGCACGGCTGCGTTTGACCTGATCGGCGCCGGCGAGAATGACAAGGTCTTCGTCAACGCCGTCAACGAAGGCAGCCGCACGCTGACCTTCGGCGGCACGCTGGTCGTCACGGCAACCGACGGGATGACCTTTGCCCCCGGACAGGTGTTCGACCTGTTTGACTGGGGCGACAAGACCGCCGTCACCGGCACGTTCGACTCGATTCAGTTGCCGACCCTCACCGGCGGCTTGTCCTGGCAGATGTTCGGGGATCAGCCGTTCGACTATCAGACCGGGCAGATTGTGGTCGTGCCTGAACCGGTCGGCGGCATCGCCCTTGGCGGCTTGGCTGTCCTCCTCACACGCCGCCGTCGCAGCTAGTGCAACGCGACATCGCGACGAATCACACGGAGCGACGACGAAGGGATCGCGCCCATACCCCCCTTCCGTCGCTCCGTGCTTTTGTGGATTGGTTATCTGTTACTGGTTACTTGTTACTCGCAACGTTCCGCATACCGGCACCACTTCGTCTCTTCGTCTCTTTGTCTCTCCGTCTCTGTAACCCCCTTCGTCGCCTCGTCGCCACTTCGCTCCGTCGCTATATTTTGATACAATCCCCCTCGTGGCGCGGCGACTTCTTCTTGCACTGGGCATCATCCTTCTGGCGACTTCCCTGGCATCTGCCAACGGCGGCTTCAAGAGCGCGCCGGCCTATCCCGCGCCGCCAGCCATTCCCGTTCAGCGGGCGATGATCGTCTACCAGGACGGCATCGAGATGCTCATCGTCGAATCCAGCTTCGACACGCCCAGCCCGGATGTCGGCTGGATCCTGCCTCTCCCGGCTGAGCCCACCAGCCTGCAAGCCGGCGACAGCGGCATGCTCAGGACCGTCTGCAACGCCATCCAGCCGTCCGTCACAGGCGGGTTGGAGGGATTCGTCCACATCACCCGGATGCTGCTGATCGTCCTGCTCATCTGGACCGCCCTCTCCATGTATCTCCCGCGACGCTCCATTGCCGCCCTATTGGTGGTTTTTGTCGCGCTCGTGGCGGCGTCTGTGCTCCTGCCAACCCTGAGCGCGCCGCGCGGATATCTGTTCGGCGACGGCATCGCCATCGCCTCGGCCCAGCGTGTGGGCAATTACGATGCAACGGTTCTCCGTGCCGACGAAGCCGTCGCCCTTTCGCAATGGCTGGCCGATCAGGAGCTGGCGCCCCTTGAGGCTTCGGAGCAGGCGATCATCGATGACTACATCGCCCGCGGCTGGTGTTTTGTCGTCGCGCGCCTGGTCCGCGAAGGCGACGGCGTTGCGACGCCCCATCCGCTTGTTGCCACATTCCCGGTCGACAAGCCCGTCTTCCCCATGAAACTGACAGCCATTGGCCGGTCGGACACGCGTGTCGAGCTGATCGTCGTCGCCGATCAGCAGGCCTCGGCTGACGCATTCGACTGCGTGGCCGCCGATTCATTCCACCTTTTTCCCGGACAATCGGAAGGCGTCAATATGCGCGTCGGCCCGACGATGCAGGCCAGCAAACACAGCCTCGAGATCGGCCATCCCGACGCCGTCGAGCACATGTGGGACGGCTGCGTCGTCACCAAGCTGCAAGCCGACCTCTCACCTCAGCAGATGGACCGCGACGTCGAGATGACCCTCTCGCCGCTTACTCCCCAGCGGCAGCACTTCTACGGCGAGCGAGCCAGGCACGACCTGTTCGTCGGCATCCTCCAGCTTGGCGGCATCGCGATCGCCCTGACCACCGGTATCGCCCTGCGCGGCGGCAGAAAGCCCGATCGGCTGTTTGTGAATGCCGTCGCCGTCCTCCTCGTGCTGGCCTTCGCCTCTGCAGCCATCGCCCGTGCCCTCCTGCCGGTGATCCCGACAGCCGAAACCACGCGGCGTGCCTTCTACTTCGGCCACTACATACCCCGCGAGCAGCGACAGGTTGCCTTGTCGCTTATTGCATCCGGCCAACTCTATGCAGGCATCACCGAACAGGAATTGGCAGCCCTCCTGCCGGAATTTGAGGAGGAGGTAGAACCTCCCGAGGGCATGAAGTACAGGATCGAGCGTTCCCCCGGAAATGTCGCCCTGCGCACCATCGACGGCGAAACGTGGTTCTGCACCTACGGCCCCGCAGGCAACGAACACCGCCTGCGCCTGCCACAAAGAAAAGAGCCACAGATGAACACCGATGGACACTGATAATCTCCGCCTTGAGATCTGCGTTCATCCGCGTTCATCTGGGGCCCTCAGATCGCGCACGTGCGGCACGCCCGTGCCACAATCTTCTGTCTTCTGTCTTCTGACTTCTGGCTTCTCGCCTCACCCCCGATGCGACATCATCCGCCGCACGTTGCGGTCCTGTTCGCGGCGCTTGATGCTCTCGCGCTTGTCGAACTGCTTCTTGCCGCGGGCCACGCCGATCTCGATCTTGACCTTCCCCTCCTTGAAATAGGCAGCCAGCGGGATGAGCGTCACACCCTTGGTCTTGGTCTGCTGTTCAAGCTTGCGGATCTCACGGCGATGGGCCAGCAGCTTGCGCGTGCGGTTGGGGTCGTGGTTCCAGGCAAGCGTCGCCTTCTCGTAGGGGTCAATGTGCATCTGGTAGAGGAACAGCTCGCCCCCTTCGACCCGGGCGAAGGCTTCCTGGAGCGTGGCTTTGCCCTGCCGCAAACTCTTGACCTCCGAGCCGGTCAGCGCAATGCCGCACTCGAGCTTGGCATCGATGTGGTAATCGTGCATCGCCCGGCGGTTATGGATGCGCGGCGCCCAGTTGGGATGGTCCTTGCGAGCCATAGCACCGATCATACGCCCCGGCTGGCAAATTGACCATGCCCCCCGCGTTGCGGCTTGCGACCGCCTGCCCCCTCCAACTGGCTCGCCAGCGCCTTCGCGAAGTCCCCGCAGGAACTCGATTTGCCGTTCGAAACGTCGCACCGCTTTCAGCCCCGCCCGAGAATGCGTAGAATCGCCCCCCTGTATGGTTGAATTGGGAGTCAACATCGATCATGTGGCGACGCTCCGCCAGGCGCGTCGCACCTATGAGCCCGACCCGGTCTGGGCGGCTGTCGAGGCACAGCTCGGCGGCGCCGACGGCATCACCTGCCACCTGCGCGAAGACCGCCGGCACATCCAGGATCACGACATCGAGCGGATCCGGACCATGTGCCACGTCAAGCTCAATCTGGAGATGGCCGCCACGGAGGAGATGGTCGCCATCGCCCTGCGCGTCAAGCCTAACCTCTGCATGTTCGTGCCCGAGGGCCGCCAGGAGATCACGACCGAAGGCGGGCTGGACGTTGTCGGCCAGCGCAAGCATCTCAAGGACGTGGTGGCCCGGCTGAAGGATGCCGGACTGACCGTCAGCGCCTTCATCGATGCCGAGCTGCCGCAGATCGAAGCCGCGGCTGAGGTGGGGTTTGACGTGTGCGAGGTGCACACCGGCCCGTACGCAGCCGTCTTCCACCAGACCGGCGGCGACCTGGACAAACCGCAACTGGCAGCCGAGCTGCGCAAGATCATGGACGCCGGCGACGCCATCCGCAAAGCCGGCATGCGCTTCAACGCCGGTCACGCCCTCAACTATGTCAATGTGCACCACGTGGCCGCCCTGCCGGGGTTGCGCGAGCTGCACATCGGGCACGCCATCGTCAGCCGCGCCGTCTTCACCGGCCTGCGGCAGGCCGTGCGCGAGATGAAGCAACTGATCAATGCCAATCCGAAGGAGTAATGCATGTTCAGCGGCGCGATGACAGCCCTGATAACCCCGTTCCGCGACGGCCGCGTGGACGAAGCCCGCTTCAAGCAGCAGATCGAGTACCAGATCTCAGCCGGAATCGATGCGCTCGTGCCGGTCGGCACGACCGGCGAATCGCCGACCCTCTCCTTCGAGGAGCATGTGCGCGTGCTGGAGCTGGCCGTCCAGGCCGCCAACGGCCGCGTGCCGGTCATCGGCGGAACCGGCGCCAATTCCACAGCCGAGGCCGTTGAACTGCACCAGCATGCCAAAAAAGTCGGCTGCGCCGCCGGCCTGAGCGTCAATCCCTATTACAACAAGCCGTCGCAGGAAGGCCTTTACCGGCACTTCATGACCATCGCCGACAGCGTCGACCTGCCGATCGTGCTCTACAACATCCCAGGCCGCACGGGCATCACCATGAGCCCGCAGACGGTCGAGCGCCTCGCGAAGCATCCCAACATCGTCGCGATCAAGGAAGCCACCGGCTCGATCGACATCGCGACCGAGATCCGCGCCCGCTGCGACATCACCGTCATCAGCGGCGACGACGGCATGACGCTGCCGCTCATGGCCATCGGCGCAACCGGCGTCATCAGCGTGCTGTCCAACCTCATGCCGCGCGAGGTGTGCCAGCTCACCAAGCTGGCAGCCGCCGGCAAGCTCGATGAGGCCCAGAAGCTGCATGTTCGCCTCTTCGGCCTGATTCGCGCCCTGTTTGTCGAAGGCAACCCTGTCGGCATCAAGGCTGCGATGAAGCTGGCGAACATGGACAGCGGCGAGCTGCGCCTGCCGCTTTGGCCGGCCAGCGAGGCGACCGTCCAGTTGCTCCAGGAGCAGATGCAGCGCGTCGCCGCCCCGATGGGAGTTTGAGGCGCCGCCGATGACCCACCTGTGCGTTGCCATCTTCGCCACCAGCGTCGAACAGGTCCGCCGTGACACCACCGCGGCTGCCGAAGCCGGCGCGGATCTGGTCGAATTGCGCGTCGACAACATCGAGGATGCCCAGACCATCCGCCAGATGGTGCAGGCCTCGTCGCTGCCGGCGATCGTAACCTGCCGGCCGACCTGGGAGGGCGGCCACAGCACCCTCTCCGACAGCCAGCGCATCGCGCTGCTGCGCGACGGTGCCTCCGGCCTGGCAGCCTATGTCGATGTCGAGCTGCGCGCGATGCCATCGATCGCTGCCTTCTCCCCCCAGCCACGCGAGCAGCGCACGGGCATCATCGCCTCCAGCCATGATTTCACCACGCGGCCCGATCGCCTGTGGAATATCGTGGCTGAGCTTAATGCGTCGCCCGCCGACATCTCCAAGATCGTCTGGTCCGCCCGCAATATCCGCGACAACCTCGAAGCCTTCGAGATCCTGCAGAACCGCAGCAAACCGACGATCGCCCTGTGCATGGGCGAAGCCGGTGTGATCTCCCGCATCCTGGCGCGCAAATTCGGCGCATTCCTCACGTTCGCGTCGCTGACCAGCGATGGCGGCACGGCGCCTGGGCAGGTGAGCGTCTCGGACATGAAGCGCCTGTACCGCTGGGATGCGATAGGCCCAGAGACGAAGGTCTACGGCGTCGTGGCGGACCCCGTCGGGCATTCGATGTCGCCAGCCATCCACAATGCGGCGTTTGACGCGATCCACTACGACGGCGTCTATCTGCCGCTGCTGGTGCAGGGGACGTACGAGAGTTTCAAGGCGTTCATGGAGACGTTCCTGGCCTTCGAGCGGCTGCATCTGTCGGGGCTGAGCGTCACGATCCCGCACAAGCAGCACGCGCTGCGGTACCTGCGCGAAAAAGGCCATCGCGTCGAGCCGCTGGCGGAGGCGATCGGCGCGGTCAATACGATCGCGATCTCACGCGACGGTGGGCGAATTTCGCTGTACGGGTTCAACACGGATTACGCGGCCATTCTCGACAGTATCACGGCTGCGCTGGACATCCGCCGCGAGGATCTGGCCGGGAGGCGCGTGGCCGTTATCGGCGCCGGCGGCACGGGAAGGACCGCCGTCGCCGCCCTGGCCAAGTATGGTGCGACCGTCGAGGTCTACAACCGCACGCTTGAGCGGGCTGAGGCGCTGGCGGAGGAATTCAACGGCAAGACGGGCGAGGTGTCAGCCAAGCCCATGGAAGACCTCCCCCGCGGCGGCTGCTCGATCTACCTCAACACGACCAGCGTCGGCATGCATCCGCATACCGATGTCACGCCGTTCGGCGATGCCGAGCCGCCCTTCGACACGAATACGCTCGTGTTCGACGCCATCTACAACCCGACGCGCACCCGTCTGCTGGAGCTGGCAGAGAAAGCCGGCGCCAAGACGATCAGCGGCGTGGAGATGTTCGTCCGCCAGGCCGTCGGCCAGTTCGAGGCCTGGACACGCCAGCCGGCGCCGGTGGACGTGATGCGGCGGGTGATCGAGTCGCGCCTTCGCAAGTGAATAGCCGCGAAGGCGCGAAGCGATTGGCGTAGGGTATGTGGACGTCAACCGGCCCCATGCAACAAGCCCCATACCCCGGCCAATGGCCATCGCTGCGCGAACGGTTACAATACGATCCGTGGCCGCCAACGTGACATTTTCCGCTGAGACACTGCTCCGCGAAGCCGGGCTGAAGCGCACGCCTGTGCGCCTGGCTGTTCTGGAGCTGCTTGCCGGCATGCACACGCCCCTGGCGGCTCAGCAGATCCTCGACGCTCTCCCAGCCAGCACGGATTCGGTCACGGTCTATCGCACGCTCAACACACTGACCGAACACCGCCTGCTGCACCGCATCCGCGGCGATGATCGCGTTTGGCGCTATGCCCTCAGCGACAGTGAGCCGCAATCCCCCCGCCACGATCACGCCCACTTCGTCTGCGAATCGTGCGGCAGCGTCGAATGCCTGCGCGATGTGCCCATCCCCCGCAAGCTGATGCAGCAGGTGGCACCCGATCAGCAGTACCGGGTGAAGTACTCAGAACTGCTGTTGCATGGGGTGTGTCCAAGGTGTCAGTCCTGATCAGCGACGAAGGGCGAGGGCGCGCGTCGCCTGTTGCCTGTTGACGTCGGCTGACGGTGGTGGTCAACAAACAACATGCACCCAGCCACACGGCTGCGGCATCACGCCTTCTTCTGCAGCTTCTCGCCAACCTCCTGCAGCCACTGTGCATCCGGCAGTGCGTACGGCCGGAACTTCTCCATCATGCCCTGCTCTTCGCTGTAGGCCAGCGCACGGAAGAAGCCGAGCTTGTTGGCGGCTGGGGAGTCAATCAGGTTGCTCGAATCGGCTGCGCTCATCTGGAACAGAATGCGGTTGTCGAACTCACGCATGCTGCTGCGTTCGATCGTCCGCTCCACGGCGGCCGGCGTGTCGCACCAGGCGATCACATGGATGCCGACGCCCGGACCGTCGCGCAGCAGATCGGCAAACTGCTTGTCCGGCTGAGGCGGCTTCTCCGCGTCATCCAGCGAGAAGCTGAAGCCCTCCTCGCTCTTGCGGAGCACGCGATATCGCTGCAAGCCGTAGATGACCAGGTAGATCGTCGGCGCGTCAGGATCGTCCTGCTCCTGCCGGCGGGCAAGTTCCCTGGCCAATTCATCGATCGCTTCAGCCGTCTGGCGGTACTCTACCCGCTCGACCTGTTGCGGAATCACCGCCGCGACCTGCTCCAGCCGGCCGGCGAGGTCCGAATCCGCCGGCGTCCCATCCATGAGCACGAAACGCGCCCGGTCTTTGCCGTGCTGCGCCGCCAGCGAGATCATCGAGACGCCAATGATCGCCATCGCCTGCTCGTCCTGCTGGCCGATGATGAGCATGTTGGCTCCGGGCTGACGGCGGAACGGCACAGCCGTCGGCTCCTTGATCGCCACCGGCTCGCCCAGCCACGCGCGCGGCGGGCCATCGAGGCGAGCGCCATCGAGCGCTTCGGCCAGCAGCCGATTCCTGCGGACATCGGCTGGGACATTCCCCTCGAACACAATCGGCTCGGGCACGCGAACGCCCTGCTGCTTTGCCCGATCTTGCACCTGCTCGAGGAACACATCCCGCTGCTCATCCGGCAGCCAGGCCACCTGGAACGGGCTGTTGCCCTCGACCAGGCCCCCGGCGTCGTTGTAGATCGCCTCGCCCGGACGCGACAGCAATCGCGCAGCCGAGTTGTTGTCACCCAGGATGAGCTGCGAATCGGCTTCGCTGGTCTGCAGGGCGATGCGCACCGCGATCTGGCCGATCGTGCTGCGCGACAGGCCGGATGATCCGGCGATCGTCTGTGAACCCAGCAGCACGTGAATGCCGAACGCACGGCCCTGTCGCACCAGGCGATCCAGCAGCACGGCTGCGTCCTGAGCGAGTTTGTCGTCTTCGCTGAAGAACTCCTGGAACTCGTCGATGATCAGCACTGTCCGCGGCATGACATCGCCGGGCACTTCGCGACGGTAGGAGGCCAGATCCTGCACCCCGACCTTTCGGAACAGCTCGCCGCGCCGCGTCAGCTCCGCGTCAATCCGCTGGAGCACGCTCAGGCCGAACTCACGATCCGACTCCACCGCGATCGCCCGCGCATGCGGCAGGCTGTGCGTGGCGTACGTCTTGAACTCGACGCCCTTCTTGAAGTCGACCAGATACAGCTCGACCTGATCGGGCGAATACCACATCGCCAGGTTCGTGACGATCGCATGCAGCAATGTCGACTTACCCGAACCGGTCTTACCGGCGATCAACGCATGCTGGGCGACGCCCTTGCCCAGGCGCAGATGCTGCTGGCGCGTCGCGCCCATGCGGCCGACGGCGACGCTCAGCTCGCTGCTGCTGTCCAGCGACCAGAACTGCTCCGGCTTGGGCGCGATGGCTGTGAACGGCACCTCGACCCGCTTGGATTCCTTGGCATGCCGGCCGACGACATCGAGCATCTGCGTCAGCGTCTGCTCCGACGGCGGCGGATCGAGCTTCAGCGGGAACTGCTGGAAGACCTCGTCTCTCCAGACGAACCGGCCATTTTCGCGAACGAGGTTGATGCTGTGCTGCTCCAGCTCGTCGATGTGCGTGCCGCTGGGCAGCGGCGTGCGCAGGTCGCGCAGCACGAGCGTATACACGCCGCAGCGGGCACCCGAGCTGGCGATGCTCGCCAGGCGCCGGAAACTGTCGCCTTCGAAACCGACGGGGAAGTCGGCGATCACCAGGAACCGATACGGCTCGGCGAGTTCGCCGGCCTGCGCGTTGTACTCGTCGATCGTCTCGAACTCGTTGCGCAGGTACTTCTGGATGACCGTCTCCATGTGCTCGGTCAGATCAGCCAGCCGCTGCTCGATATGCTCCGATTCGGTCCAGATGCGCGAGCCGACGAGGGCTTCGTCGTGATCGGCCAGGTGCATGAAACCGGCGAAGTTCTGTCCCAGGCCGACGGGATCGATGATCGTAAAGCGCACGCGTCCCGCCGGCAGGCTGGTCAGCAGGCGCGACATCACCATGCGCAGCGTGTCCAGCGCCTCGGGCCGGCCCTCGCGATCCGTATGGATCAGCAGCGACGAATGCCGCGGGAACGCCAGCCCGGCTGGCAGCGAAAAGGCCTCGGGCAGGCGAAGGCTTCGCGGCAGCTTGTCGGTGATGCGCTGCAGATCGACCTGCAACTCGCCAAATCGGACGGTCTGCGCGAACCGCTGCGGCGGCTGCCACGTGTTCCAGTCGGTCTGCTCCCAGCGGAGGATCGCGCGACCATCAGATGAGCCGGACTGGTGGATCGGATCGGCGATTTCCGCAAGCCCCGTGTCCCACCGTTGCTGCAGGGCTGCGCGGGCCTGAGCGTACTGCTGCTCAGCCTCGGCAATGGCCTGATCATGTCGCTCCTGGAACTCGCGCAGCTTACGCTCGCGACGCTGCTCGATCGCCTCGCGTGTCTGCGCCAGCCAGGCGTCGACCTCAGCCAGGGCCTTCTCCCGTTCAGCGGAGACGCGGGCACGGATCTCGTCGTACTGGGCCTTGGCCTTTTCGATGGCCTGGTCGTGGTGATGGCGTGCCTGGGCCCGGACGGGGGCGAATTTCTTCTTGAGGGCGTCGATCTCGGCTTCGGTCTTGCGCTTCGACTCTGCGACGCGCGAATCGCGCTCGCGCGCCAGGTGATCGAGGTGCGCCTTGGCGGCGTTGCGTGTGGCGGTCAGCTCAGCCCGCAGCGGCGCGTAGGCCTGGCGGATCTGCGATCGGGCAAGGAACCGCAAGCCGATGGCGACGACGACGAACGCCGCCAGTGCGATCCCGCCGACAATCGCCAGCCGCGAGATATCGGGCGGCCCTCCGCCGTCGGCGAGGTAGGTCCCGCCAACAGCCAAACCGACGACCAGCACGCCGACGATCCACGGCGTCAGCCCGACGAACAGGCGCGGGATCGGCAGCGTGTCGAAGCGGCGCAGGGCGAGCTGCGCGGCTTGCAGATGCTTGTCGTACAGCTCGGCTGGGTCGCCTTCGAGTTTGATCTCCGGCGGGTGGGTCTGAGCCAGGCTGGTGGCGCCGTAGGTGTGCAGCAGCTCGGCGAGCTTGTTCTCCATGGCATCGAGCTGCTCGATGCGTTCGCCGTATTTCAGCTTGTCCTGCCTGGCATCCTCGCGAGCCTGGGCGACGGTGGCTTCGTGGACGCTTTCAGCCAGCCATGCGGCCTGGTCGAACTGCTTTTTGACCTCACGCTCAGCAGATTGGAGCTCCAGATCGGCTGTAGCCTTGGCCCGGGCGAAGGCCTCGGATGCGGCCTTGAGCTCGGCATCGAACTTGGCTCCCAGATGGCTGGTGCGCTGCTCATGCTTGGCCTGGGCAGCCTGGGTTTGCTGGGCGATCTGCTGCTCGAGGACGATCCTGGCGGTCTTGAGATCGCTGCGGGCGGTCTCCAGGCGCTGCTGATGCTCCTGCTCGATGCGGGCTTCTTCCTCAGCCGCGGAGGTGGACAGATCGATCAGCGACCGCAGTGCGGCGCGCTGGACATCTCGGGGCGTGGCGGCGCCGTTGCCGGCTGGCTCGTCCGAGCCGATGGATTGAGGTTCCAGTTGGTCGTGCATATCAGTCACAGGTGTCTTTCACTGGCAGTCGTTACGGATGCGCGACAACAGCGCTGCCATCTGGTCCATGGCGCCGACGGCTGACTTGACGTCTTTTTCCAGCGATTCGAGATACTTCTTTTCGAACTGTTCGGCGACAGCGTCGCTCCAACTACTCCGGGTCTCCTGCCAGCGGAGCATCAGCTCGCGTGTCGCCTTCGTCAGTCCGCCTCGACCTTCGTATACACCCATTTACGTGCTCCGGTGGTCGTTATTGCGTTGTTCGTCAGTTTGTGGCGATGGAGGGGACGCCTGCTGGGCGTTTTGTGTGTCGGATCCTTCATCGCCGGACGGTGATTTGTCGCCTTCGGCAGCGGGCGCGGGCTCGGATTGGGCAGCCGGCTGGTTTTCCTCGCGCGGGGCGCGACGCATGGACGGCTGATCGTCCGCCTGCGAGGTGGCCATCTCCGGTGCGGCAACGCCCTCTCCGGTCGCATACGCCTCGATCCGCTGGATAATCGCCTCAAGGTCGTGTGCCGCCTGCGGAATGTCGGCTGAGACGATGCTGGCAATGCGCTGGACCTGGCCCTTGTACATCATCGCCTCGCGGCGCAGGTGCTGGGTGTACTTTTTGACAGCCAGGACCTTCTGCTCGGCTTCGGCAAGGCGGCGCAGGGCCAGTTGCAGGGCCTTTTGCTCATCGATGTCCGACTGGCGGCCGCCGGTGGGGCTCTTGAAGATCTGCTTCTGGCGAAGGGCTTCCTTGGCACGCATGACGGCTTCCTGCCGTTTTCGCACCTCGCTGGCCCAGAAGGTGCGCTGCTCGTTCTCCAGCCACATCTGCACGCGGGAGATCTCGGCTTCGGCTTCGTTGAGGGCGACGCTGGCACTCTCCTGGAACTTCCACAATGCCCGCTTGAACAGCTTGAGGGCTTCGATGGATTCGACTCGTGCGGATTCTGCCATGGTTCAACCGCCCGTTCCCAGGACCATGAACCCGTCGCATGCGGCTAGAGCCGCTATCCGACGGACCAGGCAGCGGGCCTATCGCTGCTTGAGATACTCTTCCACGGCTGCGGCCTTCTTGTTGAGGGTCGCGACGTGCTGATGCGACGCCTCCAGGAAGTTGCTGAGCACCTTGACGGTTTGCTCAAAGGCTTCGCTGAACTTTTTCTGTTCCTGATCGCGCCAGCTCTGCTCCAGGCCGCGCATCTTGGCGTGCAGGGAGGAAATCAGACCCTGCAGGTCATTATTGAACCGGTTGAGGTCACCGGCGAATCGCCGCAGTTCGTTGGGGTCAACATGGGCCTTGGCCATCGGTACCTCCGTATAGCCGCCAGTTTACCGGAGGATCGATCCTGTGACGAGTTTGAGGCCCGTGAGCAAACTTGGAACGGTGATTCGCAACCGCCGACAATTTCAGTAAGATGCGCTCCCGCGCGGCGGGAACAGACCAATGGCAGATAAGACCTACACCACGACAAACTCCGAATCCGCCTTTCTGAAGGCCCGGCAGATCATGCCCGGCGGCGTCAGCTCGCCGGTGCGCGCATTCTCAGCCGTCGGGGGGACACCGATTTTCATCAAGAGCGCCGAAGGCTGCCGTGTCACCGATATCGACGGAAATGAGTACATCGACTACGTCTGCAGCTACGGGCCGTTGATCGGCGGCCATGCCAATGAGCAGGTCGTTGCGGCGTTGTCCAAGGCCATCGGCCGCGGCACCAGCTACGGCGCCCCCACCGAAGCCGAGACACAGCTTGCCAGCACGATCATCTCCGCCCTGCCGGACATGGAGATGATCCGATTCGTCAACAGCGGCACCGAGGCGACGATGAGCGCGATCCGCCTGGCGCGGGCCGCCACCGGCCGGGCAAAGATCGTTAAATGCGTCGGCTGCTACCATGGCCATGCCGATGCCCTGCTCGTCGAAGCCGGCAGCGGCGCGCTGACCCTGCGCGACAGCACCCAGGCCGCAGCCAAGCCCGGCATCCCCGAATCCGCAGCCGCCGACACGCTGCTGGTCCACTACAACGACCTCAATGGCGCCAAAGCTGTCTTCGAGCAGCATCCCGGCCAGATCGCCGCTTTTATCGTTGAGCCGGTGGCGGGCAACATGGGGGTCATCCCCCCGGCTGAGGGGTATCTGCAGGGCCTCCGCGATCTGTGCACCGAGCACGACGCCCTGCTGATCCTGGATGAAGTGATGACCGGTTTCCGTGTCGCCTGGGGCGGCGCGCAGGTGATGTACAAGGTCAAGCCGGACCTGACCTGCCTGGGGAAGGTCATCGGCGGCGGCCTGCCTGTGGGTGCGTATGGCGGATCGCGGAAGCTCATGGAGATGATCAGCCCTGCTGGCCCGGTCTATCAGGCGGGGACGCTCAGCGGCAATCCGCTGGCCATGGCAGCCGGCCTGGCGACGTTGGAGCTGCTGAAGGAAGAGGGCGTCTACGAGAGCCTGGAAGCCAAGTCGGCTGAACTGGCCTCGGGACTGGCAGCCGCGGCTGAGGACGCGGGCATACCGGTGACGATCAATCGCGTCGGCAGCATGCTGACGGTCTTCTTCACCGCCCAGCCGGGCGCGGCCGTCACCAATTACGCCCAGGCGACGGCCAGCAATACCGAGACATACGCCGCTTTCTTCCATGCCATGCTCGAAAATGGCGTCATGCTCCCGCCGTCGCAGTACGAGGCCTGGTTCCCCAGCCTCGCCCACGACGCCGACGCCATCGAGCAGACCCTCAAAGCCGCGAAAAAGGCCTTTGCCGCCATCACGGCTAAATCCTCGTAACCTGGGGCACTTGCGAATCGGCTCGGCAGCGCGTATTGTGGCATGCTGTTAACCGTGTCCGGGGCGTGGCGCAGCTTGGTTTAGCGCGCTTGACTGGGGGTCAAGAGGTCGCAGGTTCAAATCCTGTCGCCCCGATCTGATGAGACTTTAAGCCCTTCGGCGAGTACGTCGAAGGGCTTATTGATTGTGGGGACAAGACTTGCGCCCTCCAGCGAAAAGTTCAAAACGACGATTTCGACCAACTTGCGTTTCTCGGTGAAGTCTGCCTCCCATCAAAGAACGATTTCCTCAGCTTTTCGGGTTGCTTGAACCTGCTTTGATCCACAGCACGGCACTGCGATAATGTAGATTGTGAAAGACCTGACCATCGGCCAACTCGCTGCCGCCGCTGGCGTTCCAACCTCAACCGTTCGCTTCTACGAGCGAGAGAAGCTGCTCACGCCCGATGCCCGCACCGGCGCGAACTATCGCGCCTACTCCGCTGCATCGCTGGAGCGTTTGAAGTTCATCCGCGCCGCCCAGGCGTCGGGGTTCGGGCTGAAGGACATCCGCGAGATGCTGGATCTCACCTACTCCGACGCGCCGCCGTGCGATGAAGTCGCCGCCCTGATCAAGCGGCGTCTCGTCGAGGTCAAGCAGAAGCTGCGCGAGCTGAAGCGCATCGACCGTGTGCTCAGCGTCGCCCTGCGCAGCTGCTGCCAGGGCGGCCCCGACTGGTGCAACGAGATCGAGCGATTGAAGGGCAAACCCGCCTGCGACTGCCCGCCCAAAAAGAATCCGCGCAAAAAGGCCTTGACCTTGCACAAAGGTTCAACCTCTACACTCCTGACGTGACGATCGACTGGGCCCGCAACGTGCGTGGCCCGCGATCGCCGGAGTCTCACCGTGGAGGCTGTCATGTGCGCGTCCCAAGACGACTGCCCGTGCCCGGTTCCCTGCCCGCCGACCCCGTCCTGCCCGTGCGGCGATGGGTGCTGCGGCAAGTAGTTCGCAAAGCACCGGCGGTGCTCCGCGCCGCCGGTGCTGCCCTTTCGGAAGTGAATCGATCATGAGCAAAGCGAAGGTCCTGTTTCTCTGCACCGGCAACTCCTGCCGAAGCCAGATGGCGGAGGGGTGGGCCAAAGCGCTGAAGGGCGACACCCTCGACGCCTACTCCGCCGGCGTCGATCCGCACGGCATGAACGCCCGCGCCGTCCAGGCGATGGCCGAAGCCGGCGTCGATATCACTACGCATCACTCCAAGCACTTGGATGAGCTGAAGCACATAAAATTCGACTACGTCGTCACCGTCTGCGGCCATGCCCACGAGACCTGCCCCGTCTTCCCCGGCCAAACCAAGGTCGTTCACGTCGGTTTCGATGACCCGCCCAACCTCGCCAAGGACGCCAAGTCCGACGAAGAAGCGATGACCCACTACCGGCGCGTCCGCGATGAAATCCGCACGTTCATCCAATCCATCGAACAAAGGCTTGACGCGTGATCCGCCCCCAACTTTTCGCCGAGTTCCTCGGCACCTTCGAACTCGTCTTCGCCCGGTGCGTGCTATGGTCGTCAATGATGTTCACGGCGGCGTCATCACCCACGCCGGCATCTCCATCGTTTGGGGCCTGGTGATCATGGCCATGATCTACGCGATGGGCGAGGTCTCCGGTGCTCACTTCAGCCCTGCGGTCACGATCGCCTTCGCCATCAGCGGCTCGTTCGCGCCCAGAAAGATCGCGCCCTACGTTCTCGCCCAACTCGCCGGCGCAACCGCCGCCGCCGGCGCGTTGCGGCTGCTGTTCGGCATGACGGGAAACGTCGGCATCACCCAGCCGCACGGCCCGGTGATGCAGGCGTTCTGGATGGAACTGATCCTCACGTTCTTCCTGATGCTGGTGATCCTCTCCGTCGCCCGCGGCAGCAAAGTGCAAGGTCTGATGGCGGGCATCGCCATCGGCGCGACGGTGGGCCTGGAAGCGATGTTCGCCGGCCCGGTGTGCAATGCGTCGATGAACCCCGCCCGCTCGATCGGCCCGGCCATCGTCGCTGGGAACCTCAATCACCTGTGGCTGTTTATCGTCGCGCCCCTCCTCGGCGCTGCATTAGCGGTGCCCGCGTGGAAAGCATCCAGCCAGAGGTGTTCCTCCATTTCGCCATCGAGCTAATCAGCCCTGATGGCACGATCAGCAAGCCAGAGACGGAGAAACTCCTCCAAGGATTCGTTGATCGATTCGTGGACGGATGAAGCGATTCAATCGCTAGCGCTGGCATCACTCGCGGTCAACGATGCTCGCGGGAATCGCATGACGAACCGCGTGCCCTGACCGGGCTTGCTGGAGACTTCAATTGTCCCGCGATGGGCTTGAACGATGTGCTTCACGATCGAAAGGCCAAGGCCGGTGCCGCCCATGTCACGGGAGCGCGAACGGTCCACCCGATAGAAGCGTTCGAAGATGCGAGGCAGGTCATCAGCGGGAATCCCGATGCCGTTATCGCTCACCTCGACGGATAGGGCGCTGTTGTCCTGCTTGACTGACAAGCGCACCACGCCACCTTCAGGCGTGTACTTGAGGGCGTTGTCGATGAGATTTGCGATAGCGCGTTGCAGGTAATCAGCGTTGCCGTCCACGTGCGGCAGATGCGGCCAAACCTCGATGTTGAGCTGCTGTTGCTTGCGCTGGGCGGCGGATTGAAATAGCTCCACCGCCTTCCGCGCGACCTGTTCAAGGTCCACGTGCTCGGGGCGCGGAACGCCAGGCAGGCTTTCCATGCTTGACAGGTCAAGCAGATCACTGACGAGATTGGTCAGCTGGTCGGCGTGCTTCTCGATAGTGGCCAGGTATTGCGGCCCACGCTGTGGATCCTGCATGGCCCCTTCGCGCAGGGTCTCAGCGAAGCCCTTGATGGCGGTCAACGGGGTACGCAGCTCATGAGACACGTTGGCGACGAACTCCGTGCGCAGTTCTTCGTAGCGAATGGCTTCGGTGGCATCGTGCAAAACGATTACCAGGCCTTCGGGGGTTCCCAGCGCGGGGAACGTTCGGATCGTCACTTGCAACTGCCTGCCAGCGATCGTGCCAATACGTAGACCCTGTCGCTGCGAGCCAAGCAGTACATCGCTTGCCGCCTGCAAGATTGCCTGGTGTCGTATGACCTCCCATAACGGCCTGCCCACTGCCTCCTCGAGCGATGCGTCGAGAAGGCGGGCCGCGGCTTGATTGGAGAGAACGACACGTTGCTGGGTATTGGTGGCGATGACTCCTTCGTTCATGCCAGACAAGATGGCCAGCAGTTGCGACTTGTCGCGCTGGGACTGGTGAAGCAGATCGACCAGCGAATCCGCCATCGCGTTCAGCGCTGCTGCCAGGGTTCCCAAGTCCCCGATTTCCGGGCGGACGATCCGCCGGCTGAGGTTCCCATGGCGTATGGCGTCGGCAAACTGGATCAGTTCCAGCAACGGGCGGGTGGAACGACGAGCAAAATAGTAGCTGATCCCCGCGGCTCCGAGCATGGCCAGAAGTGCGGCGGCGGCGATGCCAGCGTAGAAGGCCCGCAACTGGCGATCCAAATCCAGTAGATGCAGCGACAATCGCAAGTAATACGGTTTTCCGTCGGCCCCATCGACGCGACGGGCGAAGTACATCATATCGGTGTGGATCGTTTCGCTCGGGCGTATGCTCTCGCCATGGCCGCGGGTTGTGGCGGTGATAATCTCTGGGCGCAGGCGGTGGTTCTCCATGGCTGCCGGGTCAGCTTCATTATCGGCGATGACCGTACCCTCTTCCGCGACGATGGTTACGCGCCGGCCAATGGCTTGCCCCGCTTGGTTCACATGGTCGCGAAGCTCGGCCAGACGGTCGGGGTGAAGGTCGCCAGACACACTCAGCGCCAGCAGTTGGGTTTCATCACCCAGAGAACGCCGCGCCTGGCGCAGGTAGCTGTCGCGAAGCTGTTGCGCGCCGACCAATCCGACAACGCCGATCGCTGCGCAGCTCAGCAGCAGGTAAGGCAGGAACAGGCGGCGAAAGAAGGGACTGGACCACACAGTGCTTCACTCTCCATTCGGTTCGGCCCCGATGCGGTCAGTGAACTTATACCCAAAGCCCCGCACGGTTTCGATCAGGTCGCCGCCCGCACCCAGCTTGCGGCGAATAGAACTGATATGCACGTCGATGGTGCGGTCGAAGATGGCCGCATCGCGTGACAGCGCCCCGTCAATGATCGCGTCGCGGCTTAAAACACGGCCGGGACGGCTTGCCAAGAACTGCAGGATGCGGAATTCCGTCGCCGTTAGGGTTACGGCTTGACCGTCATAGCTGACTTCATGGCCGGCAACATTTACGAGGAGCCTTCCCTGGCGGATGACCTGTGCGTCCAGTTGCGCCGTCATGCGGCGAAGCACCGCCTTGACGCGCGCCACCAATTCCCGCGGACTGAATGGCTTAGTGACATAGTCATCGGCCCCGATCTCCAGGCCGACAATACGGTCAGCCTCTGCTGCCAGCGCCGTGAGGATGATGATGGGAAGGTGGCCTGTGCGGCTATTTGCACGCAACAGGCGACAGACTTCCAGCCCGCCCATTCCGGGCATCATCAGGTCCAGCACCACCACATCGGGCTGTTGCTCGGTAGCGAGGCTGTAGCCCGAGCGCCCGTCCGTTGCCGCCAGCACATCGAAACCCTCGCGCTCCAGGTTATAGCGCACCAGCTCGATCAGGTCCTTCTCGTCGTCGATTATCAGCACCGTTCCTCGGCTCATGGGTGGTTCTGCTTACGGGGTTGCTGGGTCAGGCCCTTGGTGTGGCGTACGTCGCGGCCTTGGATCCAATAGATCACTTCTTCTCCGATATTGGTGGCGTGATCGGCGATTCGCTCGAGATTCCGGGCGATCAGGATCATCGACATGGCTCGTTGAATTGTGCCGGGGTTCTCCATCATGTGCGTCAGCAGGGAACGAAATATCCTATCGCGAAAGCCGTCTACCTGCTCGTCATCGGCCAGAACCCGATCGGCCAAGGCTACGTCCTTGTTCATCATGGCCGTCAAACTGTCGCGTACCATCTTCTGTGCGACTTCGGCCATGACCGAAATATCCGCCAATCCGGCCTGGGGCATGTCCACCTGGGGCTGTGATGGCGCCAGGACGAAATGGGAATTCTGACAAATGTTGATCGCCTGATCTGCGATGCGCTCCAGTTCGCCGGCGATCCGCGACACCATGAACAGGAACCGTGCGTCTCTCGCCACGGGCTGGTTCAGCGCCGTGAGCGTGACGGCCAGATCGTCCACCTCGACCTGCAAGGCGTTGACCCGTTGTTCCTTCGAGTACACGTCGGCGCTGAGCTTCTCCGCCTGCTTCGCGAGGATCTGCGCCGCAGTGTGGATCATGTCTTCGGCCAATGACCCCATCACGACCACCTTCTGCAGGAGCATTGCGAGCTGATCCTGGAAATGTCGCATGAGACAACTCCTGTGGCAGTCTAGCCGAAGCGCCCGCTGATGAAAGATTCTGTACGCAGGTCTCTCGGGTTCGTGAACAACTCACTGGTCGGCCCTTGCTCGATCAGCTCGCCCGACAGCAGGAATATGCTCCGACCGGCGACGCGTGCGGCTTGCTGAATATTGTGCGTGACCATTACCAGGGTGTAATCGCGCTGAAGGTCAACCAGCAACTGCTCGATGCGCTCGGTGGCAACCGGGTCCAATGCCGAACAGGGTTCGTCCAGCAGCAGGACCTCTGGTGAGACGGCCAATGCGCGGGCGATGCAGAGGCGCTGCTGCTGTCCGCCAGACAAGCTGGTTCCGGGCTTCTCAAGACGGTCCTTGACCTCATCCCACAGCGCGGCACGGCGCAAGCTGAGTTCGACACGCTCGTCGAGCACTGAGCGCTTACGTATGCCGTTCAGCCGCAGCCCGACAGCCACGTTATCGTAGATGCTGAACGTGGGAAACGGATTGGGGCGCTGGAAGACCATGCCGATCCGTCGCCGCAACTGCACTGGGTCGAGGGACGGATCATACAAGTTCACGCCACCGAGCCTAATGGCGCCCCGCACCCAAGCGCCGGGAACTTCCTCGTGAAGGCGATTGATGCAGCGGATCAGGGTGGACTTTCCGCACCCCGAAGGCCCCATGACAGCGGTGATCGTCCGCTGGGGCAGGGTCAGCGAGATGGATTTCAGCACCTGGTGTCCGCCGAACCCCGCGTCCAAGCCGCTGATAACGATCTCAGAATCGCCAGCACAAGGGTCTGCGGTGACGGCAGGCCTTGGAATCGTGATATTGAGTTTCATGGATTTGCTCCTGATCCGTACCGCCAGTGGGAGTAAGCGTGGGTCGCCAGACGAACGGCGAGGATCAGGGCAACCAACACCAGCGCCGCGCCCCAGGCCTGGCGCACCAGTTCTTCGAATGGCTGACGGGCGTAATCGAACAGCAATGCGGGCAGCGATCCGACCGGTTCCAGCGGCGAGCCAGGCCATTCGTTGGACCCGAAGGCGGTGAACAGCAGCGGCGCCGCTTCGCCGGCGACGCGGGCCAACGCCAGAAACAGCCCGGTCAGCACCGCCGGCACCGCCGACCGCAACACGATTCGGAGCACGACGCGATAGCGCGGCAGGCCCAGCGCCAACCCAGCCTCATCCACGCTGGTAGAGATCGCTCGCACCGCTTCTTCCGTCGTGCGCGCGAAGATCGGGAGCATGATCATCGCCAGTGCCAGTCCCCCGGCCAGCATGGAGAATCCGGTGCCAAGCGAGAATCCGCTGCGGCGGACGACGAGGGTGTAGATGAACACGCCGACGATGATCGCCGGGATGCCTGACATCACGTCCAGCAGCACGCGAACCATGCCGCCCAGTCGGGGACTTCGCCCGCGAGCCAGGAACAGACCCTTCGCCAGTCCCACCGGTACCGCCAGTGCCGTCGCAATCCCGAGCAGACACACCGATCCAGCGATGGCGTGGGCGATGCCACCGTTCTCGCCGACGGGCCGCCAGGGTCCGGTGATGAACCGAAGACTCAACGTGCTGCCGCCTTTGACGACCAGAGTGAACAGCAAGCTGGCCAGAGGCGCCAGGCAGATCAGCAAGGCGAGTCCCATGGCCCCTAGCATCAGTCGGTTCTTCCAGCGGCGGTAGCGCGGGCTCATGACCGGCCTCCCGCACCCGGAAGCGACGGGCGAATGATCCACCGAGCCAGGACGTTGACCGCCAGCGTCACCAGAAACAACAGCAACGCCATTTCGATCAATGCTGCCGTGAACAGATCGCTTGGCGCTTCTGCGAACTGGTTGGCGATGGTGCTGGCGACGGTGTCTGAAGCGGCGAACAGCGAAGGGCTGATCCGCCGTCCGTTGCCGATCACCATCGTCACCGCCATCGTTTCACCCAGTGCCCGGCCCAATGCAAGGATGCATCCGCCGGCGAATGCGGAACCGCAGGCAGGCCACACCGCCACCCGAATCATCTCCCAGCGCGTCGCCCCGAGTCCCAGCGCCGCCTCGCGATAGGACGCAGGCACGGCGCGGATCGCCTCCAGCGAAATCGACACGATGATCGGCAACACCATGATCGCCAGGATCAGCACAGCACACAACATGTTTCTCGGTTCGTACGGCGGGCCGAAGATCGGCAGGAAGCCCAGCGAGCGCGCCAGCACAGGCTGCAGGGTGTTGCTGACCCAGGGAGCCAGCACAAAGATCCCCCACAGCCCGTATACAACGCTGGGAATGGTCGCCAGCACTTCGATCAGAAAGCGCGCCGCCGAGCGCCAGCGGGAGGTGAGGACTTCGTTAAGAAAGGTGGCGACCGCAATGCCGAATGGGGCGGCCAGGCACAATGCCAGCACAGCGCTGATCAGCGTTCCGACAATGAAGGGCAAGGCGCCGTATTGCTCACGTTCGGGATGTGGCTCCCATACGCTGGAGGTAAGAAACGACAGCCCGAACGCACGAATCGACGGCCAGGCACCGTACACCAGCACGCCCACAAACAGCACCAGAATCGCCGGAGCCACCAGCGCCGCCGCCGTCAGCAGGCCATGATAGAGGCGGCCTTCACGCGCCCGGACTGTCACCCCTGTCCGTTGGGGCGCGGTCCGTTGATCGGCCGATTCAAACTTGGAGATCACTGCTTCCATACGACTCGTGTACCGGTGCGCGAACGCTACTGGGAGACAAGCGGCTTGCCGCCCGAGGTCACCGAACGCAGCTTGGCTTCGATGTGCGGCAGCAGCGCCGCTGGAATCGGGGCATAGTGCAGCGGCGCGGCCATTGCCTGGCCTTCATGGGTCGCCCACCAAAGGAAATCGACCAGTGCCTTGCCCTTCGCCGCATCGGCCTGCTGCTGATAGAGCAGAATCCATGTCAGCCCGCTGATGGGGTAAGCCGAATCGCCCGGCGCATTCGTGATGGAAACCCGCAGATCCTCGGGAATGTCTTTCAAGGATGCCGCCGCCGAGACAGAGTCAGCGCTGGCACGGACGGCTTTTCCCGCCGCATTGACCACCGAACCGTAGGCGATGTTGTTGTTGGCCGCATAGATCAATTCGACGTAGCCCAGTGATCCTTCATTCTGCTTCACGTCCGCCGCAACGCCGTCATTGCCCTTGGCGCCTCGGCCGACGGGCCAGTTCACCGTGGTCCCCCGCCCAGGGCCTGACTCCCACGCTGGGCTAACCTTGGACAGGTAGTCGGTGAAGATAAAGGTCGTCCCGCTCCCGTCTGAGCGGTGAACGATGGTGATCGGCCGGTCGGGCAGGCCGGCATCGGGATTGAGCGTCACGAGCGCCGCGTCGTTCCACCTCGTGATCTTGCCCAGGAACAGGTCTGCCAGAACCGGCCCGCTGAACACCAATGGTCTTTTCACTTGCGGCAGGTTGTACACCGGAACCACGGCGCCCAGGACCATCGGAATGTGCAGCAGTTCGCCCTCTGCCTTCTGCAGTTGTGAATCGGTCATCGGACTGTCGGTGGCGCCGAAGTCTACGGTCTTCTCGGTGATCTGTTTGATTCCGCCCCCGCTGCCAATCCCTTGGTAGTTGATGACGACGTTCGGGTGCATCCGTGCGTATTGCGCCGCCCACTTCTCGTAGAGCGGCTTGGGGAACGTCGCCCCGGCGCCGGTCAGGCGCACCGGACTTCCGCTTTCACCGGTGTCGCCGCCGTTTCCGTCGCATCCAACCGCCACGGTAAGCAATACAATCAACCAAAGCCTGATAATCAGCTGCATGAGTTCTCCTTGTGATGAACTTCCAACAGAGTATGAATGCGTGCGAGGCACGTGTGAACAGATCGTTAAGAATGGGTTAAGACCGCCTGCCGATGCCTCGCCCATCACAGGGCGAGTTGGAACTGCACCCGCCAGACGACCTGATCGTCATCGCTGGCGAGGTAGCCCAGGCCGCTGTCAGATGGGCTGTCTTTTGGCAGATACACCACATCGGTTGTCAGCTTGGCGAAAACTGGTGTTGTCCGAGTTGATCCCGTCGTGGAACACGGCTTGGGTGGCGAGCGGACCTCGCTGATAGGCCAAACCCACGCCCTGGACCCTGTCGGTGGCGCCGCCACCTAGGATTTCGTTGACGATGGATCGGTCGGCCGCAAGCCGGCGGGTGGAACTGACCAGTTCCTCGTGATGCACCGGGTCCTTGAACTGCCCACCAACCAGTTTCCATTCGGGCGTGAGCTTATAGCTGATGACCGCGTCTTCGAGGAACACGCTACCGCCGGAGCGATTGGTAGCCCAGACGAACTTGTAACCGAGATCCTTGCTGAATGCGTGGCCTTCAGCGCCGAACTTAGCGCGGCGAATCTCGAAGCCGTTCTCATAGCCCTCGTCATCGCCTGAATCGGACCAGTTGGATACGTTGCGGAGCTGAAGTTGGAAGACCGGGCTGATCGAGAAGTTTCCGGCAGCGTCGCGGATAAGGAACTTGCCCTTCTCCACGCCCGCCGTCAACGGCGCGACCGTCGTATCGGTCGGCAGTGTTTGGCTACGCCGCTGGGCATCAAGCAGGACCTCGTCGCGGGCGGCAGTCGACTTCGTGGTGGAACGTTGGGAAGTGGCCCGCAGTTCGGCCACCTCCTCCCGAAGAGTACGGATCTGCTCAGCCATGTCGGCAGACGCCGGCTCGGCGTCCCAGGACATACCTGACGTGGCCAGCGGCGAGGCCAGCAGAGCGATTAAGTTTGCAGAAGATCGTCTACGAAACATGCAGTAACTCCTTATCGGGCAACAGCGCCGGTGCCCCATGCGCATCCCGGCCAGCATTAGCGAAGAGTTCGCCAAATTCGCCGGTGGGCGGAGTTAACTGCAACGGCATTTGGGTCGCGCGAAGGACTTGTGATGCGTTGGTTAGATCGCCACTTCATTGGCATGTTCACGGCGATAGCCTGGCTGGCGGATAGAGTGGTCGACACGCGGGTAGCAGCGCGGAAAGTCTACGACTTGGACGACTAAGGCGCTGAGGGTTGACGAGAATGTGACCCGCCGCACGCAACCAGTTCAGGAAATCGATCATGTCCGCCAACAGGGGCTTGATCACTTATCGTGGAGAATCCGAAATCTGCAGGTGAGAATGAATGACCTATTGGCCAGTTGCACGTCTTGAAGGTTGTCCGTAACCGGATACGTTCGGTGACGTGCATGAGAGCGACGTAACGGGTATGGCGATAGTCACGGACTTGCCTGTTGGCTGATGGCGGCCACGAAAAGTTCAACTGGCGTCCAGTCACCCCGAGTGATAAGAGCCGGTCCTTGACCGGCTCTTTGCGTTTACCGCGGTCTCGCTCTCCCCTCTCGCCAAGTTTCCAAGCCGACTCTTAACCGTTCTCTGCTCGCCTCTTTGCAATGGACCCATCGTCATCGCTTCAGCCGTTTCGTTCAGGCCTCTGCCCCCTCTGATCACCCCTTCCCCCCTACGCACAATTGCGGCATACTGAGCCGTTGGAAGGAGTCCTATGAAACACGTCGGCCGTCGCTGGGCTTGTGTTGCGTGCGGTCTTGTCCTCTCGTGGATCGGCGGCTGCCGTTCGTCGACCTCGCCACCGGCTGGGCCGCAGGTCCTGATCAGTGATCGCGTCTTCGCCGGAACGATCGTCTCTGGCCCGACCGACACAGCCATCGAGCTATCCCCATCCGCCATTGCGCGCGTCCATGTGCGCTGGATTGCGCTGGAGAACGTCCCAGCCGAGGTGTTGCCGCCGATCAACACGCAATCCCGCCTGATCATCGCCCCCGATTCGTCAACCGTCCTACCTCCCAGCGGCCGGCTGACGCGACAGGTGCGCTTCGCCTCAGGGGATCAGGCGGCTGCGTTCATCAACGCGCTTCAAACGGGTGCGCTGGGCCAGTCGGTTGAGATTGCCAGTGAGACGACGCTGCTCGTCCCCGGCACGACCGCGCAGATCGGCATGCTCCCGGCCAATGCCCCTGCCGACGCCCCGCCGATCATCTCCGTGTTCGTCTCGCCCGCATCGGCCGCCCCGGCCACAACGCCACCCAACGAAGCCACGATCGGCGTGCAGGTGGCGGCGCATCCAGCCTCCGATGACGAAGACGCGCCCCAGCCGTCCGCCGACGGCCCAGCCAGCAGGCTCCTGCTCGCCCGCGAGACCGCACTCGTCGATGCCGTCCGCTTCGCCGATGGCGCGCAGTTCGTCGCAGCCGTCCCCGTACGCGCCACAGATAGCCCCTGGCGCGCCGTCGCAGCCATCGCAACCGTCACCCACGCTCCGGCCGACGACACTGAGCTCGAAGCCCTCCGCGCCGAGCTGGCAGAGTCCGCCGCGCTCGCCCGCGCCGGTCTGGATGCCTCGCCCCTGGGCGTCGGCCCGACGCTCCGCAGCGCGCTGGCCGCTCTCGGCGCGCCGGAGTCCGTCCGGCCCGCCCTGCTGCTACTGACAAGCCTCAGCAGCGCCCGCATCGCCGGCGACATGTGCCTCGTCGCCGATGACGAAGCCCTCGCCGCGCTTGCCGGGCAGACGCTGGAGTACGTCAACCCGGACACGCCACCCACGCTGCCGGAGCTGCAGTGGTTCCTCGACAGCCGCGCGCTGCTGTTCATGTGCCAGGCTGCCCAGCAGGAAGCACTGCCGCTGGAGCTGCAAGCCGTTCTCGCCCTGCACACTGGCGAACTGGCGCGCCGTCCCGATTTCATCGCCGAACTGCTCCAGCAGGTCGGCAGTACCGACGCGCTCGTGGAGCGCTTTATCGCCGAGAATCTCATCGCATTGGAGGACAGCGCGCCAGCCGCCCGCGTCCGCGCCTACGACTGGCTGGCTGCACGCAATCGCGCGCCAGCCGGATACGATCCGCTGGCGGATGCCCGATCCCGCCGCGACGCCATCGATCAGGCCATGCAACAGCTTGAGAGCCAGCCATGACCGACAGCACAACGCCTTCATCCGAAAAGCCGTCTGCCTCCCAGCCGGCTAAAAAACAGAAGAAACGCCGCACCTGGAAACAGCGGCTGAAGATCACCGCCATCGTCGTCATCGTCGCGGCGATCCTGATTCGCATTGCGCTCAACTTCCTGCTGCCGACGGTCGTGCGCAAGGTCGCCAATGCCTACGACCTGGACTGCACCTATGACCGCATGTCGCTGGGGCTGTTCGAGGGCAATGCGCACATCTGGAACCTCGAGCTCCGCCCGCGCGGCGGGGGCGACTCGATCATCCGAGCCGACTACATCCAGGGCAGCATCTCGACGACCAACCTCTTCCGCGGCCGGCTGGTCGTCTATCGCGCCGAAGTCGACGGCGTCGACATGATCATCGAGCGCGAGCCGGACGGTTCGATCCCGCTGCTGGATCGCCTGCTTTCCGGGCCGGAAGATGCGCCCATCTCCGTCGAACCCGAGCCCACCCGGCAGGCCGACGGTGACACCGCCCAGCCGCCCAGCCTTCAGCCGCCGCTGCGCATCGACGCGGTGCGCCTCTTCCATGTGAACACCGTCTTCCGCGATCGCAGCGTCACGCCGACGTTCGAGACGACGATCCGCACGTCGATGCGTCTCTCCGATGTCGGGGCCGACGGTTCGCCCGCACGCTTCGAGCTCGAGATCACCTCCGATCCGCTGCTCGACACGCTGCTTGTCAGCGGTGTGATGAATGCCCGGCCGGACGCGATCGATGCCGATCTCGAGCTGCTGATCCGCGGCCTGCACGCCAAGCCGGCTGCGCCTTACCTGCTGCCGCTGGGCATTCGCCCGATCGCCGATGACATCACCATTCGCGGCCAGGCCAAGCTCAACGCAGCCACGATCCCCGACTCCACCGACGTCAGCGCCACGCTGACCATCAGCGACATCTCCGTCGTCGCCGATCAGGAGCAATGGGCCTCACTCAAAGCCATCACGCTCGACGCCAAGCGCATCAGCGGATCAGCCGTCGAGCTTGGCCAACTGCTGATCGAAACCGGCCGGGCGTCTGCCCGTCGCAGCGCCGAGGGTTACGTCCAGATCGCCGGGTTTGAGCTTGTGCCTGCCGCCCCGTCCAGCGGCGATCAGACGTCCTCGACTCGACCATCGACCGACACGGCCGCCGCATCAGCCGCCTCGCCATCGCCGCTGCGTATCTCGCTCGACGAGTTGCGCATCGCCGATATGCAGGCCAGCTTCGACGACCAGGCCGTTGCACCGGCTGCCCAGCTCGTCGCACGGCTTGAGCACCTGTCAGCCAAAGACATCGTCATCGACCCTGCCAATCCTGGCGGCGCCGTCACGATCGACGGCCTGGCGACGCTTCCCGGCGTGATCGAGACGATCCGCTGGAACGGCACGGTCTCCCCCTTCGCGCAGGAACGGCGCGCTGCCATCGCCCTGCGCGCGGAAGGCATCCGTCCCGACGCCCTCGAGCCGTATCTCAAGCTCGCCGGCCTGGCGTCGGAACTCGAGAACGGCCTTTTTACCGCGCGCCTGGACGCCGTCAGCACCACCAGCGGCGATCGGGCAACGACGACCGCGCGCATTCGCGAGATTCGATTTGCCGACGGCGATGCAACGTGGCTGGAAATGGCCACGGCTGAAGTGAGCGGCCTGTCGATCAATCCAGCCGACGGCGCGATCCATGTTCGCGCGATCGAGATTGCCGGACCGACGATCAATCTGCAGCGCGACGCCGACGGGGCGCTGCACGTCTTCGGTTTGAAGACGCTCCCGGCAGATGAAAGCCAGCCGGCGGCTCCGACACCCGCCGCCCTCGAAGCACCGGCGGCTGACACGCCAGCCAAGGCGACGCCCGCCGCGCCTGCGCCCCTGCCGCGCATACAGATCGACCGCTTCGCGTGGAATGACATCCGCCTCGGCCTGGAGGATCGCTTCGGCGTCAACGAGCCGATCGTCCTGCAGGGCCAGGCGGGCATCGAAGCCGCCAATCTCGTTTTCGATGCGTCTGCTGCCCAGCCAGCCGCGGAGCCCGGGCGGTTCTCCGCATGGCTTGAGTTGCCCGGCGTTGCCGAGCGGCTCCAGGTCGACGGAACGCTACAGGCCACTGCCCATGGGGTCGCCGTCGCGTCCAGCTTCCAGGGTCGTGCGATCACTGGATCGACGATTGCCCCCTACCTGCGTCCTCTCGGCATCGAGTTGACCCTCACCGATGGCCAGCTCGCCGGCAGGGCCTCCGCCAACGTCGCGACAGCCGACAACACGCTGAAACTCGACCTCGATCTCTCCGACATCGTCTACACCGACGGCCAGCAGGAACTGGCCGGTGTGCGCGGCGTGAAGATCAGCGGTGTTGTCGTCACGCCGCAGGGCGTCGCGGTCAATCTCGTGCAGATCGACAACCCGCGCGCCCGCGTGGCCCGCAACGCCGACGGCACGATCGAGTCCGCCGGCGTGCGTCTGGTCCCCGTTCCGCCGACAACCCAGCCGGTTGCCGCGTCAGCTGGGCCGTCAGGCCCACCCCAGCCGCTGACGCTCGCGCCCGCGCCCATGGAGCTGGCCCTCAAGGCCCTCCGCCTCAACGACGCAGCCATTGAGATCGCTGATCGCGCCGTCGCGCCCGCGTTGCAGACCGTGGTCCGCACGAGCGCCACGCTCGATGACGTGACGCTGCGCGGCGATGCGCCGGCGCGTCTGAGCGTCACGACGGCCATCGAGGGCATCGTCGATGAGCTCAGCCTCACCGGCACGCTCAACCTCGCGCCGCAGTCGCCCTCGGCGACGCTCGTCCTGCAGGCCAACGCCATCCACGGCGACGCCCTCGCCCCCTATCTGCCGCCCGGCACGCAGAACACGCTGCGCGATGGCCGATTCACCGTCACGCTCGACGCGGCGGCCGCCAATCACGCCGAGGGCGGCATCTCCGCCCACGTGATCGTCCGCGATCTGCTGCTGGAAGAGCGCGCAAACAACGCGACGCTTGCACGTGTCGGAGCGTTCACGGTTCGCGCCAGCCGGCTCGATCCGCCCGGTGGTGTGCTTGCGATCGACAGAATCTCGTCAGCCGGCGTTGAGCTGGACATCACGCGCCAGCCGGACGGCGCGATGGATGTGCTTGGCTTGCGTATTGGCGGCGAAGCGCCGCAGGCGCTCGCCCAGCCGGAACCGGCTGAGCAGGCTGCAGCCGCAGATCATTCCGCTCCGGCCGCTATCGCGGTGGCATCGGCGACAACCCAGCCATCGGCTGACGTCGCAGCCATCGTGGCGGACGCCCGCCGGGCCCTGCCGCTGCTGACGATCGACCAGATCGACCTGGTCGTCGACAGGATCGCCATCCACGGCCTGGCGACGCCTGAGGGCGCGCCGCTGGCGGTCTCGATGCGTCTGCACAACCCCGCCCCGTTCGAGCTCGGTGGCAACGATCCGGCCTCACGCCCGCCGCTGACGCTGCAGCTCGACGGCTCAGCCGAGCCGATCGTTCGGCAGTTCGCCGTCACCGCGACGGCCAAGCTGTTCGAGAACGAACCGTCGCTCACCATCGACGTGAACACCTCGGGCATCAACGGCAAGGGGCTGACGGATGTCGCCCCGCCGCTGGCGGAGGTGCTTGATGGCCAGGGGTTGACCGAAGGCACCTTCACAACGCGCCTGGTCGCCGACGTGAACTATGGCCGCCGCGGCCCGCGCGATTTCGACTTGAGCCGCGGTTTCACCGCGACGTTCACCGTCCAGCCGCTGGAGTTCCGCGCCCAACCGGATGGGCCCGTGCTCGCCGGTGTCGAAGCCGTCCGGGGCGAGGGGATCAACGTCCAGCCGCAGACCGGAAAGGTCATCATCCGCTCGATCGAAGTCGTCAAACCGATCGGGCGGTTTGTCCGCGATGAGCAGGGCCTGCATGTGATGGGTCTGGTCCTGCCGCTGGGCGACAGCGCATCGGCTGGCCAGGCCGACGCGACTACCGAGCCGGCCGACGTCGTCTCGGCTGATGCTGGAGCAGCCGATCGCGCGTCTGGGTCGCAGCCGCCGACGCCGGCTGAGCGTCCGCAGGCTGAGATCCGCCTCGATCGCGTTGCCGTCAGCGGCATTGACGTAATCATCGAGGATCGGACCACCGATCCCACCACGATCGTGCCGCTCAAGACGCTCGATCTGGAGGTGCGCGACATCAGCAACCAGATGCTCTGGACCGGCCGGCCCATGCGGTTTGACATGCTCTGCACAGCCGACCGCGTCCCCCTGCCGCCGCGCAAGGGCGTGACTTCGACTGCCCCCGCATCGGCTGACGGGCTGGAAGATCGCGAGCTGTTCTCGCAGATCGTCGCCCGCGGCCAGATTGGCATGAAGCAACTGCCCGATGGCCGCACCATCCTCACCGGCTGGGCCAAGACCAGCGTCAGCGGCTTTGAGCTGCTGGGTGTGCGCGGCCTGGCCAAGGCGCAGCAGGTCGAGATTGGTGGCGGCGTCTTCGATCACAGCACCGATATCCGCTTCAGGGACAACGGCCTGATCGAGACGCGCAACCGCGCCGTCTTCACCAATCTCTCGCTCAGCGAACCGCCCAATGGTCCGCTTCAGCGGATCTTCCAGTTGCCCGCGCCGATTGATGTCGCCATCGGCGCGCTGACGGCTCCGGATGGATCGATCACGCTCAACCTGCCGGTAACGATCGAGAGCGGCGAGGTCGACAAGGGCAAGCTCATCGCGCCGCTCATCGGCGCCGTCGGACAGGTGCTGGGAACGGCCATCGCCTCGGCGCCAATCAAGGCCGTCGGCGGTGTCGGCGAGATGCTCAACATCGGCGGCGGGCCGAAGGCGCCGGAAGAGCCGGTCGAGCTGACGTTCCTGCCGGGTGTCGCCACGCTCGAGCCGGCGGATCTGCAGCGGCTTGCGGCGCTGGTCGAGCGTGTCCGGCGGGACAGCCGGCTTGAGCTGCAGCTTCGGCACGAGATGAGCTCAGCCGATGTCGCGCACGCCGCCCAGCGGGCCAATCCGCCGCTGGAGGATGTGCGCGTCATGGCCGATCGCCTGCGCCGCGACAAGGCGCAGCTCCTGTCGGATCGGGCGGTGCTGGCTGCCCGGGCGCGGGCGGAGTTCGCAGCCCAGTCGGCTGAGGCGGCTGAGTCGGTCGCGACGCTCCGGGCCATCGACCGACGGCTGGCGCAGATCGACAGGTCGTTGGAGCAGTTGGGCGAACTGCTGCGTCCCGGCGCCGAAACGCAAGCCGACCGCCGCACGCGTGCCGCCAGCCTCGCCGTGGCTGAGGAGCGGTTCCAGTTGATCGAAGCGGCCCTGGCCAGCGCCGACATCCGCGATCTCAAGGAACGCATCCACCGCACGAACGCGCAGTTCGACCCGACCGACCTCCCCTCAGGCGGTCGCGTCGTCATCACGGTCGTCCGAAGCAGGCGGTGAGCGGCTATAGCCAGGCAAGAACCGTTACGATCCACGAATGCACACGAAGGATCGGCGCGCCGTGAGGCGCATTGCCGACTCTTGTGTCCATTCGTGGATCGCTTTTGGGGCGGAGGTTCGTGGGCGGAACAGCGTTTGCAGATCTGTCGCCTCTCAACCAGACAGGAGCGACAGATGACAGAACGCAATCCCCATCCGCAGGCGACCAACCCCACAGGGACAGATCCCCAGTCGGAGCGTCAGCGGCGGCCGGGCGAAGATTCGCCCAGATCGACGCCCAGCGAGCGCGGCCCAGCCGATCTGGCTGATGCCCGCGGCCACCGCGACGGCGGCAAGCCCTGGCCAGCCAAGGCCCAGCCGATCGAAGAATCGCCGTCACAGGAGTCGCCGCAGATCACCGATGAGCCCATGCCGCCGTTCCCCAAGCAGCACCTCGATACGCCCGAGGTCGGCTTGGAATCGCAACTCGACCCCGCGCCGCGATGGCGGGCTGAGCGATACAGGCCAGCCGGCAAGCTCGAGGGGAAGGTCGCCCTCATCACCGGCGGTGACAGCGGCATCGGCCGCGCGGTCGCGTACATGTACGCCCGCGAAGGAGCCGACGTCGCCATCGTCTACACGCCCGAAGAGCAGAGCGATGCCGAGGTCACACGCGAAGCTGTCGAGTCCGTCGGCAGGCGATGCGCCATGCTGGCCGGCGACCTGACCGATGACGGCTTCTGCCGCGCCTGCGTCGATGAGACGGTGCGTCAGCTCGGCGGGCTGGACATTCTCGTCTCCAACGCAGCCCACCAGATGCGCAAGAAGACCGTCGACGACATCGACGACGATGAGTTCGACCGGACGTTCAAGACGAACGTCTACGCGTACTACTGGCTGGTGAAGGCGGCGCTGGACCACATGAAGCCCGGGTCAGCCATCATCGCCACCAGCTCGGAAACGGGCCTGCTCGGCAACAAGGGGTTGCCCGACTACTCCGCGACCAAGGGTGCGATCAACGCCTTCACCAAGGCGCTGGCGCAGATGCTGATCGACCGCGGCATCCGCGTAAATGCCGTCGCACCGGGGCCGGTGTGGACGCCCCTCAACCCCTCCGACCAGGGCACCTCGCCGGAAAAGATCGCCAACTTCGGCGGCGACACGCCCATGAAGCGTCCCGCCCAGCCGGAGGAGCTGGCGCCGGCATACGTCTATCTGGCCAGCGATGCCGACAGCAGCTATGTAACCGGCATCGTGCTCAACATCATGGGCGGCGAAACCACAGCCGGCTAGCCGCCACATCCGCCTGCACTCCCGCCGGCAGGCCGGGAATCCCGCCCGTACCGGCCGGCCTGTGGAAAATCCCGGAGGCGGCGGCCTTTGCGGACAATCCTTCCCTTTTGGCTGGGCGAGGGGTATAATTGGCGGCGTTGAGATCGAAACCACCGCCCCACGGGAGCGGTGGTTCGTGTTTTAAGAAGCGTATTCACATTAGCGAGAGTTCGCCCCCGGCATGAGGCCGGGGCTGGTCCTATCATGGAGTCGTGCCATGCAGATCGTCAGTGCTCAGGAAAAGGCTGAGCTGGAGCGCAAGCGGGAGATGCTGCGTGCCGCCAAGGTCGAAGCCCAGGAGCGCATCCGCCAGGCGGCCAGCCTCGGTGACCTTTCGGAGAACGCTGAGTACCACTTCGCCAAGGAAGAAAACCGCAACATCGAGCGGGAACTGGCGGAAATCGAAGCCAAGCTGAAGAACATCTCCGTCGTCAGCACCGACAGCGTGCCGGAGGACGTGGTGTTCCTCGGCCACACCGTGCGTCTGCTCGACCTCGATGACGACAGCGAGCAGCTTGTCCGCCTCGTCGGCGAGGCCCAGGCGCCCGACGCCAACAGCGATGTCCTGCCGGTCAGCGCCTCCAGCCCGATGGGCGAGGCCCTGCTCAAGGCGCGCGTTGGCGAGACGATCAAAGTCAAAGCCCCGCGCGGGACGATGGAATTCAAGATCCTCGAGATCGTCCAGTAGCCAACAAAGCCATTCGCGATCCTGCCTCCCAGGATCGCCCGACGCCACCTTAGCTCAATTGGCAGAGCACCGGTTTTGTAAACCGGTGGTTGTGGGTTCGACTCCCACAGGTGGCTTTCGTGCAATCGAGTTCTCCTCGTAGAAATCAAAGCCGAAAGCGTTACCGGTCTTAGGGCCCAGCGTCGCCAGGACGTTGTTCCTATCATCCAGAAGCGCGACCATCGGCCGGTCATCCTGCGGCGCCACGCCGCCAGGTACGCACAAACACCACCGGCGTCGATCGACTCCGCACGGACCGAGACGTCGACCTTCAGCTCGGCGATCGTGACAGCCGCACCCGTGCCGGCACCTCCTGAGGCATACTGGCAGCCCTCCGGCGCTGGCGGGAAATCGTTGGCATTCCCATAGTTAGTGCACACGTAGACGCAGCGGCGGCTTGTGTGTTTCACTCGAGCACCAGCGGGGGCCTTCCAACCTACATAGTCCGCGTAGTTTCACAGTTCGGCCGTGAATGGCTGATCGGAATTGAGGTCGACGAAGCAAACCGCCGCTACCGGGCGAAGTATATTGATGTGGTGCCTTGGGAGCACTGGGACGGTAAAATCGGGGGGAAGCGGCTGATCGACGGGGATATCCCGAATCTGGCCGCGCTCTACCGGGCGAACGCTCACAGGGGGCTCGAGCCATGAAAAGATGCCTCAGGGTTCTCACGAGAAGACACTTCATGCTGCTCCGCATGCTTTCGTTGATGGCCAGCGTGGCGATCGGCGACGCGGGTGCGGACCTGCGCAATCCCTGGATGGTCGCTATCGGTTTTCTCGGCTTAGCCGGCGTCATGTACTGGAACCACAAGTGCCCAGACTACATATGATGCACACGATCAACTGCTGAGTTGGTGCTGAGTGCTGTGGGGCCGGATGTGACCATAGTGGCTCCTGGTTGCGGAACCGCGGAGGCACGGAGGCACGAAGGCGCGGAGGTGGCGCTGTCAGTGGCACAGGCTGAGTGCTCGATCGGGTACTGTCTTGTGCCTACTATCTTCTGTTGTCTGCTGTCTTCTACCTTCTGTCTTTCCCCGGAGCCCCGTAGATGCACTCTGAGGACCATCTCGTTCGATTGTCCGTGCTGGATCTTGCGCCGATTGTGCGCGGGGGAACGGCGGCGGAATCGTTTCGCAATACGCTGGATCTGGCGCGGCATGCGGAGCGGTTGGGGTTTTACCGGTATTGGCTGGCGGAGCATCACAACATTCCAGGCGTGGCCAGCTCGGCGACAGCCGTGCTGATCGGCTATGTGGCTGGCGGGACGTCGCGGATTCGCGTCGGTTCAGGCGGGATCATGCTGCCCAATCACGCGCCGTTGGTGATCGCCGAGCAGTTCGGCACGCTGGAATCGCTGTATCCCGGGCGGATTGATCTGGGTATCGGCCGGGCGCCCGGCGGCGACATGGCGACGACAATGGCCCTGCGGCGCGACGCCGTCCGCAGCGCCGAGCGGTTTCCCGAGGATGTGCGCGAGCTGCAGACGTATCTCGGCCCGCCGATCGAGGGGCAGGTCGTGCATGCCATCCCGGGACAGGGGCTGAACGTGCCGATCTACCTGCTGGGCTCGAGCACGTTCAGTGCGACACTGGCAGCCGAGCTCGGCTTGCCGTTTGCCTTCGCGTCGCACTTTGCGCCCGACTACCTGCAGGCAGCCATCGAGCTGTACCGGCGGAACTTCAAGCCGTCGGCAACGCTCGCCCGGCCATATGTCATGGTCGGCGTGAACGTCGTCGCAGCCGATACGGACGCCGAAGCGCGGCGGCTGTTCACGTCGCTCCAGCAGCAATTCCTGTCGCTGGTGCGCCGCAAGCCGGGCCAGCTTCCGCCGCCGGTCGACTCGATGGACGAGCTCTGGACGCCGCTGGAGCGGTCGCATGTGGCCCACATGACGCGCTACTCCGCCGTCGGCGCGCCGGCGACCGTGCGGGCATTTCTGGAGAAGCTGATCGCCGAGACGGGGGCCGATGAGCTGATCGTCACGGCACAGATCCACGATCACGCCGCGCGCGTGCATTGCCTGGAGCTGACGGCTGGGCTTGCGCCTCTTGCGCGTCGAAGTGGGTGATTAAACCACAGAGACACGGAGGCACGGAGGTGTCACCTTCAATCCCTCATCGATATTCTCCGTGTCTCCGTGTCTCCGTGGTTCAAACCAACCGCCCAAGTCGGGATTGGCTCGAAGGCGCGGGTCTCCTCGCTTGTGCGGGCCGCCAGGCACATGGCGGCGCTCAGGATCCCGTCAGCCAGGGTGGCATGCGAAACATCCTGGCCGCGGATGACGTCCAGGAAGTTGCGGGCAAGCGTCGTGTCGCCGCCGTGGTGGCCATGGGGGATCTCGACCGTGATCGTGTCGACGGCTGAGCCGTGATGCTCGATCACCTGGATCGTCTCAGTGAACCAGTCGAAATCGAGCGTGGCGCGATAGCCGGTGATGCGCGCCCCCCTTCGGGCAGCCGACCGGCGCGATACGAAGTTCTGCGCATACGACGCGTGCGTCCCGTCGGCATAGACGATGATGGCTGTCGCGGCATCGTGATGGCGGATGGATTCGCTGAACGCACAGGCGTGATCGCCCTGCCCCATGCCGCCGTCATCGCCGCGCAGGGTGATATTCGCGGGGCTTTCAGGACAGGCGTCCGTGCGATCGCAGGCGGAGCATCGCAGATCGGCAGGCATGTGCCCGCCGTAGATCTTCCGCGTCGACGCGGCTGCCACCATCAGCGGCTGAACGCCGATGACGCGGTTGATGTAGTCGAAATCGTGCGTCGCCTTCTGCAGCCACAGCCCGCCCGTGGTGGCGTAATCGCGATACCACTGGCCGAAGTACACACCGCCGTACGGCACATAGTTGTAGGCTTGCACCTGGTTGATTGCGCCAAGACGGCCCGAGCCGATGATCTCCAACACGCGCTGCACCAGCGGCGTAATGCGCAGCGGGAATGACACAACCACACGCTGCTCGCGCCCGGCGAAAGCGGAACGCAGGGCCTGCAACTGCTCCATCGAGATTCCAACGGGCTTTTCGAGAAACAGCGGCAGGCGCGTCGGCGCGACCTTGACGGCCATTTCGGTGTGCAGGTTGCAGCGCGTACCGACCAGAACGGCGTCATACTGATCGGCATACTCCAGCATCCGATCGGCATCGTCGAAGAAACGCGTCTGGTCGTGTGGGACCTTCTCGTCCTCCAGCCGACGTCGCGCGGCATCGGGCGTCGGATCGGCAACGGCGACAAGGCTAACCGATGGATCCTCGCGCCGCAGCGTTGCGACGATGCAGGCCGCACGAACACCCATGCCAATAACGGCTAATCGAATCATGGATCAGTCCAACAGATAGATTTGTGCGATCCACATCAGATCAGGCCGGGCTGGGCCGCCGGCCCCGGGCTCCTGACGGATGCGGATCGAGTGGAATGCGCTGGTCGGCAGGCTGACCGTAACAGAGCGGGCGGTATTCTGCGAGACGTTGTGGGCGATCGCCCAGTCGCCGCTATCGCCCGCGCATGTCTCGATGAAGAAGGCCTGCGATGGATGCGACGGCTCGAAGTCGATGCGCAGCCGGCCGCCCTTGCGGGCCTGCGGCAGGCGGATCTCGACCCACGCCGCTTCACCATCCTCAGCCGATGCCCAGGCTGCCTTCGACCAGTGCAGATTGGATCGGTCCTCGATCCCATCGACGACGGGCGCGATCGTATAGCCGGCAAAGGCGCTGGAGGGCATCAGGACCGTGCCGGCGGGAAAACCATTGGCCGGCTTGTCGAGTTTGAACGACAGCAGCTCCGGCGTCGTCATCTTCTTCAGCCATTTCGGGTCGGGCCGGCCGGTCACCTGCACCTGGTACACGTCATCCAGAAAGATCGGCGCTGCGGCGAACAGGAAGCCGAACGTGGCTGCGCGATTGGCGGCTTCCTGAATGCGTTCGACCTCGTTCTCCGGAGCATAGTCGAGCACGAGCACCTTCAGCGGATGCTTCTCGATCACGGGCAGGATCTCGCTCTGCACGCGCTTCAGGTGCCAGTCGATCGATTGCGGATAGTTCAGCATGTAGCTGCGGCTGTCGAAATCGTAGGTGGCGGTGAAGCTTTCGAGCATCAGCCCGTCCGCCAGGGGCGCCAGCTCCGGCAGCATGGAGAAGCCCTGGTTGAGGATGATGGGCGCATCGGGCAGCGCCTCGCGCAGCTCCTGCACGAGCCGGATCATGCCCGGCTTGGTGTGCGGGCGGGCGGTGGCGGTGTCGAGGGTGTCGAGGAAGATGCCGTCAAAGCCGTACTCCTCGACAAGCCGCCTGGCTTCGGCGACACGATCCGCCCGCCATTTCGGATCGTTGGCATTGGTGTAGTAGCTGTGCCAGATGGGATTGCGATCCGGCTGGCCGTCGTTGTCATCGTCGAAATACCAGCTTGCGTAGCCGCCGGGGCCGGTGCCGTCGCCTTTGCGGGCTTCGCGCGGGTCGTCTTCGCCGACGGTGATATAACCGACGGTGACGACGCCCAGCTCGCGCAGGCGCTTCACATCCTCGCTGGCCATCTGCGGCGTGTGGAGGATGACCAGATCGTAGTGCGACAGCTCCGCCACGCGACCCGAGCCGTAGTAGCAATAGAAGCTCTGTGCTTCGCGGACCCGCTGGCGCGCAGGCAGATGGCGATTGACCTTGGGCTCGGCCATTTGCACCTGCGGGCGCGGGGCGACAGGCTTGGCGTCGACCTTCAGGCGCAGCAAGCCCTCAGCCGGCGCGAGGTCGACGCGCGTCCGCCAGTCCTCGCTCATCGCCCAGACGGCTGCGCCCATCTCCGCCGCGCCGAACAGGCCGGCCTGGACGCGAATGGTCATCCGATTGTCGTCTGTCGTCACTTTGGCTGGGCCGACGCCCTCCCACTGCCAGGCATCGCGGGTCGCACCGTTGTGCCTGTGCAGGCGATCGCCGCTGATGAGCATCTCGAATCCAAAGCGCGGATCAGCCGGCGGCTGAAAGCCGGTCTTCGCGTCGAGATCCGTATCCACAAACAGCAGATAGGTTCCCAAGGCCCCGCCCTGCCGGGCTGCAATGGTGAAGACGACCTCATCGCCCTCCTGCGTGGCCGTGAAATTGGTGATATCTCGCGCAGCATCAGCGATCGCAGGCTCTGCCGCATCGCCGGCGGGTTCGCGGAGGGTGAGCTTGATGGCAGCAGAATCGGGGGCGGTATCGACGACGGTCTGCCAGTCGCCGGTAAGCGTACGGATGATGAACGCGGCTGCGTCGGTTCGCAGGTGATCGCGACTGATGTGGGTTGTGAGCTTGCGATTGGCGACAGTGCGGCGGACCTCGCCGATGCGCTGCCACGTCCAGTCATCGCCCTTGCCGTTGTAGCGGTAGAGGGTCGCCCCTTCAACCATCAGATCAGCCTTGATGGCGCCCACGGCAAACCCCTGGTTGGGCTGGGTGTCGATGAGGATCTGGATGGCGTCGAAATCCCAATCGCCGGCGACTTCAGCGGTGACGATAACCGATTGGCGATCGGCTGAGACCTCGCAGGCGACCAGATCGCGCGCCGGGTCTTTCGCATCGCCTTTTGGATCGGTTTGCGCGATGGCGATGGTCGCCAGAAGCGCAACGATCCCGACCAGATTAGCCAGCAGCTTCATGTCGTTGTTCTCCCGAAGTGGATGACGTCAGGCGGCGCGTGCGTAGGGGCTAGAAGGCTGGCTTCCACTGCCGCTCAGCCTGGTCCCAGTGGGTATCGAAACCGTAGACCTCATTGACCTGCCCTGCCTCGTCCACGCCCTGCCGGACGCTGGTGACATGCCCGTCAGCCCACAGCACATTGACCATGCCGCGGCCATCGCCTTTGCCGTGGCGCGGCCAGTCGATCAGGTGCCATGCGTCCGGCGTAACCGGCTGGGTGTTGGGCCGATCGCTCAACAGTGTTTCGCCGTGGCGGTTATCCGCGACGAGGATCTTCTCTGCCGCGTTCTTGATCTTGGAGAACTTGGGATACGGCTCACCGTTCCAGTCATCGCGTCCGTCGGGCGGACTGCCCCAGGGATTGACGCCCTCGCGGATGGTCATCCATGAGTTGAGGCCGTAGCTGCTGAGGGCCAGGTCCTCCTCGCCGGGCAGGACGAACGGCCGATAGGGATCGTCGTCGGCTGGGCAGACGGTGACGCTGGCGGTGCTGGTGCGGTATCCGGGCAGATCGCCTTCGAGCATCAGCCGCTGCCACCAGAAGACGCCCACTTCGTTGCCCCACTCGTCCCTCTGCGGCGTGATGAACAGATATGGCAGATGATCGCCGTAGCGTTCGGCGTACATGCGCATGGCCAGGCCGATCTGGCGAAGGTTGGAGGCGCACTTGACCGAAGCCGCCGCCCGTCGGGCGCCGTTGAGCGAGGGCAGAAGGATGGCGATCAGAAGCGCGATGATGCCGATCACAACCAGCAGTTCGACCAGCGTGAACCCGCGCCTGCGTGCCTGGGATGGGCGTGAAGACATGCGTGCCTCCGGGGAATGGACAGATGGCCGGCTGATGCCGGTTGTGAGAATGCCATCTTCTTGCCCACTTGTCAATACAATTTTGTAACTTTCTCCCCACAACTCGCCTCTATGTCCCAGAAATACAGCCGACTACAGCGGATTCATTTTCTTGTTGACAATACAAGGTGACAAGTTATCTTTGGGTGTATGGCCGTTGCATCTCTGCCCAAATACGAGCAGGTCAAGCGCCAGCTCATCATGGAGATCGAGGAGGGCCGCTGGAAGGCGGGCAGCATCGTCCCTTCCGAAGCCGAGCTGCTGCGGCGCTTTGATGTGTCCCGCCCGACGCTGGTCCGATCCCTGCAGGACCTGGTGCGAGATGGGTATGTCTACCGCCGCCAGGGCAAGGGGACGTTCGTCGCCGAACGCCCGCCCCGCCGCCGGCTGGATGCGGAGTCTTCGCCTGCGACCGGTCGATCCGTGCCCGTTTTCGTCTCAGCTCATACTGCAGCCCTCAGCGGCGACGCGCGCGAAGTGCTGCTGCGCATGATGCGCGGCATCCAGTCAGCCCTTGGATCGGTCGGCATGGACCTGGTGCTGCGCAGCACGGTCTGCCATGAGATCGACGCTGCGACGCGGCGATTCCTCGATACCACCGAGCCTGGGCCGGCGCTGATGATCGAGCCGTCGTTCAACCTGCCGCTTCGTCGCGAGCTGGAGAAACGCGGCTGGCGCGTCTGGTCGATCAATGAGCCGCTGGACGACGGCAACTGTGTCTTCATCGATCAGGAACATGCCGGATACCTGGCGACGCGTCACCTGATCGAGCGGGGCCGCAAGCGCATCGCCCTGCTCAATGGTCCGCTGAAGGCATACTGGGGCTTCGAGGCGCGGCGCAACGGTTATCTGCGGGCGCTGGCTGAAGCCGGCATCGAGCCGGATGACGCCCTCATGCTCGAAGGCGCGCACGTCGTCGACAGCGAAGCCGGGCGGGCAATGATGCGCCAACTGCTGGAGACGAAGGTCAGGATCGACGGCGTGGTCGGCGCCAGCGACTCCAAGGCGATTGGTGCGATGGCCGCAGCGGAGGAGGCTGGCTGCGCCGTGCCGCAGGAGATCACGTTCGTCAGCATCGACAACACGCTTGCCGACCGCACCGCCAAGCCCCTGCCGGCTGTGGCGATGCCGTTCGAAGAGCTCGGCCGACAGGCTGCCGTTTACGCCACCCAGCCCGTGCGCCCGGGCGATACGCCGTTCCACTCGAAGATCCAGCTCAAACCGACGCTCGTGGAGCGCTAGCCAACCACATCACTTTCCGGGAGGACTCTATGCAACCCATCCGAATTGCCATACTCGCTGCGGCTGCGGGCATGATTCCAGGCGCAGCGGTGCAGGCCGTGACGTTGAGCAACCCCGTAGCCGACGGCGCCATCGTGCTGGACGACAGCCGCGACGACTGGAACGGCCTGGAGCGCTATCCCGATGACGGAAACGAAACCTACCCGATCGACATCGGCTTTATCACGATCGCGCACGACAGTTCGATGCTGTACATCCGTTACCAGATGTACCATCCCAGCCCGACGTTCTCCGGCAACTGGAAGCTGCTGATCGACACGGATCAGGACACGTCCACCGGCTACCACGGGCAGAACTCGGTGTATCAGGATGCCCTGGGCGCTGAGGTGATGATCGAAGGCGCCAGTGCCTTCCAGTTCACCGGCGCGACGCAGGACGCCTTCTCCTGGAACTGGATGGGCTTCCATGGTTTCAGCGAAACCGGCGAGGGACCCAATGACATTGAGCTGGCCGTGCCGCTGAGCTGGATCGGCAATCCGCAGACGTTCAATTTCATCCTCTGGGTGGATTCCAACAGCGACGGCGGGATCAGCGACGAGACGCTCGACGACCATCTGCCCAATGGCGCCTACGGCGGATCCACCGCCACTGTACACACGTACACACTCGTGCCCGAGCCGGCATCCCTGTCGGTGCTGAGCCTTGGCGCGATGGGCCTGCTGCGCCGGCGCAGCGCCTGATCACAGACGACCCGACATCCTCACCGCCGGTGGACTCCCTGCAGGCGGTGAGGATTCCTGTCACTTCCCCTGCCCATCGATGACGACCATCGACTGGATCATCCTCCTGTTGCCGCTGGTGCTTGTGCTCTGCGTGGCGGCGCGCATCCGCCGCTATACGCGCAGCGTCGCGGACTTCCTGGCAGCCGGGCGAAGCGCGGGGCGATATCTCGTCAGCGTGGCTGACGGCATGGCGGCGATGGGGCTGATCACCGCCATCGGCGCATTCGAGATGTTCTACCAGGCGGGGACCGCCATCCACTGGTGGAGCCAGCTTGCCGCGCCGGTGGGCCTGCTGATCGCGTTGTTCGGCTTCGTGATCTACCGCTTTCGCGAGACGCGCGCGCTGACGATGGCGCAGTTCTTCGAGATTCGCTACTCGCGGCGGCTTCGCATCTTCATGGGGATGCTGGCGTTTGTCGCGGGATTGGTGAACTACGGCATCTTTCCGATCGTCAGCGCGCGGTTCTTCGTCTATTTCTGCGGCCTGCCGACGGAGCTGACGATCGGCGAGATTGCGATCCCAACCGTCGCACTGCTGATGGCGCTATTTCTGGCGATCGCGCTGTACTTCGTGCTGGGCGGCGGGCAACTGCAGGTGATGGTGACGGACTTTGTGCAGGGGCTGATCTGCGGCGTGCTGTTCATCGTCGTGGCAGCCGCGGTGCTGTACATCTTCACATTCGATCAGATGTTCGAGTCGGTCTCAGCGCGGCCGGCGGGACAGTCGCTGATCAATCCCTTCGACGCCTGGCAGGTGGCGGACTTCAACATCTGGTATGTGTTGATCGGCATCTTCAGCTCGGTCTACACGTACATGAGCTGGCAGGGCAACCAGGGGTACAACGCCTCTGCCTTGAATGCCCATGAAGCCAAAATGGGACGGATCATCGGCGGCTGGCGGGGATTCGCGCAGGGACTGATGTTCACGCTGCTGGGGCTGGCGGCCATCACCTTCATGCACCATCCCGATTTCGCCGCCTCCGCCGCCGCGGCCCAGCAGAAACTGACAGCCATTGGCGCCGGCGAGGGCGAGCAGATCGTCAAGCAGATGACCGTGCCCGTCGCGATCAGCGAGTTTCTGCCCTGGGGCATCAAAGGGTGCTTTGCGCTGATCATGCTGTGCCTGATGATCACGACCGACAGCACGTACCTGCACTCCTGGGGCAGCATCTTCGTGCAGGATGTCGTGATGCCGCTGCGGAAGACACCGCTGGAACCGAAGCATCACCTGCGCCTGCTGCGATGGACGATCACGGGCGTGGCGGTGTTCGCACTGGTTTTCGGGCTGGTGTTTCCGCAGACGGACTACGTCTTCATGTTCTTCAACATCACAGGCGCGATCTTCCTGGGTGGATCGGGGGCTGTGATCATCGGTGGGCTGTATTGGAGCCGGGCGACGACGGCGGGCGCGTGGAGCGCGATGATCGTCGGGTCGTCGCTGGCGGTGACGGGCATCCTGTTGCCCATCTTCGTCGACGGCTGGCCGCTGAACGGCACAGTGATGATGTTCATTTCGATGGTGTGCGCGATTGCGGTGTTCGTGGTCGTGTCGCTGGCGACATCGCGTCAGCCGTTCAACATGCAGCGGATGCTGCATCGCGGGCCGTACAAGATCGCGGAAGATCAGACCGAGCGCCCGCTGGAAGATCGGCCATTGGCCAACTGGAAGCGGTTGCTGTTGGGATATGACGAGAACTTCACGCGCGGCGATCGCTTCCTGTCAGCGGCGCTGTTCGCGTGGACGATGACATTGTTTGGCGCATTTGTCGTTATCACGATCATCAACCTGATCAGCCCTTGGAGCGATCGAGCCTGGTGGCGCTGGGTGGTGTTCAACAACATCTGGCTGCCGATCGTGGTGGGTGTGGTGACCACGGTCTGGTTCACGATCGGCGGAATCCGCGATCTGCGGCGGCTGTTGCAGCGTCTGCGCACCCAGCCGAGGGATGCGATGGACGATGGCACCGTGGTGGCAGATCACAACGCCGATGATCAGTCGCCCTCCGGCGCCCGCGCATCTCAGCCGATCAGATCGGAGGAAGAACCGACCGATGCTCCCGAAGACCTTCCCGCCCCTGCGCCATCCACGGGCCTGTAGCCGGACGATGGATCAGGCCGATGCACCGTCTTCGGTGTCTGCCCTGCGCAGCAGATCGAGCGTCGCCTGATCCGCCTCGCCGTTGAAGTACTGGTTCAGCAGATCGTGAAACGGCGACGGTTCGGACGTCACGGCTGCGAAGAGCGTCGCACACGATCGCAGCTTCATGTCATCCGGCGATCCGAAGATCTCGTAGGCCGACTTGCCCTGGACATTGAGCACAGCCTGCGCGCATTCGCGCAGGCGCGGGCCGAGCACCGGATGCTCGAGATACGCGGCTGCCTCCTCGCGCGAACGGATGGCGTAGTACTGCGATGTTGCGCTGCGTCCCAGGCCCTGGTATTGCGGAAAGATGAACCACATCCAATGCGAGCGTTTGCGCCCCGCCCGCAGCTCCGCCAGAGACTGCTCGTAAACGCCCTCCTGCGCCTGCACAAAGCGACCGAGATCGTAAGGGTCGTCCATCAGTTCAGCCTCCATCGCACGAACTGCGGACAATCTTCGCACCATCCCCGACAATTGTCATCCCTGGTAGCACGCAGCGCAGCGACGGCACGCGTTTCTCCAATCCAGTTCACCCAGGATGACAATTTTCGGGCGATCGTCGTATGCGTCGACACACGGTGCCGGGGCGCGTCTTGTCGGTCCTTTCCACCCCGGACACTCCTTCATTGCATTTGCCCTGCCACGCGGTAAGCTCCAATGCGACGCCCCGTCGACGGCATGGCACGGTTCAACAACATGAGCACAGCACCCAACGTCGTCTTCTACTTCACCGATCAGCAGCGGTTCGACAGTGTCGGCCTGGGGGGCAACCCATTGGGTCTGACGCCCAACTTCGATCGCCTGGCGCGCCAGGGGACGCATGTTCGACATTGCTTCAGCCCCACGCCCATCTGTGGCCCCTGCCGGGCGTGCGTGCAGACCGGCACGTGGTACACGCGCAATGGCGTGTATCGCAACGGCACCGCCCTGCCACAGCAGCTGCCGACGATGGCTGATGCATTCAACCAGGCCGGTTACATGACCTCGTACATCGGCAAGTGGCATCTGGCTGGTCAAGACCAGCCGCATGGACCAGTCGCGCCCGAGCGCCGCGGCGGATACCAGCGATGGCTGGGCGCCGAGGTGCTTGAACTGGTCAGCCATCCCTACGACACGCGCCTGTGGGACGCCGACGGCAACGAGCATCGCCTGCCCGGTTATCGCGTCGACGCCATGACCGATGCAGCCATTCGCGAGCTGCATCACCTCTCGCGCCAGGATCAGCCGTTCTTCCTTTTCCTCAGCCAGCTCGAGCCGCATCACCAGAACGACGCCGATAGCTGCCCCCCGCCGCGCGTCGACATCGGCCGATACGACGGGGCGTGGACACCGCCGGACCTCGCCGCCCTGCCCACGCATCCGTCAGCCCAGCACCGCGAGCAATCCGCCACCGGCGGCAGCGCGTCGCGCCAGCTCGGCGGATACTGGGGCATGGTCAAGCGCCTGGACGAATCCCTCGGCCGGATCCACGATGCCCTGGTCTCGCTGGGCCTGGAAGACAACACCATCGTCGTCTTCACTTCCGACCACGGCTGCCATTTCAAGACGCGCGATGGTGCCTACAAGCGCACCTGCCATGAAAGCAGCATCCGCGTGCCCTGCATGATCAGCGGAGGTCCGTTCGCTGGCGGCGGCGATCTGCCCAACCTGGTCAGCCTGATCGACCTGCCGCCGACGTTGCTGGACGCCTGCGGGATCGACGTCCCGCCGTCGATGCAGGGCCGATCGCTTCTGCCGGTGTTGACCGATCACCACGCAAGCTGGCCGGATGATGCCTATGTGCAGGTTGGCGACGGCAACTACGGCCGCGCGATCCGCACGCAGCGCTGGAAGTATTGCGTCATGGCTACGGACAACGATCACGCCCAAGCCAACGGCGGCGTAACGCATCGCTACACCGAGGCCTTCCTCTACGACCTGGAGAACGACCCCTACGAGTTGTCGAACCTCATCCGCCTGCCGCGCTACGAATCCGTGCGCCAGGAGATGCGTCAGCGTCTGGCGAAGCGCCTCGCCGAGGCGGGCGAACCGCCAGCGGAGATGGTCCCTGCGGGCGAGGCATGATGTTCACGGTGGAACTGGCGCTCGGAGGAACGGCGACCGCGAAGGCGCGATGAGCGCGAAGGATTCGCGAAGGCGCAAGCGATATGCGTCGCGAACTGTCGCGACGCAAATGTTCCACGTGGAACATTGTCACTGGGTAGTGGACACCTGGTGCCACAGGTCGCGGCGTTAGCCGAGACCTGTGTTTCCCTGCGCGCAAGCACATGTCTGGCTGCGCTTCGCTGCGCCCGACATGTGGCACCGGGGGATTGGCTTGGCGAATGTTCCACGTGGAACATTTTTCAGGACATTGCGATGCGACCCGGGTCGGCGGTGAATATCGAGGATAATCCGCTTTCCTGCGACAATTAGCGCCTCGCCCGTGCGCACGAGCGAGGCGCTGTTTTCAAGCAAGATTGCTCAAACGGCGGACGTGACGTTTACGGCGTCGCCGGCACGAAGCCCCACTGCGTCTCTGCCGTCCACTTGGTTCCCCAAGCCGGCTCGAAGTCCAGATCCACCGTCGTCGCGGCGCTGCGCCCGCGCGACCACTCCAGGCGGTTTCGCAACTGGTCATCCTGCACGATCATCGACATCAGGATGCGGTCGCCAGCGGCATGCGGCACCTGGTCGAGCTCGCTCCAGGGGATCGCCACCTCGTAGACATATCCCTCGTCCAGCACCTTGACCACAGCCCGCGCCCCCTCAATGCGGCAATGATCGCGGAGGAATCCATAATCGATCGGCAGCGGATGGCGATAGTAGAAGCTGGGCGTGCGGACGCGCAGGACCTCGGCACTCCCGTCGTCGGTCGGATAGACCATGTACTTGTACAGCGTGCTGAGGTATGACCCCGCGCGCCGCAGCGGATGATCCGGCGGATACAGCTCGTACTGCGCCAGGTAATGCGAAGGATCGACCGGCCCCAGCGACAGCTGGATCATGTCGCCGGTATCGCCGGGGATCGGGCCGGCCTTCAGGTACATATGCTCAGCCGGCGGGCTTTGCATCTGGTTGAGGTTCTTGCCGGCCAGCATCGACGGCAGGATGCGCCGCGACGGGTCGCGAACGCGCGCCATCATGTACAGCGCGTCGTCATCGGCTGCGAAGGCGACTTCAGCGAAGAACGCATCACCGCTGTCGGCCACCTGTTCCCAGGGGAACCAGGCTTCGATCTGGTCGTCGCGGACTTCGCTGTTGAGCAACTGGACGGGCACGGCGCCAAACTGCTGCCACTCGGACACGTCGCCGTCGATCTGCGGCGTGGCGCGGGCGATGAGGCTGAAGTGCAGCGTCTCTTCGTGGGCGGCGTTGCCCTGCGGTGTTTGCACCTCGACGCGGACGGGATAGCGATTGCCCGCCGACATGTTGGCTGACACGACAGGCACTTCAAGTGTCTGATGGCCAGCCGGCGGCAGCGTCGCCTGAATGACAGGCGACTCGAACTGCAGGCCCTCGGCATGCAGCGTGACCGAAACCGGCAGCGGCTGGTTGTAGGAATTGTTCAGCGTGACGCGGACGACGGCGCCTTCGCCGGCGCGGGCGGTCAGATCACTGAGGATGATCTCGACCGGCCGCAAGTCTTCGTGGATCGCCTGCTCGAGGCGCTGGACAAACTGCTCGATCGGTTCGCGTGATTCGATAAAGCGCGGCTCGGCATCGACGGTCAGTTCGATGTAGCCGTCGGCCTGGACGGGCGTCTCGATCGGATTGGCCAGCAAATCGAGCACGCGCAGGCCCTCGGTCGCCTGCAGGCGCATGCGGCTTTGATCATCGACAAACTGCGCGCGGAACTCGCCGTCGAATCCGCGCACGCCGGCGGCCAGCGTGCTCATCACGGCTGCGACGTGGCGGTTTTCGCCGCGGGCGTTTTCGAACACGAGCACGAACGGCGGCCGCTGCGGGTGGGCGATCTGGCGGAACTTCAGGCCGTCGAGCATGTGGCGCACGCCGGCTGTCCACGCAGCCGCGGGGACCGGGTGGCGCTCGTGATCGAACAGCATCCGGTAGTTCCACAAGCTGATCTTGTCGCCGCCGTTGGCCAGGTAATACAGCACATGGCGCACGCTGGAGGCGTCGCCCGACCAGGCCTGCCAGGTCTCGGTCTCCCACAGATCCTTGTTGTATTCGCGGGCCATGGCGAAGGCGGCGCTGCGCGGGCTGGTGTAGTGGGTGCTGATCACGTCGATGACGTCTTGCATGCCGGCTGCGAACAGCTTCCAGTCGGTGTTGTGGCTGCTGTCGGCGGCGACGACCTTGATGGTCGGATCGGCCTGGTTGACGGCATCGCGGATGCCCTGCACGAGCCTGCGGTAATGCGCGCCGTCGGACTTCCAGCCGGTGATGCCCATGCCCTCCCACGGCTCGTTCCAGACGTTGGAGGCGCGGATGACATCCTTGTATCGGCTGTACAGTGCCACGTGAGCGCGCGTCCAGTCGGGCAGGTATTTCGTCAGCGGCGCCCAGTCGACCTTGATCATCTCGTTCTTGTACTTGGTCTCCTGGAGGCGCGGGTCGTCATCGGGCCTGGCCCATGTCGGCGCGATCTGCGCCAGGTGCATGGCCAGCAGGCCATTGTCGCGCAGGATCTGGAACAGCTCATCCGAGGCGGACCAGGTGTACCGGCCCGGCTGGGGTTCAAACGCTGCCCAGTTGGGGCCGCAGCGGACCCAGTCGATACCCATCTTCTTATAGGCATGGGCCATGGAGCGCAGGGGCATGGGCTCGCTGCTCTGCAGCTTGCCGTTTCGGAAGCGATCGCCCAGCGAGGCGATGAACAGGCCATCAGGCTGGGTCTGATCCATCCGGCGCTGCGGCACGATGGCCGCCGCGCCCAGGTATCGCGCCCAGACGCGCTCGCCCTGTTCGAGAACCACCGTCACACCCAGCGAACCATAGCGATCCGTCGGCAGGTCGATGTTGATCGAGGCCTGGCCACCATGGCGGGCGAGGACGTCATCCAGGGAGATGACGGCCGCCTGGGCGGATTCGACGACGCGGATGTCGGCGCGCCACCAGGCTTCGCCCCACGTATCAGCCAGTCTCAGGCGCTGGATCACGATCCTCCCGGTGAGCGCGCCAGCCGGCAGACCACTGAGCGTCACCGTCGCCTTCGGCCGCTCCGTCGGGAAATAGATCTGCTGGGTGTCCCCGGAGAACGCTACCTTCGCCTCGATCCCCTCGATCGCGGAGCGCAGCTTTGTCTGCAGGATCTCATAGCCGGGACCGGGCTGCGCCTGCAGGCGCGAATCGCTGCCCAGCGTCAGTTGTTCCAGGAACAGCAGCTTCGCCGGGGCGTTCGGGTCAGCCGGCGCGGACAATCGCGTGAAGTACGGGACATAGCCGACGTTCCAGGCCTTGCCCGGCGGGCGCTTGGCGGGCTTGTACTCAACCTGCTTGCCGTCGATCCAGACGGTGTGGCGGATGGTTTCGCGCCCCAGTTCGGGAGGGATCGTGGCGGTCAACTCCAGGAAGTACGCCCCCGCGCCGGGGACGGCGATCTCCGCCGGCTCGGCTGTGTCAGGGGCATCCCCCGCTGCCTGTTGGCCCATGACGGGCGGAGCAAGCCACAGGGCCAAAACGACCGCAATCCCGCGAGTCATCCAGCTCACATGAACCTCCCGAACGGTAAAGATGACCTGTCGCACCAAAAAATACCATAAACCCTGATGGCGTCAATCAGATCTTCAGGAAGTGCCATGAAATACCGACAGAACTTGACGAAAGCCCAATGGTTTGGTACTTTTTGAGTACGGATGAAAGACGACACCGGACCATTGCTCGATCCCCTCACACAGACGCTTCCGCCACGCGGGCGGGTGATCCGGTGGGTGTCGGCTGCCATCGGTAGCGGAAAGCTGCGGATCGGTCAGCCGCTGCCGTCGGAGCGCGTCCTGGCCGAGCGCCTGGGCGTCTCGCGGACCGCCGTCCGGGCGGCGTTGGACGAAATGGCTGCCGAAGGCGCCATCGACCGGCCCAACGGGGGGCGCCTGCGCCGCGTCGCCCGAGTCCTGCCCGATCCGCAGGGGCGCAATCTCATGAACGACAGCCTCGCCATCGTCAGCAATGTCATGCTGCCGACGGGGAATGTCGGAACCGGTTTCCAGGAACTGTACATCAAGCACCAGGCCTCGGTGAGCATCGAAGCCGCCGGCATGCACGCGATGGTCATCCACCCCTCCAGGGTGCTGGAGATGGGCATCGACCAGTTCCTGACGCATCCCCCAGCCGGCTTGCTGGTCGTGGACGAGGTGGCTGCCGGCTCTCAAGTGCATACCCTGCTGAAAGCCGTCAAGGGCATCCTGCCCGTCGTCGTGCATGGTGCCGTCCCCGACATGGAGGACTACGACCGCGTGATCACCGATCACTACGCCGGCGGCAAGGCGCTGACCCGCTGGCTGATCGAACGCGGGCGGCGCAAGATCCTGCGCGTCTGGCTGAGTGACAGCAATCATTACTGGCTGGACCGCCGAAGCGAAGGGTATGTTGACGGCATGCGCGAAGCCGGCCTCGAACCGCTGCCGGTGCTGCGCGTTCCCGCGGGCGACCGCTTCTCGGCTGTGCTGTTGAACACGCCGCCCGACGCTCAGCCGAAGGTCTGGAACGACCAGGTCCGCCATATCGCCGGCTACCTCATCGACTGGTTTGCCGATCCCCACCAGCGTCCCGATGCGGTCATGTGCATGACCGACGGGCACTGCGTGCACGTCGCGGCGGCGCTGCGCGTCTTCGGGATCGAGCCCGGGCGCGATGTGCTGCTGACCGGCTACGACAACAACTGGCATCTCGTGCCCTACCTGCGATTCGAATCGGCGCGGCCGGCAGCGACCGTGGAGAAGCACAACGCCCAGTGCGCCCAGGCCATGGTGCAGATGCTGCTGGACCGGATCGCCGGCAAGCTGCCGCCCGAGCCGCAGTGCCAGTGCGTTGCCCACGAGTTGCGCGTGCTTGAACAAGCCTCGGACTGACGCCAGTTGAACCAGCGACCCAATATCCTGATTCTCTACACCGACCAGCAGCGCTGGGATGCACTGGGCGCCAACGGCAATCGGCAGATCCACACCCCCAACCTCGACCGCCTGGCGGCCGGCGGCGTGAACTTCACCCATCATTTCGTGCAGAACCCGGTCTGCATGCCCAGCCGCGTCAGCTTCCTGACCGGCCAGTATCCCTCGACGCTGGGAATCACGCACATGGGCGTGCCCGTTCCCGAGCAGACCGTTACGCTGCCACGCCTGCTGCACAACTACGGCTATTACAGCGCCTACATCGGCAAGCTGCACTTCCAGACGCACGCCAACCGCGATCACCGCTGCGTCCATCCGTCATACGGGTTCGATCAGCTGGAGATCTCCGACGAGCCGGGCTGCTACGAGGATGCGTATCGCGCCTGGGTGCGCCGCATCGCGCCGGATCAGTTGCCGCACCTGAGCGTCGGCTTGCCGCCGGCGACGGCGGCCTGGCAGCGCACGATGGGCATCCAGGACGGCATCGAACATCCCGAGCGCGCCCCGACCTCGCCGCGCCCGCATCCGGCCCGCTCGGACGTGACGCACAGCGCGTTTGTCGCCGATCGTACCATCGAGTTCCTCCGCCGCACGGGCAATCAGCCGTTCCTCTGTGTCGCGGGGTTTTACAACCCCCACCTGCCGCTGATCGCGCCGCAGGAGTTTCTGGATCTATACGACCCAGCCAAGCTGGATCTGCCCGCCTTCCCGCTGGAACTGCAAGCCCAGCGCGACCGCCAGGGCCTGGACGACCACGCCCTGCGGGCGGCGCGCCAGGGCTATTACGCGATGGTCAGCGAAGTCGACCATCACGTCGGGCGAATCCTGGCGGCGCTGGAAGAGACTGGCCGCGACGGCGACACGATCGTCGTGTTCACGTCCGATCACGGCGAGTATCTCGGCGAACACCTGCGCTGGGGAAAGGGGTATCCCGGCCATGAGTGCGTGCAGCGCGTTCCGCTGATCGTGCGCTACCCCCATGGCATCGCCAAGCCCGGGCGCAAGTGCGACGACCTGGTCGAAGCAGTCGATGTATTGCCGACGCTGCTGGAGATGTGCGGGATTCCCGTCCCGCCCCACCTGCAGGGCCAGTCGCTGGCGCCGGTGCTGCAGGATCAGCCGGCGACGCCGCGGCGGTCGGCTTTGATGGAGAACACCGGCTGGCGCACGCTCCGCACGGAGCATCACCGCTACGTCCTGCACGAGGACGGTCGCGAATGCCTGTGGGACCTCCGCCAGCCGCTGGGCGAATACCACGATCTGTCAGCCGACCCCCGCCAGGCTGCGACGCTCGCGGAGCATCGCCACGAACTCTGCCGCCGCATGGTGCAACTGCACCGTCCGCTGCCCCGAACCTGGCCGTATTGAGTTGCGGAGTGATCGAGCAACGGGGGAAGGAGTGATACGCATCACAGATAATTCTCGCGCTGGTTCCTTAACCGTCATTCTGAGCGAAGCGAAGAATCTCCAGCGTTCGAGCGGTCGAGATCCTTCGCTTCGCTCAGAGCTTGTGAGTTTTGTGTGGCGCTGGCGTCCCGCCCGCGTTTTCTGCTCTGAACCGCGGGCGAGACGCCCGCGCCACAAATAATTCCACAAACTCTCAGGATGACCACCCAGCGTAGCGCACCATTTAACCGTGATGCGTATGAGCCGCCCAGTGCCACAGTTCTGTAGGGCAGGCTATCTGCCTGCCGCGTCAGGCTGGGAGATGCACGGAGCGCGCGCAGGCTTCGGCAGGCAATAGCCTGCCCTACGCGCTACCTCTCTCGCGGTGCCACAGGACGCGGCGCCAGCAGAGACCTGTGTTTCCCTCGGATGCGTTGACACCCCCGGCGCTCCGTCAGATGCGCCTTGTCATTCGTGGCAGTTGGCGCGAGCCGGCGGGCGGGAGGATGATGCGGTCGTGGATCTGCGATCCGATGCTCACACTGACGATGTCGCCGTCGCACTGGGCGTGAACGGCGCGCTCGCGGGCTTGCGGAATCAGCAGTGTCAGCAAGCCGCTGACACCCTGCGGCCGCACGCCGAAGCTCCATAGCGGACCGAACTGGCTATTCTCCACGACCTGGAGTTCCTCCGGCTGGAGAAACTCGATCCGCAGATGCGGTTGACCGCTCTGGCCCGCGCGGAACGAGCTCGGCGATAGCTGCTGCACCGGCTGCGGCGGGTGAAGCCAGAACGTCGGCGGTTCGGATGCGCGCTCCATCACATCCCACAGCAACACGTAGTCGGGCTTGACGAACAGGTAGTGCCGCACGTGCACGGTCGGCGCGCAGGGGATGAGATCGCGGTAGCTGAGCGCTTCGAGATGGCGATAGTTGGTGTTGACGATCCGGTGCACGACCCAGTCGAACGCATCCGACAGATGAACCATCAGCGGCTCGGGGGCCTTTTCCAAGCCGGTGTAACCGCTGGAGAGCTGCTTATCGGCGGCGTAGGTGAGGGTGTTATGCAGCCAGGTCGCGGCGGCGTGGACAGCCCGGCCGTTACTGTCTTGCGTGTGATACCCATGATCGCCCAGCAGCACGCGATCGCCGCAGACCAGGTGCACCGCACCCTGGTCGAAATCCATGTGGTTGGTGGCGCTGCCGGCACGGAACAGGCACCACACCGGCTGGCCATCAGCCGACGTCGCCTTGCTGACCACACCGAGGCTGCGCCGCCAGGTGGAGCGCCACGGCGTCGCCTTTGCCGGCAGCGAAGGATCGAGCGTCACCAGCGTCAGCAGCGGATGCTCCTGGTCGAGAATCGGCCGACCGGCAGCACGCCAGGCATGCATCAGGTTGGCTGACAGCGCCGGATCGCTGTGGCGATAGACCCACGCGCCGACGGTCAGCTCGCCCTTGTGATGCTGCGGCCCGCCGTAGCTGCCGGAATTGCCGTTGGCCGGCAAGGCCGCGCGCGGCGCCCCGGGCGAGTCCATCAGCAGTGGCGCGCGCACCGACGGCTCAGCCTTGTTCGGCCAGCCGATCGGCGGAAGCTGCAGCGCGCACATGTGCTCGAAGCTGCCGCGGATCCTCGGCTCGGCAAAGTAGTCGCGCACCTGCTTGTGCCACAGCGGATAGATCTGGCAGATGATCGCGTTGAGCGCATGCACGTGGTAGTTGATCGATTCGCAGTATGTGCCGTCTTCGCGCACGAACGCGCGCACGAATCGATCCAGTTGCCGCATGCCCCACCGGCGCCAGTGCGCCGATCGCGGATGCGTGGCAAACAGCTCAGCCATGACCGCCACCGTCGTCGAAAACTCGCTGGCAAAGTTGGGCGGCGTTGGACAGTTGCCCATGGTGCGCTGGAGGGTACGCTGCAACTGGCGATCGGGGCGGCCGCCCAGGTGCGGCCAGTAGTCCTCGTAGCAGCAGAAATCCGGATCGCTGAACGCATACGCCACGGCGAGCATGGCGCGGCGGATCCGCCGGTATTCGGCTGGGTCGATCAGCTCCATCGCCCACAGGGCGTCGAGCGTGTACGCATGCCGCTTGGCCAGGCGGCCGTGGAAGATATTCAGCCGCTCGTATCCGCCGATGACCAGGTCTTCCAGGGCGCGATCAGCCCAGTCGCGAATCACGGCTGCGCATTGACGCATGGCCTCGCGGTCGCCGTCGGCAAACGCCGAGACGAATTGCACATGATGCTCCGGCGATGCGGTTGCGGCGCGGCGGCGCAGGCGAAGGGCGATCTGCGGGTGCGCCGCCAATCGCCTCGTCGCCTCCGCCAGATCGTCAGCCGCCAGCAGGTGAACGCGTCGCTCCGCCAGGGGCGGGTCCAGCCGCCAGCGGCGGACCTTGCCCAGCGCCAGGTCCGACCACTGCAGCTTGCGGCGGTTCAGCAGGTGGGCGCGGCCGTCGGCATGGAGATCCGACGCCTCCCGCGAGCACAGCACCAGCCCAAACAGGCGCCGTCCGCGGCGCACCGGCAGGCGGAGCAGGTGCCCATGCTGATCATCTTCAATGACGGGCATGTGCATGGCGCCGCGACGCTGCCAGCGGCTGGCCCATCCGCTGAAAACCCCCGCAAAGCGATCAGGCCCGCCGGTGAAGCCCACCCAGCCGAGCGTCCACTGGTGGAAGTAGCCGATGTGGCCGACCTGATGCAGCTCTCGGCGGCTGGCGGAGGCGGGGCCTCTGTCGGCCGTGGCGCTGGCTTCGTCGCTGCTGAGTGTGCGCCACGTCATTGGCTGCATCGGTTTGAGCTTCTCGCCGCCGCCCATCATCCAGGCCTGCGCTGGTTCACGGCCGAACGGCAGCCATTCGATCGCGGCTGCGGTGTCGGCGTTGGCGTCGTTTTCGACCAGGAGCGTGTCGCTGCCGGCTGCCCAGCGCACACGCCAGGTGCATCGCACATTGCCTCCCCAGCGATAGGTGGTGCGCCACTGCACGCAGACCGGCCCGATCGACTCGATCACCGTCGTGACCAGCCCATGGCCCGGCGCGTCGACCAGGGCCATCCGACCGCACCAGCTGCCGCCATCCAGTTGAAACGCATCGATCGGCCCGGGAAACGGCGGCCGTGCCAGCCCCTCCCGCGGCAGGCGCACCGCCAGGCGGCCGTTGCGGATGACGGTCTGCTGCGCGGATTGCTCCAGCATGATCGGCTCGGCCGAATCGGCCGATCCGACAGTCGACGGCGTCAGCTGCAGCCGCTGGCGTGGTTGCAGATCGGCGACAATCAGCTCGACATGCTGAGCGCGCGTCCGATCCATCGCCAAGGCCGGAACGCGCTGCACGGCGAACAGGCGGCCGGTTCCCACATCGCGCAGCGCCGTCGCGCCGCTGCAGTTCACAGGCAGCAGCGTCCTTTCATACCCCACGCCCAGCCGCTCTTCGATAACCGCGACCGCGACGGGCCGTGACGACGTACTCTGCAGCAATGTGCTCACGTTATCTGCCCCCCTGGAACGTCCATTGCCCCCACCATTCCGGTGTAAGCCTGGCTTCGGAGGGCAGGTCCGTTGCGATGCCCGCGTGGCGGTTGTTCCAGTAGAGGCGGGCGTAGGTGTCGCGGCCATCGCCGATCAGCACGCCTAGGTCGCCCAGGGTCTGCAATCCCGGGCGAACGTCCAAACCGAGCACGCGAAGCGGAATCGCCAGCTCGTACAGCTCGCCATGCTGCTCCAGGCGGACCTGGCTGCTGACATCGGTGACCGAGTCGAAGCGAACATTGCCGATCGGCGAATCGAAAATCGCCGGATGATCGGCGCCGCCGGCGCGCTTCTGCTCATAGCGGACGGCAACCACTCGGCCGGCGTCGCTGCGCGTGACGACCAGGCGCACGTCACCCGCAGACGCCGTCTCGCCTGTGCGATGGCGCTTCTGCACCTCAGGCACGTCCTGCTGCGGCTGGGTGCGGATCATCAGGTCCAAGCCGCCGCCGGTGGCAAACGCGTGCTGCCAGCCGTCAGGCAGGCGATTTCGCAGCAGATCCGCCGGTCCGCGATAGGCGACATACAGCGTCTGGCCGTGCACCTGCATGGCCGCGCTGATGTTGCGGCGAACGTCGATGGTCTGCCAGTCGGCGTTGACCCACTCGCCGGCATCGCCTTTCAGCGACGGTGCCGCGGCGGCCATGGCGATCGTCATCTGCTTGCGCTCCTTGACGACAGCCGGCTCGATGAGCGTGTCCGGCTTGCCGGCGAGCATCTGCGGCTCGACGACGACGGATGCAGGCGGAATGCGGCGGACCGAGTCCAGCCCCTGCAAAGAGAACAGGCTGGAGTGTTCCTTGCCGATCGTCAGCATGATGCGCCCGTCCGCCAGTTGCATGATCGCCGGCCAGAAGTGCTCATCGTTGAAACTCACCCTGGGCAGGAGCATGCCGCGCTTCGCCTCCGGCAGTTGCATCGGCGGCGTCACGCGCAGGTCACCGCCCAGCTCAGCCACGAACAGGCCATCGGACGTCAGCAGGAAGATCGATCCCTTGTCGCTGTTGATCGCCCAGACCTCGCCGGCCTCGCCTTCGCGGGGGCAGACCGTGTCGCCGATGATGCGCGACGTGGCGACCAGCTGCCCGGGGTATGCCGGCGGCGGCGCCACCGCCCCGCCGCGCTTGGGCCACTGGCTGTGATAGGTCCACGCCAGCTTGCCGTCGCGGTAGGCGTAGATCGGCCCGCCGGTGAGGATGGTATAGCCGTCGTGCGTGCGGATGACGTCGCCCTGGTAGGAACCCTGGTCGGTCACGATCTCAAGCTTGCTCAGATCCCAGACCGGCACGCCGTTGTCGGTGATGCGCGGCGGCGGCACATACAAGCCGGCGCTGGTCGCGATCGACAGATCCGGCGCGATCAGTACGCCGCCGCTGGGGCGCGATGTCATCCTTTTATCGCGGATGGCGTAGGCCTGGATCTCGTCGGCCTGGGGGACCTTGTCCCGGTTCAGGTCGGACCAGACGTAGAAATTGAACTTGGACTGTTTGCCGTCGCTGATCAGCCGCTCGGCGACGGCTGGATCGGACTCAGCCACCTTCCGCAGGTAGTCGTCGATCGATCCGACGCGCGCCACGTGCTCGATCTGGCGCGTCTGCTCGTCCATGAGATAGACGCTGGCGTCGCTGGCCTTCCAGCCGAAGGGCCGCACGCCGTAGCAGTTGACCATGTACTGCCGGCCGTCGATGTAAACCGGATAGTCGGGCGTGCGGGCGCCCACATCCGACTCGGCGCGCAGGTAGTAGATGGATGTGGGTTTGCTTTCGCCGGTCTGCCAATCGATGGCGAACTCGATGCCCTGCAGCCCGCTGGAGTAGTAGAAGCGGGACGGATCGATCGGATCAATAAATCCGCCGCCGCCGTACTTGGGCGGGCCGTAGAAGGCGCGGTTGAAGCTGCCGTCGGCGTTCCAGAGGCTGATGCGCTTGGGGGAATAATCGGCTTCGGCGACCCACAGCCGCCCGCGCGCGTCGATCGCGACGCCCGTGGGATTGTGCATGCGCCGCTCGTCGTACCGGCCGATCTGCGGCCCGCCCGGCTGGCCGATCATGCGGCGCTGGCGGCCGTCCGGACCGAACACCACGACCTGGTGGCGATCGCCCCAGTCGCTGACGTAGATCGAACCATCGGGGCCGACGGTCAGGCGCCGCGGGTCCTGCAGGTCCTCGGTGATGATCCGGTCCTGGCCGAGATCCGCCGACGACAGGTTGGGCTTGGCAAAATGCAGCAGCCGGTTTCCGCTGAGCAGGAAAAGCTCACCGCTGCGGGTAAATGTCAGCCCGCGCGGATTGTCGATCTGGATCTGGCCGACATCTTTGGCGCGGCCGCCGGTGTTGAACACGAGGATCGTGTTGTCCTTGGGCTGGCTGACCAGGACGACGCCGTTATACGCAGCCACATCGACCATCGTCTGCTCGAGGCGGTCGTAGCCGCGCATATCGACGCTGGCGATCTGGTGGAAGAGGTTACCGTCGTCGGGCTTGGCTTGCAGGCCATGGACATAGAGCTTGCCCTTGCGCTCGGCGATGCAGTAGGCGGCGTAGCGCGAAGCCGGCTTGGGACCGGGGTCATCGGTCAATGCCAGCGCCCCCTGCCAGCCCTGGACCTTGGCGCCGCGGAGCTTGCGGCCGTCGAGCGTCAGCCACATGACCGAGTGGCCGGTCTCGGCGATCGGCGAGCCCACTATCACCTGCGGCTCGCTCCCCAGCATCGATCCCCGCGGCAGGCTGAGCACCGACGTGGGTGTTCCGTGATCGCTCAACCATGCGCCCGACCCATCGGGCGTGTGCCAGGGCGGCGTGCCGGGGCTTTGCACCGAGACCTCGTAGCGCAGCCCCACGCCATCATGCACCAGCCCGCGCACGCGATACGTGCCGGGGGCGACCAGGCGGCGATGGATGTCGTAGAAATTCTCGTTTCCCGGACGGCCTTCGCGCCGAATGCTGACGCGTTCGCCGATGTCATACCCGTCCCAGATGACGGTATGCTCGCCGGCTTCGAAGAACGTCTCGCCAATGAGATTGCGAACGCGATTGCCCGCCTGGTCCTCGATGACAAGCGTCACGTAGCCCGGCTGATCCAGCGTGAAGGTGACCGGCACCTGGGCGACGGCTGCCACTGTCAGCAACAGGCAGCCGATGAGGCTCGTCGACAGGTGTCGGAAGATCCGGCTGCCAGCGCGCGGCGTCGTCATGGGTGCGTTCCTGGGTGTTACCGATCCGTGTTGCGGACTCGTGCTTCTTCGATCCGGGGTCAGGGCGCTGAAAGTGTCAATGTCTTGTTCCCGGCGTCACCAATGCGGATTTGGAAGGTTTGGCCGGGATGGCTGAGCCGCAGCGAATCGTAGATTCGTCCGCGGTCCGCCGATTCAGCATGGCCATCGGCAAACGCGATATTGGTCCGGCCGAGATGACGCTCGTGCAGGAGGCGCGTCTTGCTGCCGCTGCGCTGGCAGGCCCCGGAGTTCACAGCCCACCAGTTGGTCTGGATGAACACGCCGTTGCCCTTCTCGTCGGTGGACGTATCGCCGACCAGCGGGTAGTCGGCCGAGCCGCGAATCGCGCTCAGCTTCCAGAACACCGCCTTGCTGTTGCCCACGTCGTGAATCTTGATGTAGTTCCCGCCGTTGCCCCACCACGTGCTGATGTTGCCGGCAGAGGCTGTGTACGGCGAACGCGCGTAGCGCAAGCCGTATGAGGCGGTTCCCGCCCAGGCGCCCCAGGACTGCACCTGCACGCCGGCTTCTGCGAAAAGCCCGTCACCCGGCGGGAATGTCGGGCAGATCAGGGCGCGGTTGTCCAAGCCGAAGTAGGTGCTCTTCATGGGATCGCTCCCGGGCCACTTGGCCGCCGTGGACTGAAGATACCCGCCCGTCAACACCGGCCCCCACAACCAATTGGATCCGGATGTATCGTCGCGACAGAGCATCAGCCCGTGATGGTCCGTTGCGTAGGTCTGTATCGCCAGGACGACCTGGCGCAGGTTGGACAGGCATGCGACCGACTGGGCATGCTCCCTGGCTCGCTTCAATGCCGGGAGAAGCATCGAGATCAGCAGTGCGATGATCCCAATGACGACCAGCAGTTCGACCAGGGTGAAAGCCCGACGTGAGGACGAGGTGAAGTGGGGTCTCATAGGTCTCCTTTCGTCACGCGCGATGCTCGAACGATCCACAACCCCCTGACTTGTCGACTTACGCGCGATGACTTCGATCGATCCAAAAAGTACCACACAAATCGTCCGTGTCAAAAAAAAGTTCCAGTGTCGCGCCCCTCACACCCTATCTTGGCATGGTCGCGGACCGGAAATCTGGGGAAACTACCACGAAACACCCATCTCGGATGTTTTTGCAGAATTTGGTTTGACCCTTCGTTGACATGTGGTATCTTTTGGTTCAACCCAACTGGAGGACTACGCCGATGAAGTCCCGCGTTCTGATCAGCAGCCTGATCGCCAGCCTCCCCCTCACCGCCATGGCTGAGTTACCGGACGTCGCCCCGATGGACTGGTCCGGACTGTCGCCCGACAGCTTCACCGACCAGGAAGTCGACCGACAAGCCAACTACGGCCCGGCGCACACCTTCACTTACTACGTCCACAATTTCTATAGGCTCGCCAACGCCGTTCGCGATGAACCGCCCAACTACGGATTCATCGACATCGCCGTCTGGCGCAGCCCCGATCAGCAGGAGCCGTACAACGCCCGCCTCATGGAGAACATCCTCTCCCTGAGCTGGTTCTACACGCACGACGCCGACTGGAATCCATACTACGGCGATCCCGCGACGCGCCAGCGCCTCGAGGCCGCCCTGACCCACTGGATCAGCATCGCCAACCCCGACGGCCGCTTCGCCGAAACCAGCCCCACCAACTACAAGCTGGCACCCACGGCCTTCGCCGCACGCTTCGTCGGCGAGGCCCTGCATAACCTCGCGGGCGGCCCGCCCATCGATACCACCATTCACAACGCCGCCACCGAGGTCCACCGCAAAGCCGTCATGTGGACGCTGAACAGCAACGCCGATTTCAACACCGGCTCGACCAAGTTCTCCAACCAGTACGGAAACATCTGGGGTGGCGCGCTCAGCTATCTCGACCTGCGCAGCGACACCGACATGGCCAACAAGCTGCTGCAGCGCGTGAACCAGTCGCCGGCGATGTACAGCCCCGCCGGCTATCCCTATGAGGAGCGCGGTCCCGACTTCAGCTACAACCTCAACACCCACATGAGCAACATCGACACGGCCTGGAACTATGTCCACGACCGTGAAAACGCGCTGGAGCAGACCATCGCAGACACGTTCGCAGCCGAGCACGCGAAGTTCATGGAGTGGCTGTCGTACAACGCCGTTCGTCAGCCCAACGGCAACTTCATCCTCAATACCGCAGTCTCCACGCGCCAGCAGCAGGGCGTGCTGCAGCGCCTGGATTCGCCCCTGGCTGAGGTCGTCCCCCTGGCGCGGGCGTTCAGCCTGACGGTCGATGAAATCGCCGCGCGCATCGCCCATGAAAGGCAACTGATCGCGGCCGAGTGGGGCAATTTCCCGGACCTGGAGGTCGGCAGCTTCACCGGCTATTCCCCCTACGCCTTCATGCACCGCGACCACTACAAGTGGTATCCCACGGAACAGCAGCGGCAGGAGGCGATCGCCCAGCTTCCCTACATCGCGCGGGATCGGTTCAACCATCAGCGCGTCGACAGCCTCGAACCGCAGGTCTACACCTACGTCCGCCGCCCCACCTATTACGCCGCGTTCAACAGCGGCAACGAGCTGAGGAGCCAGCAGCGCAAAGGCCTGGGCCTGCTGTGGCATCCCCAAGCCGGCGCGGTGATGCAGTCGCAGCTGGCCAGCACCTCCCATGCCTGGGGCACGCGAACCGTCGGCGGCAGCCTGTTTGAAGCCAATGCCATCACGGCGTCCTACAGCGTCGACGGCAACGCCGTCACCACCAGCCCCGGCACGCGCGACCTGGCTGACGGTGTGCTGAAGGCCACCTACAACCTCGGTACCAAGGGATCGAAGCAGATCCTGTTCAACGACGACCACATCGCCGTCAGCGTGCTGCATTCGGGCAACTTCATCGAGCAGTTCCCCCTGCTGCTGCTGCCGGATGACGATCTGCAGATCGATGGCACCAGCAGCGTGTCGCTGATGCGCGACGGCCAGGCAATCCTGAACATCACCTTCGGCGACAACAGCAATATTTCGCAGATCCTGACCGATCCGTCCGGCATGGCGGTGGACAACCTGCAGGTCGTTTCCGTGCATGTTCACGCGACCGATCAACTTGAGTATCAGATCCAACTGGTGCCCGAACCGACAGCCGTGGGCGCCGTCGGGGGTGCCGCGGCTATCCTGTTCTCACGGCCGCGTCGTGCTGCCGGAACACTTTCCCCCTAGAGGAGGTTTGTCATGTCCTGGAATCCTATGCGAAGTTTGATGGCCGGTGCCGTCACAACGGCACTGCTGGTGCCCGTGGCGACGTCGTCGGCTGCGGTTGTTTATCGTGAGATTTTCCCGAACGCGACTGGGGGTGATTTGGCCGATGGCGAGGCCGGCGGGTGGTATTTGCACCAGGGCGATACCGGTGTGAGTCAGACGTCTAACTTTCTCCTGTCCGGTGGCGACGGCATGCCCGCCGATCTGGAATGGGTGAACGCCGGCAACGCCGGAACCCCCTCTGCTGATGAGATGGCCAAGGGATACCTGTTTCGCGGAGGCACCGACAGCGGCAAGCATTTCTACTGGACCGACGAGTTCAGCCTCAACCTGAACACGTGGACGCTGCAAAGCGTCAGCTGGTATCAGAGAAACGGTAACGCCAGCGGTTCGGCTGCGGGCGACCTGATTCGCGTGGCATTGCGTGTTGGTGATGACTGGTATGTGTCTAAGGATACGTTCACGAACCCGGCGGACACATGGCAGCAGAACACGCTGACCGTCGACACCAGCACGAAATGGTATGCCCTGGCGTTCGAGGCCGGCACCACCCTGGCTATGGACACCAGTGAAGAGCTGACGCTTCCCACGACCGGAACACTCAGTGCATTTGGCTTGTACACAGACGACAAGACGGGCGGAAGCGGCCGATTCCACCGCGTCGATACCTACACCATCAACGCCGTTCCCGAGCCGGCGACGCTGGGGCTGGTGTCCCTTGGCGGGCTGCTGATGCTTCGTCGCCGCGGTCGCCTGTCTTGAGGCCCGCGGCGGGAAGGGGGGCTTGTTCTCTTTGTGCTGACGGGGTAACCAGGTCCGCCCCGCTTCCCTGCGGGGCACGTCAAACAGGAGAATCGCGATGTTCGCACGTCTTTTCAATCGTATCTGCTGTAAATACGGTATTTGCGCGTCACTGATCGGGGCGCTCGCTGCCCCCGCCGGCGCGGTCACCATCTACGGCCACGGCGCCGACCGCGGCTTTTCCGCGATATCCGAGTCCAAGGGGACTAACGAGAACCCGATTTACGTCGGCCGCAAGGGCAGTGGCGACGCCAACAAGCGCACTTCCGTGTTCATCTTCGATCTCAGTTCGATCACCGAACCGATCGAGGGCGCGACCCTGTACATCTACTACTCCGGCGCCTCTGGCACCAAGCCGGACTGGAATGTCGACCTCTACGCGGTTGGCTATCTGGAAACCACCGAAGACGAGATCTGGTTCCCCGAAAACTGGGGACCGGCCGGCGACCTCAAGCGCACCTACTACGAAGGCGGCTCGCAAGCCGGTCAGGACATCAACAACGGCTTTTACATGCTGGCGGACAACCTCGTCACGAAGGATACGGTCTTCGGGTATGTCTCGGTGAGCAGCGATGACCTCGTGACGGTGCTGAACAATCGTCCCGAGGGCGCCGACTGGGTCTTTTTCCGCCTGAACGCCGACGAGGCTCACAATACGCAACAGCGTTTCTACGAGTTCCGCCCGAATCACCCAGACACCCCCGCCGCGCAGTTGCCGAAGCTCGAGCTGGTGATCCCCGAGCCGGGCGCGATCGGGCTGCTGTCGCTGGGCGCTGTTGCCGCCGCCGTGCGACGTCCGCGGCATCGGACACAACACTGAGCTGCATCCTTGGAGAATCTGAATGCGACGCTCGCTGCGAACTGGCGTTTGTGTACTGGGCCTGACCTGGGCGACGGCTGGTGCGCTGCGGGCGGAGCTGCTGGAGGATTTTCAAGGCCTCGCGCCCGGGGCGCTGGACGGGCAGAGCGGGTGGGTCACCGGTTCGTCCATGGCGTCGGTCGTGCGGGACTACACGCGCAGCGGCGACCAGGTGCTGCGCCTCTCGGGGGCTGACAGCACCACGTACCGGGCACTGGGCGATCTGGCGATTCCCAACGGCCAGACGAGTACGCTGTTCCTTCGCTTCCGCACGGGCGCCGGGTCGTACGACCATGGCATCGGCTTGAGCGATGTTGCAGCGCCGGCAAACTGGGGAGGGTTCGAGGTGACGACACTGCTGTCGCACGCCGGCAGCAGTGTCACACCTTCGGCACGCAGCGGCGGCGCCTATGTGCCGTTGTCCACGGGCGTTGGCGCGCTGGACCCCGGCACGTGGTATGACCTGTGGATCGTGGTGGACAACTCAGCCGACAGGGCGGACTACTACCTGCGCGGCGGCGCCATCACCGATCAACTCCTGGTCGGCCAGGGATTCGGTTTCCGCAACGGCTCAGCCAGCAATGCGATCACGACCTTCCAGGCACAGATCGGCAACGCGCGGGCGACGCTGCTGCTGGATGACATCCATCTGACGCCGGGCGTCGCGCTGACAGCCCCGGCACCGGCCAAGCCGGCGCCGAAGCTCGACACAGCCGCGATCGATTCGATCTATTCACTGGCTGCCCAGAAGCTCAGCGCCACCGGAGCGGCACTGCCCTTGGGGCAGTATCCCGAGAAGACCGCCCCCACGGGGGAATGGATCGCCACCAACAAGTGGACCGAGGGATTTTATCCCGGCCAGTTGTGGCAGATGTACGGCCGCACGGGTAACGAATCTTGGCGCGCCGCCGCCGAGGCATGGACGCACGAACTTGCGAGCAAGCAGTACAGCACCGCCAGCCATGATATCGGCTTTCAGTTGATGAGCAGCTACGGCCAGGGCTATGCCTTGACCGGCAGTGAAGCCTACCGCCAGGTTCTGCTCAACGGTGCCAACAGCCTCGCCCAGCGTTACGTACCCAGCGCCGGCGTGATCCGTTCGCTCAAGGGGATGGCTGAGCCGGAAGTCCAGGTGCTGATCGACAACATGATGAACCTGGAGCTGCTGTTCTGGGCTGCCGACAACGGCGGCAGCGCGCAGCTTCACGACATCGCGCTGCAGCATGCCTATACGACGATGCGCGAGCATGTGCGCGCCGACGGCAGCACCTATCATCATGTCGATTTCGACCTTGCCAGCGGCGAGGCGATCCGCCACTACACCAACCAGGGCTACGCCGACGACTCCACCTGGACGCGTGGCCAGGCGTGGGCGATCTACGGGTTCACCATGGCTTATCGCTTCAGCGACGACCCGCAGATGCTGGCGACTGCCCGCAAGACAGCCGATTACTTCCTGGATCACCTGCCGGCTGACTATATCCCCCCGATCGACTTTGACGCGCCCGTCGGCACGCCCAAGGACACCTCGGCTGCCGCCGTCGCCGCCAGTGCGCTGCTGGAACTGATGGAGTATGTCGACCAGACCGCCGCTGCGCGCTACTTCGAGGCTGCTGAGCAGATTCTGTTGAACCTGGCCGGGCCGAATTACCTGTCGGATGCCTCGCCCTTCGCCAGCCTGTTGACCGACGGGTCGGTGCTGTACCGCAACAGCGACAGCCACTACCTGGGGCTGATCTACGGCGATTACTACTTCCTGGAAGCGCTCAGCCGGTACGAAGCACTCAGCGTCCCCGAACCGGCGACAGCCGGCCTGGCAACAGCCGCCCTGCTGCTGGCCCGCCGCCGGCGACGGCCGAGCCTCTGCTGATCGGCCCACGCTCCCATCCGAACTCCCCGGCAGCAATTTTCAAATTGACATCTGCCGGTGCGTCATGATGCTTTTCCATACCGATGCCCATCGGATTGGATGCCTGCGCGCCGGCAGGCCGCCATCGTGACGCAGGTGAAGGAGAGTGTGAATGTCCACGCAATTGGTTCAGCGGTCGGATGAAGACATCGGGTCGAAATCTGCCTCCGACAACCGGCGGATGCGCCGGGTGTCGGGGGCGGCGATCGCCGGGTGGATTCTGACGGGCCTGGCATCGGCGCTGTTGCTGCTCGATGCGGTGATGAAGTTTGTCCAGCCGGTGGAGGTGGTCGAGACGACGATCCTGCTTGGCTACGAGAAGCACGTGATCCTGCCAATCGGCGTGACCCTGCTGGTCAGCACGCTTCTGTATCTTCTGCCGCAAACCGCGGTGCTGGGGGCGATCCTGCTGACCGGCTACCTCGGCGGCGCCGTGGCCACGCATGTGCGTGTCGGCAATCCACCGTTCACGCACACGCTCTTTCCGGTGTATTTCGGCGTTCTGATCTGGCTTGGCCTGTATCTGCGCGATCCACGGCTGAGGGCGCTGCTGCCGCTCCGCCGTCGCGGCTGAGCCTTTGCCCTTTCTCGAGGAGAACTCCCCCATGAGCACGACGCAATCCCCTGTTCGTGTGCGCCCGACCATCACGCCCTGCCTGTGGTATGACAACCAGGCGGAGGAGGCGGCGCAGTTCTACACATCGATCTTCCCCGATTCGCGCATCCGGCAGGTCACACACTACGGCAATGCCGGCAAGGAGATTCACGGCCGCGAGCCGGGCACGGTCATGACCGTCGAGTTCGACCTGTCCGGCCAGCCGTTTACGGCGCTCAACGGCGGACCGATCTTCAAGTTCACCGAGGCCATTTCCTTGCAGGTGGACTGCAAGACGCAGGAGGAGGTGGATTACTATTGGGCTCGCCTCGGCGAAGGCGGAGATCCCGCGGCGCGGGTGTGCGGCTGGCTGAAGGACAAGTTCGGTCTGTCCTGGCAGGTCGTGCCCAGCGTGCTGAATGAGTACGTGACGCACGACGACCCCGCCTTGCGCGACCGCGTCATCGCCGCCATGCTCAAGATGAAGAAGCTGGACATCGCCGAACTGAAGCGCGCGGCGGGGATCTGAGACAGCACAGCGCGGCAAATCCAAGAGTAACACGGGCGTCCCGCATGTGCAGCAGCACAGTGAAACTGCACGTGCAGGGACGTCCGTGCCACATTCAATTCCGCTTGGATCGGCAGGCAATAGCCTGCCCTACTGTGTGGCTTGCTTTGGCATCACAGCCATGCCGCGTACTTTTCGCGCAGGGCCTTGGCGTCGTCGCTGCGGCCGGTGGCTTCGAGGCGCTCGAGGTACTTGGGCAGCGGCGAGCGGCCCTTCTCATGCCGTGCATGCTGCGGGCCGCCTTCGCGAATGACCGTCCACAACGGATCGACGCTGTCGCTGGACGTGACAGCCATCTTTTGCATCTGCGCATCGTGCCAGCGCGACAGCCGCCACGCACCCTCCTGGCAGATCTCCGGATGCTTCGCAGCCAAATCATTCTGCTCGTGCGGATCAGCTTCCAGGTCGAACAGCATCTCCTGCGGGAACAGGTGGAATCCGTCGTGGTAGGTGCGCATGTACAGCCACTTGCCCCAGCGGACGCTGCGCTGGCAGACATGGGCGCATTGGCTGATGACGATGTCTTCTCGAGGGACTGCCTGGCCTCTGCCGGTGATGATCGGCGCATAGGATTGGCCGTCCCACAGCGGCTGATGCCTGCCTCCCAGCAGGTCCATCAGCGTCGGCGCCAGGTCGATGCTGTAATGCAGGCCATCATCGACGACGCCCCGCCGTCCGCCCGGCCATTTGACAATCATCGGAATCCGGCAGGTGGCGACGTCGGCTGTGCCGTGCTCGCCGTAGATCGCCAGTTCGCCGAGGTTTTCGCCGTGATCGGCTGAGATGATGATGGCGGTGTCGTCGTAAACGCCGGCGGCTTTGAGCTGATCGACGATATAGCGGATCTGGTCGTCGACATAGCGAATCCCGGTGTCGTAGCCGTCGATCATCTTCCGCATGGAGGCGCGATCGGTGATCTTCCCAGGCTGCCGCGGATACTTCGGATCCTCGCGGTCATCGTACATGTTGATGTCCAGGGCCGTGTGCGGGCCGGTGGCGCGCATGTGGCGACGGATCAGCTCGTCATCGTCCAGCCATGTGGGCAGCGGATCGTCCTTGAACGGCTCGCCATACTCCAGCGGCACGCGATAGGGCGTGTGCGGATCCCAGAAGTTGATGTGCAGGTACCAGTTGTCGCGCGCGGCGTTGTCGGTGAACCATTTTTCCATGACCGGCCGGACATGCTCAGCCGATTCCATGCCACCCATGCCGGTGTTGTGAATTTCGTTGAACCCGGCATAGAACCAGTGGGCGGCGTGACGCTGGCCGAAGGGCGAGATCATCGCCGTATGGAATCCCAGATGCTGAAGCTGGCGGGCCAGGCCCTGCTCATCGAACCGATCGCGGAAACCACGGTTCCGGCCCTCGACCTTCGGCTCGGCAGCCGTGCCGCCGTGGCCGACCACGCCCGTCTGGATGCCGAACCGCCCGGAGTAAAACGCCGTCCGCGACGGCAGGCAGGGCGCATCGGGCGTATAGCACTGCCGCAGCATCACGCCCTCGCGGGCGATGGCGTCGATGGTTGGCGAAGTATTGCGGTGATAACCGTAGCAGCCCAGGTGATCGGGCCGGCAAGCGTCGATGTCGATGTAGAGGATTCGCATGGTGGGGCTAATATAGTGAAGCGCTTTAGTCCTTGCACGCCCTGCTGGCACATTTTGGTTCACATCCGCTCCGCCCCTACAATTCGGCATCATGAAGGTGTCGGAGCTGTTCTACTCGATCCAGGGCGAAGGCAAGCTGACGGGCGTGCCGTCGGTGTTTATCCGCGCCTCCGGCTGCAACCTGCGCTGCACCTGGTGCGACACGCCCTACGCGAGCTGGAATCCCGAGGGACAGGAGATGTGCATCGCGCAGATGCTGGCCGAGGTGGAACGCTGGCCAGCCCGGCATGTCGTGCTCACCGGGGGCGAGCCGATGATCATGCCGGAGATCGTCGATCTGGCAGCCGCCCTGCGCGACCGCGGCTATCACATCACGATCGAGACGGCTGCGACCGTCTACAAGCCGATCGCCGTGGACCTGGCGTCGCTGTCGCCCAAGCTCGCCAATTCCACCCCCACCGATCGCGAAGGCGGACGCTTTGCCGCAGTCCACGAGCGCCAGCGGCTCAACTATGAGGTCATCCAGCAGTTCATCGATCAGTCAGCCGACTTCCAACTCAAGTTCGTCGTCTCCTCCGAGCAGAACCTGCAGGAGATCCAGGACATCCTTGCCCATCTGCGCAACTGGCAGCCGTCGGACGTGCTGCTGATGCCCGAAGGCACCGACGCCGCGACGCTAGCCGCCCGCGCCGGCTGGATTGCAGAGATCTGCAAAAGCACAGGCTTCCGCTACTGCCCGAGGTTGCATATTGAGCTGTACGGCAATACGCGCGGGACGTGAGGGGCGCGATTTTGGGTTTTGGATTGCGGATTTTGGATTGTGGTGGAACCACGGATGAACGCGGATGGTCTATGCCCTCCAAATCCAAAATCCGAAACCCAAAACAAAACGGTCGCCCGAAAGACGACCGGGGAACCGACGGCACAAGATCGGTATCTGCTTAAGGCTGCTTCCTCTCGGACCTGACCTGGTTCACAGCCGACCCTTGCATCGGACCCGGCCGTCTTTCGAACGACCGTGCGGTGCATTCTACACACTTCTTACGCCACAGCCAGTGGGCGGTTCCCCCCTTCGTCGCTACGGCGCTTCGTCGCCCATCGACTCCTCCGCCTCTTCGCGTGGCCCGTTAATGCACCCCCTGGGCCGCCAGCCAGCGTTCGGCATCGAGCGCTGCCTTGCAGCCCATGCCGGCTGCGGTGATCGCCTGGCGATACTGCGAATCCGCCACGTCACCAGCCGCGAACACACCCTCGACGCTCGTGCGCGTCGTGAACGGATCGACCAGCTCGATGTACCCCTGCGGGGTCGTCTTTACCTGATCCTTCAGGAACGCCGTGTTGGGCCGATGCCCGATCGCCAGGAACATCCCAGCCGCTTCGATCACCTGTTCCTCGCCGGTCTGCACGTTCTTGATCCGCGCGCCGGTCATGCCGCGCTCATCGTCGCCGAGCACCTCCTCGACAACACTGTTCCAGATCGGCTTGACTTTTTCGTTACCCAGCAGCCGTTCCTTCATGACCTTGCTGGCGGGCATCTTGTCGGCTGTGCGGCGATAGACCAGATGAACGACGCTCGCGAACTTCGCCAGATACAGGCCCTCCTCGCAGGCGCTGTCGCCACCGCCGACGACGACCAGCGGCTTGTTGCGGAAGCGCGGCAGCGCGCCGTCGCAGACCGCGCACGCGCTGACGCCGCGGTTCTTGAACCGCCCCTCCGACTCCAGCCCCAGGTACCGAGCGCTGGCGCCAGTCGCGATGACGACGGCATGGGCCTCGGTCGTGTTGCCCGCGGAGTCCTTCATCCGGAACGGCCGGCGGGACAGGTCGATGTCGACGATGTCTTCGGTAATGATGCGCGCGCCGTTCTTCTCAGCCTGCTGGCGCATGTTGAGCATCAGCTCCGGGCCGGTGATTCCGTTGGGAAATCCCGGGAAGTTCTCGACTTCCGTCGTCAGGTTGAGCTGGCCGAGCGGCAGCGTGCCCGCCAGGCGGTTCTCCTCGCTGATGGCGCCCTCAAAGACCAGCGGCTGAAGATTCGCCCGCGCCGCGTAGATCGCGCAAGTCCACCCAGCCGGCCCCGATCCGATAATCACGATTTTCTCAGGCATCTCGTCGTCTCTTACTCAATTCTAGGCAGATTCAGCCGCCAGACAAACTTGGGCGGTCCGTGTCATGCACTACGCATCCCGCGTGCGCATCCGCGTTCGAGCGTGATTCCAGCTCAGGCGATCGCGGCACAGACGGCTTCGGTCACCTGCGAGCACTTTGCATTTCCGCCGAGGTCGCCGGTGTGGTTCTTCGGGTCGGCTACGACCTTCTCGCAGGCGCTCTTGATCGCCTGGGCCGCCTGCGGCTGGCCGAGGAAGTCGAGCATCATCGACACGCTCAGGAACGTCGCGATCGGGTTGGCCAGGTCCTTGCCGGCGATGTCCGGCGCGCTGCCGTGGACCGGCTCGAACATGCTGGCCGCCTGGCGCGTGGGGTTGATGTTGCCCGAAGCCGCCATGCCCATGCCGCCCTGAATGGCTGCGCCCAGGTCCGTGATGATGTCGCCGAACATGTTGGTCGTCACGATAACGTCGTAGATCTTCGGCTTGGTCACCATGTACATGGTGCAGGCATCGACATGGTGATAGTCGGTCTCGATGCCGGGGTAGTCGTTCTTCACTTCCTCAAACGTCCGCTGCCACAGATTGTGCGCGAAGCGAAGGACGTTGGTCTTGGCTACAAGCGTCACCTTCTTGCGACCGAACTGCTTGGCGTACTCGAATGCATAGCGGATGCAGCGCTCGACGCCGTGGCGCGTCGTGACTTCGATCTGGTTGGCCACTTCGTGCGGCGTGTTCTTGTAGAGGAAACCGCCGTTGCCGCAGTAGAGGCCTTCGGTGTTCTCGCGGACGATGATCATGTCGATGTCGTCCGGGCCGGCGTTAGCCAGGGGCGTCTTCACGCCGGGCATGAGGCGCGTCGGGCGGAGGTTGATGTACTGATCCAGCTCAAAGCGCATCTTGAGCAGGATTTCGGTCTCGAGGATGCCCTGGGGGATCTTGGCGCTGCCGCGGGGGTCGACGCCGACCGCGCCGAACAGGATCGCATCATGGGCTGCCAGTTCCTTGAGGGCGGAATCGGGCAGCGTCTGGCCGGTCGCCAGGTAGTGCTCGGCTCCAAAGGGGTAATGGTTCAGCTCGAATTTGAACCCATACTTCTGAGCCACCGTCTGCAGGACGCGCAGCCCAGCCGGCACGACTTCCTTCCCGACACCATCCCCAGGCATCACCGCGATTTTCATAGATCGTCTCTCCAAATAAGCAGCTAAGCCCCGGAACATTACCGCAAATGCCGCTCAAATAAAGACCCCCCGGCCGAGGTCGGCCATATGGATCCGGTTTCCAGCGAATCCTGGAGAAAAATCGAGCCCGATTCCGCCCATCCGCCATGGCTACGTCAACCTGTCGCCCGCACGGCGCGGCAAGACATGGTCAATGCATCCCGGTCGCCCCCTGCGTCGCCCCCACCGGCGCAAACAAGAAGACACGAAGCCGCCCGGTTGAACCGCTCCTTTCGAGAGCCGTTCCACCGCTTCGACTTCGTGTCTATCAGGCGATTCGCGTACGCGGGCGCCTATGCATCCATCGCACGGCGATTGATCGACTTCTGCGCGATCTGCGACAGCGTCTTGTCCGCCTTCTCTTCCTCGTCCAGCGTCTGGGCCAGTAGCTTGGCTGCCTCGGTTTCTCCCAGCAGCTTCGCAAACGCGACAGCCGATCCATATCCGGCGATCTCGTAGTGCTCCACCTTCTGAAGGCCGACGATCAGCCCGGCATCCATAACATCCGGCGCAGCCTTCTCCTGGAGCATCTCCTTATTCTCCTCGATCAGGCCTTTCATCGCCTTGCAGACCTTCCCGGTCGCTTTCGCGCCCATGTCCTTGAAGATCTGCTCGAGCCGATCCTTCTGCTGCTCGGTCTCGCGATGATGCTTCTCCAGCGCCTGGCGAAGCTGCGGATCCTCCACCTTCCGGGCCACGCGCGGCATCGCCTGGAGAATCTGCTTCTCGGCGTTGTAAAGGTCCTTCAGATTGTCCACGTAAAGATCATGCAGGTTGCTCAATGGCATGGGAGCCACTCCTTCGTGATAGAAGCTCATGACGTACCAGCCACATCAGCCAGTACCGCCCACCAAGCCGAGCAATCCGCATGCCGACACAAACCATTTCCATTCCGTCGCGACGCCAACGCCACCTGCCAGACCAGCGCACACCCCGGCTCCGCTTGCGGAGCGCTCCATTGCCCGGTCACGTCACCGAACCCGACAATACCCCCCAACAAAAAGGGGCGCACAATCGTGCGCCCCAAACATGAAGTTCATGGATCCGGGCACTCGCAGTCCGACGCCTTTACTCCGCCAAACCAAATCCCCGTGTCGCCAGCCACTTGGCGCACAAGCCCGGCCAGGTGCTCAGCACCGGATTGTCCGATGCCAGGCCCACGCCGTGCCGCCCATGCTCGTACACGTGCAACTCGAACGGCACGCCATGCTTGCGCATCGCCATGGCGTACATCAGCGAGTTCTCCACCGGCACAGCCTGATCATCCGCGGTATGGAACAAGAACGCCGGCGGCGTGCGATCGTTGACGTTCCGCTCAGCCGACATCCTCTCCCAAATCTCCCGCGGCGCGTCCGGGCCCAGCAGGTTCTGCCGCGAGCCGGCATGTGTCCAGCTCTCCACCATCGAGATCACCGGATACACCAGCACCGACAGATCCGGCCGGGATGAATACCGCTCGATCGGATCAGCCGACTCCGGATTGCCATCGTCCCATTGGGTCGAGATCGTCGCCGCGAGGTGACCGCCGGCTGAAAAGCCCAGCACGCCGACCTTGTCACGGTCGATGCCCAGCTCATCCGCCTTCGCACGCACCAGCCGCATTGCGCGGCTGACATCCTGATGCATGCATGGATGACGGTACTTCGGCCCAAGCCGATACCGCAGCACAACCCCCGTCACGCCCAAACCCGCCAGCCACTCGCCGACCACCGGCCCCTCGTGGTTGGCCAGGTGTCCGTACCCACCGCCCGGACACACCACGATCGCTGCGCGGCTCCTGCGATCAGCCGGCGGCGAAAAGATCGTCACGATCGGTACATCCGCATCCTCGCTGCCCAGCGCGCCGGGCGCATCGCCTTCCCATAGCCTCACTTGCACGGCCATCGTCGCTTCTCCTGTCCCCGTCGTCGCATGATCAGTCCCCCGCATCGCTCAATGGCTACCTCGCCACGAACTCCATTCCTCCACCGCAGCGCGAGAAGGTAATGCCCAGCCTTCAGCTTGTCACGTTTGGCCCCCTGCAGCCCATCTCATCGCCCCGGCAAGCCGGCAGGCGACGGCCGACGCGCCAGCCGATCCCGCTCGACCTCCCGCGGCACAGCCACCGGCGGCGCCAGCACCACCTGCGGCTCGATCGCGCGGATGCGCTCCGCAAGCTCCTGCTGCTGCTTCATGATCTCGCGGTTGACCGACGAGATCGCGCGCTCGTCTGCCCGGTAGATGTCGCCTGTCAGCGTGCGGGCAATGGCGGCTTCGACGATGTGAATGCGCGAGCATTCCTGCCATGTCGGCTTGACGACGACGGTGATCCCGCCCGGGCCGTAGCTGAGCAGGCCCCATCGCGGCGGCAGGTCTTTCTTCTGGATGATCCCCGCCGGGGCGAGGATGTAGTGGAGATTCGCCATCGGCTGAGCCAGGCAGGCGGCGAATTTGCCCAATCCGACGGCCTGCCGCAGGCCGCGCCGCGGGTCGCGATAGACGCTGTTGCGGATGTTCCGCCGCCGCTCGAGATTGCACAGCGACAGTTGGCCGTCCTCGCTCATGTCGCGCAGGAAATCCGCGCGCGAGGCTTTGCATTCGATGAAACAGACCTGCGGCACTTCGCGCCGGGCATCGAGGAAGTTGCTCCCCGGCCGGAAGATACCCGTCCCCACCGCATCGATAATCCCCAGCGGCTTAAGCCGCACCTCGGCTGCGATGCACCGATACCCCATCCGGTAAAGCCAGCGGCACCCTTCCTTCTTCAGCGTCTTGTGCAGCTCCGTCTCACCGGCCATGGCAAGGGCACTCCTTTGCAGCCGGGCATGGTATCAGCCAGAATCACACGCAGACAAGCTGAGCCATATCAAACGCACCCGGTCCCGATAGCTATCAACCAGGGCTAAACGCGAATCTCTGTACTCCGCTCGAAAGTCACCTCACGACACTTCTCGAAAATGGAGCGATCCATCGGACTATGGTGAAACACATCCACACATCCACATCTACCCTCAGCCACAGGCAGGTTAGACACTCGACGCTTGAGGTTCGGAGGAGATCGCCCAAGAAGTGCTGTCGCGAAGCTTGGCCGCATGCCACCTTACCTTGGCGCTCCTTGATCCAGCAAACTTGGCAGCGATCTCATGCAGTCTCTGAACCAGGTACATATCCGGCGAACACCGGATTGCGTAGAGGGATGGCAAGGATAGGATAAATCTCCGGTCGTCGGGATTGTTACGGGCGAGGTCACTAAGACGTCTATCGGCGAAGGCACGCTCATGAATATGTCGCTCGAAGTACAGAGCTAGCCGACTGATAGACTGGTCGGCGTCGTAGATGTGACCTGCCCCCCATTCATGTACCAGCCGTTATGAGAGTCGGGTGCACCGAGT
>CALEKX010000113.1 GCA_937904525.1 uncultured Phycisphaerales bacterium
GACGAAGAGACGAAGAGACGAAGTGCGCCGAGCAACTGCCACCTGCCAACTGGCAACTGGCAACTAACTACTTAACCCATCACCGGCCGATCCGTCATCCCGCGCACGTCGTGCGAGAATTCCTTGCGGAGGATGTAGCGCACCAACGTCCCCAAGCCAAAGCAGATGGCCATCACCTCAAGCGGATGCGCGTACGGCATGCGATAGACGAAATACACCGCGCTCAGCGATGCCGTCGCCCATTCAGCCAGCGACGTGAAGGCGAAATCCACCCACGGCCGACGCCGCGGGATGAACCGCCGCTGTGTGCGCACATAGCGCGCGAAGAACACGGCGATCACGCTCAACGCGGCTGCGTATGCGATGCAGACCGACGCAGCCACATCGATCGACCGCCCCAGCGACCCCAAGAACGCCGCCAGGCCCACAAACCAGCTCAGCGCCGTCACCACCAGAAACTTCACCATCGGCGACAGACGCGGATAGCTGAAGTCGTACAGGCGGCTGAGGTGTTCCAGATACCGGAACTGCTCGCGGATCGTCAGCTTGCTCTGGCCCGCATGCCGCAGGCCGAAGTGAATTGGAATCTCGCGCACGCGCTTCACGCGCGTCTTGCACATCAACTCCAGGCCGATCTTGTAGCCCAGCGGCGTGAGGTTGCGCGCACAGGCATAGCGCGCCCGCCGCAGCGCAAAGAACCCGCTCATCGGATCGCGCGTGTTGCCGGCGAACGGCCGGGCCAGCCACGTCGCCACCCACGAGTTGATCCGACGCGCCCAGCCCCAGCGCTCATCGCTGCTGGCGCCCTCGATGTAGCGCGAGCCGATCGCAAAATCGGCATCATCCTGCGCAACGGCGTCGATCAACTGCGGCAGCACCTCCGGCGGATGCTGCAAATCGGCGTCCATGACCGCCAGCACATCGCCGCGGGCGATCGCCATGCCGTCCAGCACGGCGCCGCTAAGCCCATCCGTCGGATTCTCGCGAACGATCAGTTGAACGGGCATCACGCGGGCCGCCTCATCGCAGACGGCCTGCGTGTCGTCGGGGCTGTTGTCGTCGACAACGATGACTTCGTAGGTGCGGCCCTGCAGCGCCGCGTCGATGCGCGGCAGCAGTTTGCGAAGATTCTCGGCTTCGTTGAGGGTCGGGATGATGACGGACACCTGCGGCGCGGCAGGCGAGTTCCCGGGCGGCCCCCCAAAGCGACCGGTCTCGAACTTCAGGCTTGAACTGGCAACCCCGCTGCCCATCACTTCTCCGCTAGCGTGTGCCGCGCCCTCACCTACGTGACGCAGCCAGCGGAATAATGGACACGCATCAGGTCGCCTGGGTTGGGGCTGAATCCGCGGAAGGCATTTGCCCGATGCGGTAATCACCCTCCAGAATGGCCCCGGCGCCAATCGCGATGCTCGGTGCGGTCACATTGCCTCGGATCTCCGCCTCGGGTCCGACAAGCACCGGCCCGCGGCTGGTCACATGGCCCTTGATCCGCCCGCGCACGATCATTCCGCCACAGTGAACCCTATCGGCAATAACGTTGCCTTTCTTTTCCACTGTGACCACGCCGCAGGTTTCAATAACCCGCCGGGCCTCGTATTTCTTGAACTGGATGTTCTCCAGGCGCAGGGGTTTATGGCAGTGCTTGCAGGTGAAGGTGATCACCTTGCGCGGAACCTCCACCGGCTTTTCGCAATGGAGGCAGACGATCGTGATGCGATCTTCGGGCGCGGGCGAGGTTAATCGGGGATCGAAGACCATATCCTGAACGTCAGCAGTCAACAGGCTGCGGTCGGCAGTGCATAGCAAACAATAGGCAGTGTGTTATCGGACGACACGCCGGCGTTACTCGGCAACGGCTGACGGCAGGCTGCCGACTGCAGACTGCGAGGTCACTTCACCGGCTGAGCCGACGGCTGGGCCGGCGGGATGTTCACGCCTGCCGGACGGGTACCCGTCTGCCCGGCGGCGCCGCGGCCGCCCTTGACGGCATCCGGGCCGACGCTGACATGTCCGCTGAAAACCGCCCCCTCATCCACCGTCAGCCGGCTGGCTGCCAGATCCCCTTCATACCGGGCCGACTGCTTCAGATCGATCCGGTCGCTGGCGATCAGATTTCCCTTCACCTCGCCCTCGATGACGATCGACCCGGCATTGACGTCAGCCACCAGATGGGCTTCCTTGGCGACGTGCAGGCGACCCTGGGTCGTCACCTTGCCTTCGATGCGGCCATGCAGGCGCAGGCCCTTCTCGAAGGAGACCTCGCCCTTGATGACTGCGTCCGGACCCAAAATGGTGGGGTATTCCTGGTTGCCGATGTCGGCCATGGGTGCCTCCTGCACGTATGAAGGAAAACGGATGGTTCGAACGAGTGACCCGGGATTATACGCCCACCCGCCCCCGGCACAACGCCGCCCGCATAAACCGAATATCTTGCATCACTTCACATTTCCCCCTGCCCGGCGCGCCCCGCCGCTCGCAGGATCCTGCCATCACGAGATGAACTGCGATGCCACGCTGACGTACCGCATGCGGACCTCATACAGCGCTGCATCCAGCAGCCGCTTCTCCTCTTCCGTGAGGTTGCCGCGCGTCTTCTCCTCAATCACGCCCAGCATGTCGACGTGATGTTTGGCCAGGTCGAGGTTCAGCATCGGCTCGCCCCCGCGCGTGGCAAGATCCCCGAGATAGAACAGCACTTGCGTGACGATGGACTGCACCAGCGTCGCAAAGCTGGCTGGCGGAAGCTGACGGCCACCTTCGGGCGCAACACCCGGAGCACCAACCGCAGCCGCAGCGCCACCCGTCACACCGGGAGGCGTCGCCGCAGCGGCCTGGGCAGCTTTCTGCTGCTTCTCCCGGGCCTCGGCTTCTGCCAGACGGCGCTTCTCCTCCTGAGCCTGCTTCTTCCAGTCCGTGTCAATGTGCAACTCAGCCATGTCGTCTTTACTCCTCTACGTCAACCACCCGGGGACCTATTCTAGGCAACACGGCCCCAGCCGCCAGCCACGCCCGCCAACGCGCCCGATTTGCCGAAAATCACCCCTCCCCCTTGCCTAATCGAGTTCGGCTTCTGTACTATATCAGACAGGGCGTCTCCGCAAGGCGGACTGCGACTCGCGGCAAGGGATCAGCCATCAGGTCTTCCATGGGCGTTCGCTTCATCATCGGCCGGGCCGGAACCGGCAAGACCACCTGGTGCTTCAACCACATCGTCGCGTCTCTGCGCGCCGATCCGCTGGGGCCAGCCATCTTCTGGATCCTGCCGCGACAGGCGACCTTCCAGGCTGAGCGCGAGCTTACCTGTGCCAGCGGCCTGGACGGTTTCTTCCGCTGCCGCGTCGTCTCGTTCGAGGAACTCGGCCGAGAGGTTCTGGCTGACTGCGGCGGCGCCGCCATCCCGCAGATCACCGCCCACGGCCGCCACATGATCCTGCGCCTCCTGCTGCGCAAGCATCAGGACAATCTGCGTTTCTACCGCGGCTCGGCCCAGCAGGCCGGCCTGGCCCAGCGGCTGGACAATACGATCGCCGATCTCGAACGCGCCGGCCGCGGCGTCGAGGATCTGGCGAGTTTGGCGGAAGAACTTGCCGGCGGTAGCGACCATCCCGCCGCCCAGGCCGATCTCGCGCTTGCCGACAAGATCCACGACCTGCACCTGCTCTACGACGCCTACACGCGCTATCTCGGCCAGGAACGCCTCGATCCCCACCGCCGCCTTCAGCAGGTTCTCACCTGCCTGCGCAACTGGCGCGTCCTGCAGGATGCGACCGTCTACATCGACGCGTTCAACGAGTTCACCGCCTACGAGCGGCAGGTGATCACCACCCTCGCCCAGACCTGCCGCGATCTGTCCATCACCCTGCTGATGGACCCGGCGTCCCCTCTCCTGGCGGATCCCCACCCGCTCCCAGCCGACCTGTCGCTGTTCCATCGCACGGAGTCCACCTATCGCACCCTGCGCATCGCGCTGGAGGCGGAGGGCGTCGTCATCGACGAACCGATCCTGCTACACGAACCGCGCCGCTTCACGCGGCCTGGTTTGTCCGCCATCGAAGCGCACCTGTTTGATGATGCGCATCGCAAGCCCCTGCCCCCCGACGGCGTTACCTTCATCGAAGCCCACGACCGCCGCGGCGAAGCCGATGCCGCCGCCCGCTGCGTCCGCGAGCTGACGCGCCGCGGCTTGCGCTATCGCGACATCGCCATCCTCATGCGCGGCATCGACGACTATCACGAGCTGATCGATGCCAGCTTCCGCGAGCATGGCATCCCCTACTTCGTCGACCGCCGTCGCATCGTTACGCACCACCCGCTGCTGCAGCTCGTGCGCAGCGCTCTGCTGGTCGCCCTCGGCGGCTGGCCGCAGGATGCGATGTTCAGCATCCTCAAGAGCGGCCTGGCCGGCCTCACGCTCGACCAGGCTGATGAGCTCGAAAACTACGTCCTCGCCCATCGCATCCACGGCGATGCTTGGTCCCAGCCGGACCCCTGGACCTACGCCCGCCGCATCACGCGCCGCGATGCCGATGACGTCGATACCCCCGACCATCCCCCTGATGCTCAGCGGGCCGACGCCCTCCGACGCCGCCTGATCGATCCGCTCCTACCGTTCGTGCGCGCCCTGCATCAGCCGGACCTCACCGTCCGCAAGATCGTCACCGCGATGCTCGAACTGCTGGAAGCACTCGGCGTCCGCACAACACTGGCGACCTGGATCCTCGATGCCGAGCACGCCGGGCGACTGGAGGAGAAAGCCGAGCACGAGCAGGTCTGGACTGAGCTGGTCGAGCTGCTCGATCAGATGGTCGAGCTGATCGGCGATGAGCCGGTCGACCTGCCTGATTTCCTGTCGCTGATGGAAACCGGCTTGGCGCAGTTCGACCTGGCCATCACGCCGCCGACGGTCGACCAGGTCCTCGTCGGCCAGCTCGACCGCACGCGCACCACCACGCCCCGCGCCGTCATCCTCATCGGGATGAACGAGGGGCTCTTCCCGCGCACGCACCGCGAAGATTCGATCCTCAGCGATGCCGACCGCTGCGCGCTGCGCGACCGGCAGATCGAGGTCGATCCCGACAGCGAGCGGCAGGTGCTCGATGAAAACTTGCTGGCTTACATCGCGACGACGCGCGCCCGCGAGTCGCTGATCCTCATCCGCTCGCTGGCGGATGACGCCGGCCGGCAGACGCTCCCGTCCCCCTACTGGCGGCGGCTTCAGGAGCTTCAGCCGGACAACCGTCCCTATCGCCTGCCGCGCGCGGGCGAGGACGATCCCTCGTTCATCTCCACACCGCGGCAGCTTGTGTGCGCGCTGATGCGATGGGTGCGCCGCGGACCCGGGCCGGAGGACGAGCGTCAGCCGCACTGGCCGGCGCTGTACCAGTGGCTGGCCGAGCACAAGACCTGCACCGACGCGATCGACGTCATGCGCTATCGCGCCTGGAAGGCCCTTAGCTATGTCAACGGCTCGACGCTGTCGCCCGACACCGCCCGCAAGCTTTTCGCTTCTCCGCTGCGTGCCTCGATCAGCCAGTTGGAGACCTTCGCCCAGTGCCCGTTCAAGCACTTTGTCTCCTACGGCCTGCGTCTGGAGCTGCGCGATCCAGCCGATCCGACAGCCATCGACCTCAGCCGCATCTACCATTCCACGCTCGAGCGCCTCGTCGGCGAGCTGCTGCGCCGCCGGGTCGATCTGGCTGCCATGCCCCAGCCGCTGGCCGCTGAGCTGATCCAGCAGGCGACCCAGCAAGCCGGACAGGCCCTCCGCGGCGAGCTGATGATCAGCTCCGCCCGCAACCGCTACCTGCTGGATCGCATCGAGCGGACCGTCCAGCAGTTCGCCGACGCCCAGCGGGCCATCGCCGCCCGCGGCCAGTTCCGACCGAAGTGGACCAACCTCGCCTTCGGCACGGAACACAGCCGCCTGCCGCCGCTGGCCCTCGACACGCCGGCTGGGCATCGCCTCGAGCTCCACGGCCGCATCGACCGCGTCGATCTGCTCGAACAGCAGGCCGCCTTCGCCGTCATCGACTACCGCATGGGCGACGTCGCCGGCATGTCGGCGACCAACGTCTACTACGGCCTGTCGCTGCAATTGCTGGCGTCGCTATTGATCATGCAGAACCACGGCCAGACGCTCACCGGCAAGTCGCTCACGCCGGCTGCGGCACTGTGCGTGCGCCTGCTGCGGCAGATCGAGAAGATCGCGCATCCCGGCGACGCCCCCAGCCCCGACGACGAGCTGTTCCATCTGTGGCCGCGCCAGCGCGGCATCATCAACCAGCGCTTCCTCGAGTGCTTCGATGAGCAGCTTCAACCCGGCGAGGACTCCGCCGTCCTGCCGGTCAGGATCAACCAGAACGGCACGATCGCCAAAAGCTGCACAGACGTCGCCACGGACGACGAGTTGCGCAAACTGCTCGACTTCGTCCGAACCAAGCTCGCGCAGATCGCTGATCAGATCCTGGAAGGCGACGCGCGCGTTTTCCCGTATCGTCTGGGTACGTCCACACCCTGCGGCAACTGCCAGTGGCGATCGCTGTGCCGCTTCCAGCCGGGGATCGATTCGTACAACTTCATCCAGCCCGTGGCCCGGGCTGACCTTGTCGAAGGGGGATCGACATGAGCACCCGGAACTGGACCGAGCAGCAGAACGAAGCGATCCGCACCTGCGGCATGGGCCTGCTGGTCTCAGCCGCGGCGGGCAGCGGCAAGACATCCGTGCTGTCCGAGCGATGCGCGCATCTGGTGTGCAGCGCCGATGATCGCTGCCACGTCAACCAGTTGCTGGTCGTGACCTTCACCGAGCTGGCGGCTGCGGAGATGAGATCCCGCATCGAGCAGGCCATCCGCACGCGCGCAGCCGGCAGCAGCGATCCTCACCTGCTGCGCCAGCTCAAGCTGGTTGAGCATGCTCAGGTCAGCACGCTGCACGCGTTCTGCCAGCGGCTGCTGCGGCAGCACTTCAACCGGCTGGAGCTGGATCCGGATTTTGTCATCCTCGATGCGGATGAAGCCCTGCTGCTGCGCGACGACGTCGTGCGCCAGCTCTTCGCCGATTGCTACGAAGCCGCCGAGCCGGCGTTCCAGAAGTTCATCGATGCCTACGGCAGCGGGCGGGATGATCAGCTCATGGATCTGGTCGTCCGCACCCACGAGCTGCTGTGCAGCCTCGTCCGGCCTGAGCGGTGGATCGATAGCGCTCGCGAGCGCATCGCCGAGGCGGCTGATCTGCCGGTCGAGGAGTCGCAGCTTGGGCGGAGTTTCCTGTCGTCGATCCGCCGCCGGCTGAGAGGCATCGTGGATGAAGCCGCCGCGGCCCGGGCGGAGATGCCCGCGGGCTACGAGAAGTATGTCGAGTATCTCGACATCCTCGGCGGCATCGCCAACCACTGGCTGACCGCCCTCGAATCCGACGGCTACGACGCCATGGCTCAAGCCGTGCGGTCGCTGGAAGCATTCCCGCGCCTGCCGACCGTCAAGGGCGCCGGCGCGCCGAAGGTGATCGTCCAGCGCGTCCAGGCGATGCTGAAGGACGACAGCCTGCGGCAAAACCTGCGCTTCAGTTCCGACGACTGGCGCAAGACGATGGCTGCCGTCCAGCCGCATGCGGATGTGTTCCTGTCGCTGGTCGAGGAGTTCGGCAAGCGCTACGCCCGCGCGAAGCGCGCCGCTCGCGGGATCGACTTCTCCGACCTCGAGCGGCTGGCGCTGGAACTGCTATGCGAGGATCGCCAGAGGCTCTCCCCGTCGGAAGTCGCCCGCGCCTGCCATCGCCAGTATCGGCATGTGCTGGTCGACGAGTACCAGGACATCAATGAAGTCCAGGACGCGATCCTGCACCTGGTCAGCACGGAATGCCTCGGCAATTCCTGCCCGTCGAACCTCTTCTGCGTCGGCGACGTCAAGCAGAGCATCTACCGCTTCCGCCTGGCTGAGCCGATGCGCTTCCTCGATCGCGAGGCCCGGTATCGCGCCGCCCGGCCCGACGATCGCGTCCGCGTGATCGACCTGAAGAGCAATTTCCGAAGCCGCGCGCCACTGCTGAAGGCGGTCAATGCCGTCTTTGAGCGCCTTATGTCGGCTGAGGCTGCCGAGATCGACTACGACGCCCGCCACCGCCTCGAGCCCGGCGCCAAGTACCCCGAACCCAGCCCGACGGCTTTCGCCGGCGCTCCCATCGAGATGCACCTGCTGCCCGCGCCGTCGCGCGGCGGATCATCAGACGAATCGGACGACGCCACCAGCGAAGCCGATGAGCTGGATCGCACCGATCGCGAAGCGCTGCTGGTCGTCCGCTGCATCCGCGATCTGCTCGGCCAGACCGGCGGCACGCGGCGGACGATCACCGAGCGACAGGGCGACACCTTTGTCGAGCGCCCGATCGAGTATGGTGACATCGTTATCCTCCTGCGCGCCCTGCAGTTCAAAGCCGACCAGTTCGCCGCCATGCTCCGCCGCTACAACATCCCCGTCCATGCCGACGGCGGCGCCGGATTCTTCCAGGCGGTCGAAGTGCAGGACATGCTCGCCCTGCTCAGCCTGCTGGATAACCAGCAGCAGGACCTGCCGATGGCCACCGTCCTGCGCAGCCCGCTGGCCCTCACGCCCGAGCCGGATGACGCCCTGGCGCGCATCCGCCTGGCGTACAACGATCCGCAGGAGGCTGTGCCCTTCCACCAGGCCGTCGTCCGCTATGCCGAGGAGCAGGACGATGCCCTGGCAGCGCACCTGCGCGATTTCCTTACGCGCCTGCGGGCGTGGCGCGATGCAGCCATCAAGCGGCCGCTGGCGGAGGTGATCTGGAGCATCTACGACCAGACCGGCTATCTCGCCTACGTCGCCGGCCTCGACGACGGCGAGCAGCGCCAAGCCAACCTCCTGCACCTGCACGAGCGCGCCCGCCAGTTTGGCGGATTCCACCGGCAGGGGCTGCATCGATTCCTGCAGTTCCTGCAAAGCCTGCGCGAGCAGACCGAGCTTGGCCAGCCGTCGCTGGCGTCGCACGCCGACAATGTCGTGCGCATCATGAGCATCCACGGCTCCAAGGGCCTGGAGTTTCCGGTCGTGATCGTGCCCGACCTGGGCAAGTCGATGAACCTGCGCGATACGCAGGGCAAGATCCTGGTCGATCGATCCGAGTTCCTCGGCATGCAGGTGATCGACGATCAGTTGCATGTGTGCTATCCGTCGCTGGGGCAGGTCGTCGTGCAGGATCGCATGCAGCGGGCGGCGCGGGCGGAGGAGCTGCGGCTGCTGTATGTCGCGATGACGCGCGCCCGCGAGCATCTGATCCTGATCGGCACGTGCAGCCAGAAAAAGCACGACGGCTGGGTGCAGCGGTGGACCGGCCATGCCGGGCGCTTCCCAGCCGATCTGGTGCTCGGCGCCAACTGCATGCTCGACTGGCTCGGCCCAGCCGCGGTCGCGTCGTCGGCCGATGGCGCCATCGACATGCGGCTTCACGAGGAAGCCGAAATCGAAGCCCTCAAAGCGATGCCCCGCTCGGCTGCCCCGGACCGCCCCGAGCGGGCGGATCTGGCGGCGCTGCGTCCGCTAACGCCCCCGCCGCCGGCGGACCCCAACGCCACCGACGTCATCGCACGCGTGACCTACCGCTACGAGTATTCCGATCACTGCACACGCCCGGCACGCGTGTCCGTGACGGATCTGGCGCATGACGAGGAGGCATGGGGTGACAGGAAGGCAGGGAATGGCGCTGCGAGGCGGGAAAGGGATACGGCCGAGACGTCAGTTTTCGGATCTCAGATCGCGAATCTCAGATCTGAGATCCCAGATCGCCAATCTGAGACTGCCGATGCCAACTCTCCCCTCCCCGCCCCCTCCCTCGACCGCATCCTGCGTCTGCCGCGCTGCATGTCGGCTGACGCGCATCTGACAGCCGTCGACCGCGGCACAGCCGTTCATGCGGCGCTGCAGCATCTGGATTTCGCCCGCGCGACGGATGCGGCTGCGATTCGCGATCAGATCGCCGCGCTGGTCGATCGCCGGCTGCTCTCGCCCGCCGAAGCCGAGGTGATCAACGTCGACGACATCCTTTGGCTGATCCGCGACAGCGAGATCTCCCCGCTGCTGGCGTCGTCGCAAGCCGATCTGATCCGTGAAATGCCGTTCTATCTGGCGATGGACCACCCCGGCTGCGAGCCGGCGAGCGATCCGATGGACCGGCTGATGGTCCGCGGCCGCATCGATCTGGTCATCGCCGAACCGGATGGGCTGACGATCGTCGACTACAAGACCGATCGCGTGACAGCCGCCACGATCGCCCTCCGTGCCGAGGACTACCGCCGCCAGGTCCAGCTCTACTGCCGGGCAATCGAGAACGCGGCCCGCCGCCCCATCAAGGCCGCGGCACTGGCATTCCTGCACGCCCGGCAGGTGATCCACGTGTTGGGTCGTTAGTTGCCAGTTGCCAGTTACCAGTTGCCAGTTGTGAGTTGCCAGTGCCGCCGCGCACTTCGTCTCTTCGTCTCTCAGTCTCTTCGTCTCTCCCCCCTTCGTCGCTCCGTCGCTCGCTCAACCACATCAGATAATCTGCTTGATCTCCAGCTCAAGAATCTGCCTCGGATCCAGGTCGATCCGCTGCTCGAACACGCCGCCGAGGCCCTCGCGGCTGGTGGCGATGATCCAGCCCTCTTCGATGATGAGGTCTTCGATGACGCGCCCGCCGGGGAGTGTGGCGCGGCAGACGGCTGTGTACTTGCGCTTGGGCGCGCCGGCGGCGACGAGTTTCTTACGCCACTCTTCGGGGAGAACCTTAGCCAGTCGATTGCGCGGGGGTGTTTTCGAATGCATGGGAATCGATAGATCAGCAAACACATCACCGGTCCGCTGAAGCGGACCCTACGATCGTCCGGTCGGCGAGGGCGTCACGCCGTCACCTCGCAGGTCGCCGCGTCGTTGACCTCGTCGGCGGCCGCGGGCTGCGGCCAGACGCCCGGGCCGTCCTGGCTGTAGAACCGATCGAGCACGCGCCGCCAGCCGGTGAGGCTCTGGATGTCGATGAACGCCGCCTTCACCTCGTCGGACTGCGGATGGAAACGGGCATACTTGATGCCCATCTTCCGCATGCGCCGCCCCGCCACCTGCTCGCCATGGATCTCCATGGCGATGGCGAAATGCTCTTCGAGCGCCGCGCGCTGCTCGGCGATTGACGGCGGCTGGATCGCGGCATTGGGATCTTCCAGCAGCGCCCGGGCATGGCTGAAGATCCACGGATTGCCGATCGCGCCGCGCGCGATCCAGACGATGTCGACGCCGGTTTCGCGCTTCATGCGAACGGCATCCTCAGCGCAGAACACGTCACCGCTGCCGAGGATAACGCGATCGGGGTAACGCTGCTTGAGCTGCCGCAGGACGTCCCACGTCGCGCGGCCCAGGTATTTCTGCTCGACCGTCCGGCCATGGACGCGCACGGCGCTGTAGCCGTACTCCCAGGCCAGCTCGACGATCCGGTCAAACTGCTCGGTCGATTCCGGCGAATCGTCAAACGCCCGGCGCAGGCTGATTGTTGTCGGCACGTGCACGGGCAGCGCATCGCGGACAGCCTTGAGAATCTCGATCGCCCGCGGCAGGTCGCGCAGCATGTGCCCGCCGCGCGCCCGGTTTTTGATCTTCTTCACCGGACAGGCGAAGTTCAGGTCGATCACGTCATACCCATGCTCGGCAAGGATGACGGCTGCCCGCGCCATCGAATCGGCTTCGCTGCCGATGATCTGTCCGGCGATGGGATGATCTTCGTCGTTGATGTCGATCGACTTTTTCAGTCCCATGCCGCCCGACAGCAGGATGGTGTCGAGCAGCGCCTCGGTCACGGCATAGGCGCAGCCGCGGCGGCGGGCGACCAGGCGCATCGCGCGATCGCTGTAGCCAGCCAACCCGGCCTGGCAGAAAGGTGCGGCAATCTCGACAGATCCGATTTTCATCAGGCTGGGGATTGTACGCGATCGTCAGCCGCCGTGTGCGGGACTACGGCTCGGGAACCGGCTGGGCGTCCGCCGGCGGCTGCTGGTCCGTCACGGCATCGGCTGCGGGCGGCGCAGGCGGATTCTGAACGACGATGAAGAGGTTAACGCGATCCTGGCCCTCAGCCACCGCTGCATCGCTCAGCCGGCGGACACGCACCGTCGGTGCGTCGATCAGCGCCAGATCGCGATACTGCGCCGCGATCTGCTGCTCCAGCTCCGCCGGCGTCAGCCCCTCAGCCTGGACAGGGTCGGGGATCATCTGGAGCTTGACGCGTCCCCGCGCATCCACCTGCTGCTGAACGGCCGGCGTTACGCCGGGGCCAACCAGCTCATCGACGACGATCTCGATTGTCTCGCCCGCTGCGATCGGAGCCGTTGGCCCGTCGGTGCGCTTCAGTTGCTGGGCCATCTCGGCTTGCTGGTTGTCCGCAGTTGGTTGCCGCTGAGGGGCAATTTCGCTCTCGAGGCGTTCCGCCTCGCGCGGCTCGGTCTGGCGGCGAGCGTCTTCCTGCAGAAGCCGGCCCATCTCAAGCTGATCCGGCGGCATGGCGTTGGTTGCGACGAGGGCATCGCCGTACCAGTTGTAGACCTGCTGCATCTGCAGCGACCCTTCGCTGGACAGCGATTGCAGCAGCTCGGCTGCCTGCTGGCGTGTCAGGCCGCGGACCAGATAGCCGTTCTGCGCCTGGACGAGGGCCGGCGGCGGAGTGGCTGCCTGGTTGGATGGCTCCTTGGCAGCCTGGACCGCGAGGGCGTCGGCGGCTGGAGCCTCCCCTACAGCCGATTCGCCCGCGGCACGCGAGCGCGTCACCGGCTCCTGTTCGGGGCGGGCGGCGGTCGCGTCAGCCTCGATGCCGCGGGCGTTGTCAGAAACAGCCGGTGCAACAGCTGATCGATCCGCCACGGACGAGACAACCATCGCCGGCTGGCCGATGCGCTCCCACTGCACGTTCTGCTGGAGGAAAAGCGCCACGACGCGATCGTCAGCCACATGCGGATCAGCCCCCGCCATCACGATGACGACCTCGTCCTTCGGCGCGATGGACTCAGCCAGGCGCTGGCCGATGCCAAACGGCATCAGCGACGCCAGCGGCAGCGGCGCCGGCTGAGCGGGCGCCGGCGTCTGTGCCAGCCTCTGCGGGACAGCCTGCGTCATCACGGGAGCAGCGGGCGGCTGGGGCGACGGCGGAGCGGCCGCGACGCGCGTCTCCGTCGGCCCATCCCCGCCCGTAGCCGGGGTGGGCGCCGGCTGGGCCGCGTCGACCAGCGCATCGGGCGGCGCGACGCCGAGCATTGGGACTTCGCGCTCGACGATCGTGAATCCGCTCGGATGCTGCGGCGGCAAGGTTACGTAAACAACCAGCCCCAAACCGATGGCCAGGGCGAGGATGGCAGCCACCGCCAGCGCCTGCGGCCATCGGCGCAGGCGCAGCGGCCGGCTGGTCTCTGTGAGATCGCCTTCGAGCAGCACGGCGCGCTCCAGTTGCCCCTGGAGCATCTCAACCAGATCGGCGGGCGCGCGTTCGCGCGGCAGATTGGCGAGCGTGGTCTTGGCTTCGATGAGGTCGGCCATGAGCTGGCGATGCTCGGGATTGGCCTGCAGATGCCGCTCGATCTCGGCGCGGCCGGCCGCATCGAGCGTCCCTTCGACGTACTCAGCCAGCCGGGCCTGGATGTTTTCCTTGTCTTGAGACATCGCAGCTTCACAAACCACTGACGCGACGGCTAACGCATGTAATCGAGCAGCTCATCACGCAGGGCGACGCGAGCACGGAACAACCGGCTCTTGAGCGTGCCCAGCGGCAGCGACAGCAGATCCGCCATCTGCTGGTAGTCGAATCCTTCAATGTCCCGCATGACCAGCACAGCCCGGTATTCCGGGTCCAGCCGTCCCAGCGCCGCCAGGACCTGTTCGGCCCGCTCGCGGGCCTCGAGGCGCTCATCCGGCGCCGGCTGACGCTGCTGCTCGATGCGATGCAGCAGCGAGGCGGCCTGGTCGTCGCGCCGCGGGGTTGGGCTGTCCGAGCCATCCAGGCTGAACACCCGCCGCCGCTTGACGCGCCGCAACTGGCTGATCGCCAGGTTCATGGCGATCCGGAACAGCCACGTATAGGCGCTGGCCTCGCCGCGGAACGTTTCGATCTTCTGCAGTCCGCGAGTAAACGTCTCCTGTGTCAGTTCGCGGGCTTCGTCGCGATCTCCGACCATGCGGAGCATGGCGTTGTAAATCCGGTCCTGATACAGGCGAACGATCTGCCCATAGGCAAACCGATCACCCGTGCGGGCCTTGCGGAGCAGGTCCGACTCCTGTCGGGCGTCTGCCGCCGAATCAGCGGGCAAATCCGCACCGTACTGTGCACCGCTCAGGCTCGACATGGGGTTGGACGAATGCAGGTTGGAAAAGTTCCGACGAAGCGCCGATCATCCATAACCGACGTCCGGTAATGTTGACCTTCCGTTCCCGGATCGTCAATACCGTTGCCTTATGTGATACACCCGAGCCGGTGCGAAGTTGCAGCCGCCGGCGGGGCGCATCGCGACGGACGGAAGATCGTCGCCGACGGCCTGACAACCGGTCGCCTCTGCTGGTACATTATGGCCATGCTCATCCGCCCGCTGCAGCCGGAGGACCTGGACCTGCTGGACGAGATCGACGCCACGATCGAGTCCACCGATTACCTGCATGTGAACCAGGAAGGCGAGGGGCTGTCGCGTCGGTGGGATGTGTCGATGCGGCCGCTTCGCCAGAAGCTCATCGAGCCCAACCGCATGAGCGACAAGTCGCGCTTCCTGGCGCGGCAGATCGCCACGGGCATGGATGAGGGCGTTGCGCTGGTCGCGGCACACCGCAATCAGATCGCCGCCCTGCTGCTGGCCCGGATGGACCCCGCACTGCGCATCGCGCAGATCGTCGAATTGCGCGTGGACTACGAATCCCGCCGGCAGGGACTGGCGACGGGGCTGGTGTTCCAGTTGGTGCAACTGGCCCGCCAGCGGCAGATGCGCGCCATCCGCTGCCAGTGTCGCACCAACAACAGCCCGGGCAACCAGCTTCTGTTGAAGTGTGGATTCGAATTGGGCGGCATCGATACGCTCCATAACACAAACCATGACCTGGTGAAGGAGCAGGTCACGCTGATCTGGTATGCTCCGCTGGAATGACTGATCCTCGTAACGATCCATCGGCCCAGAGCGAACCGGAGACGCAGGCGGACGCCACGGCGATTGCCGAGGAAGTTCCACATGAAGAGGCGCCTCCGGCTGAGGTGGCTGCGCGCATCGAGGACATCCCCGCATCCGACGGCGCGGAGGTGCTGGAGGGCCTGAAGACCGACCATGCAGCCGACGTGGTCGAGTACCTCGACCCGATCACCGCCGGCCAGATCGTGGCTGAGATGGATCCGGCGCTGGCGGCCACCGTTATCGCCGACATGGAGGCGACCGAGGCGGCGATGGTCCTCCAGGCGATGAGCCCGGACGACCGGGTGGACATCCTGCAGTATGTCCCCCGCCCGCTGCGCGATCAGATCGTCGCGGAGATGGACCCGGCTGACGCGGCGGAGGTGCGGGCGCTGGAGCATTACCCGCCGGACACCGCCGGCGGCATCATGACGACGGAGGTCACGGCCCTGGCCGAGACCCTCACCGTTGAACAGGCCATCGCCGAGCTGCGCCGCCTCAGCGAACAGCTCGAGCAGATGTATTACGTCTATGTCGTCGACGACCATCGCCACCTCGTGGGCGTGGTGTCGATGCGCGACCTGATCCTCGCCCGCCCGGACACGCGGCTGAGCCGAATCATGCGGACGACGGTTGACTCGGTGCGCACCGATCAGGACCAGGAGGAAGTGGCCCGCCTGATGCGCCGCAACGGCTACCTGGCGATGCCCGTCATCGACGACCGCCATCGCCTGGTCGGGCTGATCACGGTCGACGACGTGGTCGACGTCCTGGAAGAAGAAGCCACCGAAGACGTGCAGAAGCTGTTCGGTGCCGGTGGTGAAGAGCGCCTGACGAGCACCTGGTTCTTCAGCTTCCGCAAGCGGGTGCTGTGGCTGATCGTGAACCTGGGGACGGCGTTTGTGGCGGCGTCGGTGGTCGGGGTCTTTGAGGGGACGATCGAGCGGCTTGCGATTCTGGCAGCCTATATGCCGATCATCGCGGGCATGGGTGGCAATGCCAGCGCGCAGGCGATGGCTGTGACGATCCGCGGCTTGGCGGTCGGTCGCATCGATCGCAAGCTGCTGCGGCATGTGATCCGGCGCGAGGCGACGGTCGGATTCGCCAATGGCGCGCTGCTGGGCGGATTGACGGGCCTCATCGCGGCGGTGGCGCACTGGACCGATATGGCCTCGGGGGAGAATATCCGCTTCGGCCTGGTGGTCGGTTTCGCGCTGGCAGCCAACATGACGCTGGCCTGTATCGCCGGCTCAGCCATTCCGCTGATCATGCACCGCCTGGGGTTCGACCCGGCGCAGAGTGCGACGATCTTTGCCACATCGATCACAGACGTCGTCGGCTTTTTCACGCTGCTGATGCTCGCCAGCCTCATCCTGCTCTGATTGCCGTCGGGCAGCCCCCTCACATCGACGGCCGGCGCCACGAAGTAAACTGGCCGATCCGCTCGAAACCGCAGCGGCGGTACATGCCGATCGCCTGCTCGTGGTCCGGCGCGACGCTCAGCATCACATGCCGATAGACAGACCGCAGGCACAGGTCGATCGCCCTGTACAGCATCACCCAGCCGATGCCCTGCCCGCGTGCATCGGGCGCGACAAACAGGTCATCAATCCGCCCGATCTCCCCTACCGCCAGCACGCCCACATGCGCAATCGTCCGCCCATCGCGGATCGCGATCAGCGCGTCGTAGTGTGGATCGTCGTAGCGGAGCATCCAGGCTTCGGCGACGGCTGGCCCGCCGATCTCCGCGATCATCTGCTCGATGAGCTGCCGCGTGTGCCGGAACGACGCGCGGGCGGGGATAATCTTCAGCCCCTCATGCGGCGGGTGATCGGGCAGTCGCGGGGATGAGGTGTGCATCACGTCGAACTGCCGCCGCTGCCAGGCGCGCCGCTGCAGTTCGGCTGTGATGGCGTCCCGCGTGTCGGCTGGGGCAGCCGGATTGAGGATACAGGCGTGAAGGCGAGTGCCCTGATCGGCGTAGAACCGCTCGGCTTCGTCGAGCGCCTGGCTGGCCGTCACGCCCGGCGGCATCGCCACGTCATGCAGGGCATTGGCCTCGGCAAAGTCAGGCACATCGGGGCTGTAGATGGCTGTCCCGGACTCGAGCGTGGCCTCCTGCGCGATCTGCCGAGCCCACTGCAGTTCCGTCTGATGGAACAAGCGCAGCAGGTCGACGGGTGCGGGCACATCGGGCAGGATCGGCAGCGGCATGGGCGTGATTGTCGCCGCACACAGGTGGTTTGTCATCGGCTGACGGTGTGACACCATCGCACGCATGTGCATAATGCCGAGCATGAAGCTCTGCGTTTGCACACTTGCATGTCCGGACTGGACATTGGATCAGATCATCGATGGCTGCGCGTCAGCCGGCATTCAGGGGGTCGACTTCCGGGGCATCGGCCCGGATCTGGATATCACGACGATCCCGGCCTTTACCACCGATCTGGAAAAGACGCTCGCCCGCCTGCGCGATCGCGGACTGGCCATGCCCTGCCTCAATACGTCGGTCGGACTGACCACGGTCGACACGCAGAAGTGGAACGCCTGCCTTGAGGAATGCCAGCGTTACGCGCAACTGGCCAGCCGGACGGGCACGCCGCTCATCCGCATCTTCGGCGGCCACATCGCCAAGGGAATGAGCCGCGAAGAAGGCCGCGCGCTAGCCGAACGCCATCTCCGCCAAATCAGCAAGATCTGCCGCTCCCACGGCTGCAAGCCCGTCCTCGAAACGCACGATGACTGGGTTACCTCGGATGAGGTGCTGGAGCTGATCCACGAGCTGACGCCCGACGAAGTCGGCGTGCTGTGGGACATCCAGCATCCGTTCATGAAAGGCGAAGCCCCCGAGCGCACAGCCGAGCGGCTCCAACCGTACCTGTCTCACATCCATGTGAAGGATTGCGCCGTCGAAGGAGAGAACCGCGTCCCGCGGCTGCTGGGCGAAGGCGTGCTGCCGATCGCGCGATGCGTCGCGGCGGCACGGGCGGTCGGTTACGACGGGTGGTGGTCCCTGGAAACCGAGCGTCGATGGTTCCAGCAGGCGCCCGAGCCGGAGCAGAGCGTGCCGCAGTTTGCGCAGTTCATGCGCGCGATCGAAAAGGCGTAAGACGCGGCGCCGATTAAGGTTGCTTCGAGTTGACGATGAACGTCACCGGGCCGTCGTTGATCAGCGATACCTTCATGTCGGCTGCGAATTGACCGGTCGCCACGGAGATGCCGCGCTCAGCGACGGCGCGCACGAGCGCATCGAACAGCGCGCGGGCCTGCTCCGGCGGCGCAGCCGGGTCGAAGCTCGGCCGGCGGCCGCGGCGCGTATCGGCAGCCAGCGTGAACTGGCTGACCAGCAGGATCGATCCCCCCGCCTGCCTTACATCCAGGTCAAAATGCTTCTCGCCCTCGGCGCTGCGAAACATGCGGATGGTCGAGAGCTTGTCGGCCATCCACTGCACGTCTGCATCGGTGTCGCCCTTCATCACCGCGACCAGCGCTACCATGCCGGCGTCGATGCTGCCGACGGTCTTGCCGTCGACGTCGACCGCACCGCGCGTTACCCGCTGCACCACACTGATCATTGCCCATCCTCCAGCATCGAGCCGATGGTCGCATCAGCCGTGACCTGCTCGATGCGAAGTTGCACGGCTTCGCCGGTCCTCACCGGCCGGCGCGGCTGAAACTGTACGCTGAAATACCGCGGGCATCGACCATGGCGCATCGGCTGGCCGTCGCGCGGCCGCTCGGTCAGGACTTCGACGACATCGCCGAGGAACTGCCGGCGGAACGAAAGGCTGTGCGCTTTGGCGCGGCTGCGGAGTTGATGGATCCGCTCGTTGGTGACTGCGGGATCGACGAACTGCCGCGTCCACCGCGCCGCAGCCGTTCCCGGTCGCGGCGAGAAGGCGAACGCGTGGATGTGGATGAATCCCGCGCGATCGACCACGTCGAGCGTCTGCTGGAAATCCTCCTCCGTCTCACCGGGGAAACCGCAGATGATGTCGGTCGTCAGGGCCGGCCGGTCAAACGCCTGATGAACCAGGTCCAGCAGATGCAGGAACTGATCGCGCGTGTACTGTCGGTTCATCCGCCGCAGCAGGCGTTCGGATCCGCTCTGCAACGGCAGGTGAAAATGGGGAACGACCTGCGGCAGATCGCGCAATGCGGCCAGGACATCGGCTGTCAGATCGCCCGGTTCGAGGCTGCTGAAGCGCAACCGGCGCAGGTCGGGCACGCCCTCGCAGATGGCCCGGGCCACCGCCGCCAGGCGATGAGCCGTTGGCTGGTCCTGCCGGCGGCGAAGCGCCGTTTCCTGTCCGTAGGCGCCCAGGAAGATCCCGGTCAGCACGATCTCCTGATGCCCGGCATCGACGAGCTGCCGCACCTCGCGGACAACCTGCTCGACCGGCTTGCTCCACACGCCCGGCCGCAGGCGCGGGATGATGCAGTAGGTGCAATGTGCGTCGCAGCCGTCCTGGATTTTGACGAACGCCCGCTGATGGCCGTCGAAGCGCGAATCCAGGATCGGCAGGGTGTGGGTCCCTGCGGCTGCGGAGGCTGGATTTTCCTTGACGCTCGCGCCGGGGGGTGATTTACTGATTATTGTTGTGGCGCGGGGGCTGGAACGCACGCCGTCGATCATCCATCCGTCATCCCCGCTGGCTCCGCGCGACGCGTCACTGCCGTTTGCAGCGTGAAGGCTGGCTGCATCGGCTGGGGCGTTTTCGCCCAGCCATTGATCCAACAGGCGGTTAAGCGTCTCCGCGACATCCTGGTGATGGCCGATGACGGCATCGACGCCGGGAATCCGCTCTGCCTCCTTCGGATCGCTGGTCGCCCAGCAGCCGGTCACAACGACCCTCGGCCGCCCGTTCGGCTTCGCGGAGGCATGGATGGATTGACACAGATGCATCGCGGCAGCCGGTTGATTGGCGTCGTCGGCTGACCCAGCCGGCTGGAGCACCGGAAGGCGCGTGGCGCGGCGGACGGCCTGTCGGCTGCTTGCGGCAGCCTGAACCGTCACACTGCAGGTGTGAATGACGTGCAGATCGGCGGTTTCCGGCGAGACCGGCTTCAGCCCGCGGGATCGCAGCAGCGCCGCGATCTGCGCGCCTTCGTACTGATTGACCTTGCAGCCAAGGATGTGCAGGTAAAAACCGGTCATCAAACGGCCCTGTTCCAACCGACGAACCCTACGTTAATCATCGCCGTCTGATAACTTAGGCGTGTTGGCAAAGCAATGCGAAGGTTGAACTGATGCACCCCAGACGGTACACCATAGATAGAGTCAGCACCCGGGAGTCGTCCACCAGCAGCGCGGATCCTCTCCCATAATGCAAATTTGCGGCCGCAGTCGTCCACCGCCTCCCCGGAGGCCGCCTCTGGTGGATGATGCGTGCGAGGCCGAGGAGTCAATCAATGGCATCCCCCCGTTTTGCCTGGGGCATCGACATCGGAAACGGTGCACTCAAGGCTGTCAAACTGGCTCGGGAGAATGGGCAACTGGTCGTTGCCGACTTCGAGTACATCGAGCATGAGCAGGTCCTTTCCAACGCCGGTGACAATCGCGATTCGCTGGTGCAATCGGCACTTGCGAACTTCGTCGAGCGTCACTCGGTGAAGGGCGCGGCTGTCGCGATCAGCGTCTCCGGCCAGCAAAGCTTCGCCCGCTTCATCAAGCTCCCGCCCGTTGACGAGAAGAAGATCCCCGAGATCGTCCGCTTCGAAGCCATTCAGCAGATCCCCTTCCCGCTGGATGATGTCGAGTGGAGCTATCAGCTTTTCCGCGAACCTGACTCGCCCGATGTCGAGGTCGGCATCTTTGCGATGCGCAAGGAGCTGATCAACGCCCACATCAAGCAGTTCACTGACGTCGATCTCAACGTGCAGGTCGTGCAGATGAACCCGCTGGCCGTCTACAACGCCATGTACCACGACGGCCGGTTCAAGGGCGCGACGATGACGATCGACCTGGGCGCCGAGAACACCGATCTGATCATCGCCGACGGCGAAACCGTCTGGCTGCGATCAATCCCGATCGGCGGCAACGCCTTCACCGAGGCGCTGGTCAAAGCCTTCAAGCTCAACTTCGCCAAGGCTGAAGACCTCAAGCGCAACGCGGCGACCAGCAAGTACGCCCGCCAGATCTTCCAGGCCATGCGGCCGGTTTTCGCCGATCTGGTCAGCGAGATTCAGCGGTCGATCGGCTTCTATGCCTCGGTCCACCGCGAATCGCAGATCCAGCGCGTGATCGCCGTCGGTGGCACCTTCCGCATGCCAACACTGCAGAAGTATCTGCAGCAGAACCTGCAGCTTGATGTGATCAAGCTCGACCGGTTCGCAGCCGGCGCGCCGGCCGATCCGAAGCTGGCGACGACCTTCAACGACCACGTCCTGTCGATGGCGGGCGCCTACGGCTTGGCCGTGCAGGCGATGGGTGATGCAAAGATCACCAGCTCGCTGCTGCCCCGCGCCATCCAGCGGGCCAAGATGTGGAAGGAAAAGACCAAGTGGTTCGCCGCCGCGGCTGCGTGTTTCGTCGCGGCGCCGGTGATGGCCTACGGCGCGATGTGGGCCATGCACGAGAACCCCTACGCCCTCAACGCCAGTATCCGCCAGGAAAACCAGAACACCCTCTCGACCGGCCAGCGGCTGGATACGCGCTGGTCGCAGGTGGAACAGTCCGGCCAGGGCGATCGTCAGCAGATCGCCAACGTCTTCGGGCTGGCGCATTACCGCTCGCTGTGGCTGGACATCAACAACGACATCCACAGCGCCCTTCCCAAGCCCAATCTCGATCCAGCCACAGCGTCGGTCGAACAGCTCAAGCAGATCCCCCGTCATCAGCGGCAGCAGGTACTCATCGATTCCATCGAGATGCAGTACATGCCGGACATGACGGCCCTGCTGAGCAAGAACGACCAGGATTTCACGTCCGAGGTGCTTCGCCTCACCGGCAATCAGCAGACGCGGACGCGCACCGGCGGCTGGGGAGCAGGCAGCTCCTTTGGCACGCCCGCGGCGATGACGCCGGAATCTCCCGACGGCCAGGCCATGGCGGCGCCCGGCGAGACCAAGCGGGGCCTGCTGGTGACCGTCACCGGCACCACCCCCAACGCCCAGGGTTACAACCTGATCGAGCAAACCCTGGTCAATCACCTCAAGAGCATCACCGCGGAAAACCGCGGCGACCGCGAGTACTACGTCGCCAAGGCGGTGCTCGTGCAGGCCCGCTCGGTTGAGGAGAGTGCCGACATTCGCGCCAAGATCATGACCGCCTACCAGAATCTCCAGGCGCTGCAGTCGGGCGACGTCCCGCAGCAGCAGCCCAACGTCGTTGGCGGTCCCCGCGGCGGGTTCTTCGAAGCGCCGCGTCGGCCCGGAGCCCAGCGGCCCGGCCGCCTGCCCGGCGCGGTCAATGACACTCAGGTCATCGACCCGCACACGGGTGAGCCGATGGGCAAGGACATGGCGTTCCGCGTCGTCTTCGCCGTGGTCATGGACATCCCCGGCGAAACAACGCACCCGCAGGAATGACGCCGGTTCCTCCGGCACCGGTGACAACCGCCATCTGGAAAGCGCACCATGGATATCGTTAAGAACAACCTCGTGAGCATCATCCTCGGCGTCATATCCCTGATCGCCATCAGCTCGCTGTTCTGGTTCATCAACCCCTATGTGAAGTCGATGGAAGAGCAGGCGCAGCAGTCGGTCAGGACGGCGACGTCGATCAACAGCCTGCTGACCAAGCCGCGCGTCATGCCGGCGCCGACGCCCCAGGGCCAGCCCCAGCCGCTGACGCACTTCCCCAATGAGGGCACCATCGAAGTCGGCGAAACCCTGCGGACCCAGGTCCAGCAGAGCGCCCAGGAGATGCTTGCCCACGCCATCGAGCTGAACCGCCAGCCGATCCTGGTCGAAGGCGCCTTACCCGACCCGCCGAGCAACACCTATGCGTTCGACTTCCGCCGGCTTTACAACGAAGTCGTCAAGCCGCGGCAGATCACGCGGGACATTCTCCACGGCGGCCTGCCCCCCACACCCGAAGAAATTAAGGATGCCGAAGATCGCCTCTGGACCGACGTCTACGAGCGGCAGATCCACGCCACCGGTCGCGGCGAAACCACCGAGCCGGCTGTGCGTGCCGCCTATCAGCAGGCCGTCGTCCATGTCCGCTCGGACATGATTCACGAGCGTGCCCGCCAGTTGAAGATCTACGTCGAGCCCGATGCCCTGACCTGGCATCAGGCGTTCGAGGGCAGCGGCCGTGCCCCCACGGCTGAGGAGATGTGGTTCGCCCAGCTCGGCATCTGGATCCAGGCCAACGTCGCCCAGGCGATCGCCGATGCCAATGCCGACGCCTCCGACGTCACCAACTCGGTCGTCAAGCACCTGATCAAGATCGAGTTCCCGGAGAATCCGTACGTCCTGCCGGGACGTGCCGCGCCATCCACCGACACGCCGGACTCTTACTACGATTACTACGAGGAAACGCCTCCGACCCCCGTAGCCACGTCCGCGCTTGATCCGACCAAGCCGCTGCCCAAGGCGTACGATCGCTCGATCACCGGCCGGATTTCCAATGACATGTACGATGTCGTGCATTTCCGCGTGTCGCTGATCGCCGATGCCAATCGCTATCCTGTGCTGCTGCAGGAGTTCGGCCGCAACCGATTCATCTACATCCGCGGGATGCGGATCGAGTCGGTCGATGCAGCCGCGCAGCAGCTTGCCGGGTACGTCTACGGCAAGACGCCCGTCTTCAAGCTGGACCTGGACATGGAGATGCTCTTCTTCCGTGCCTGGACGGTCGACCTCATGCCCGACCCCGTCCGCGAGAAGCTGGGCATCCCGACCCGCCGATCGCAGATGGGCGGGGCGACCAGTTTCGGCCGCGGTTATTGATCTGGACCAACACCAGCCGGGCTGATGCCGGCTGATTCCCGTTCCCCTAGCGGATGGGCTGAACATGCAGAAGTTCACAGAGTTTCTTGAGAAGAACGTCGAGTGGATCGCCCTGGGGCTCGGCGGGCTGTTCCTGTTGTGGGTCGTGTGGGCGTACGTCATCACGCCGCCCGTCACGGTCCGCGTCGGCTCGCGCGATGACCTCACGCTTGGCGAGGTCGACCGGTACGTCCGGGACAACATCGCCAACAAGCTGAAGCAGGCCATCGACAACCCGCAGAAGCCCGATGTCGACGTCCCGCGCCTGGACGAGGCCTTCGCCCAGCTCATGGACTGGCAGGGCAAGCAGCCCAGCGTCTATCGCGACATGATGTTCGCCGTCCTGCTGCCGACGCCCGACACGGCGCCGCAGCGCGACGAACGTCGCGGCCCGCAGGAGCAGATCTTCGTCGAGTCCCTGCCGACGCTCCCCAGCCCGCAGATCGCCTACAAGCATGTTGAAGGCCAGCCGACGCAGGAACAGGCCATCGACAAGGGCCGCAGCCTCGTCGCTGTGCCGCCGGTCGCTACGCCGGTCCTCCAGCCCGGGAACCAGGGCGCTCCGGCTATGCCGACGTTCGACCCCGCCAACCCCGGCGCCAACGTCCAGCAGGTCGACAAGGTCTGGGTCTCGCTGCGGGCGGTCATCCCCATGCAGGAAGTCGCCAAGGCGTTCGCCGATGCCCGGATGTTCCAGGTCGCGCCCAACTCCACGACCATCTTCCTGCGAATCGAAGTCGAGCGGGAAGAGCGCCTGCCTGACGGCACGTGGGGCAATCGCACGACCGTCCCGCCGCTGGCGATCAACCCCCTGCCGCCCCTGCCGGACGGCACCAACCGCGAAGACGCCTTTGCTTACATCGATTGGGCCTCGCAGAACGCGCCGCTGATCCTCAAGCCGCCGTTCTATCCCGTGCTCCGCGGCACGACCTGGCGCAAGCCCGGTGATCCCGAGCCGCAGGACGTCCTGCCCGTCGTCGACGAGCAGGAGCGCATCCGCCAGCAGCAACTGCAGCAGGACGAGCGCGCCCGCCGCCAGCGCGAAGCGGCTGAACGTCGCCAGCTGCAACAGCAGCAGCGCGACAGCGAGCGCCCCGGCCGCACGACCCCGCGCCGCCGTGATCGCGAGCCCTCTTTCGCTCCGCGGGACCTGGAGCGCCCGGCTTCTTCCCTTGACGGCACGGTCGTTTATCCGCAGGTCCGCGGGCCGCGCGGCGAGGTTTATGATCCTGCGTTCGACGAGTACCCGCCGATGGATGCCATGCCCGCCATGCGCGGGCGGCCGGATCAGACAGTTCTGGTCGAGATCCCCGAGGAAGTCACGCGCCAGTTCCGCCCGTCGGACCTGACCCCCGATGTCGAGATCTGGGTGCATGACGACACGGTCCAATCCGGCAAGACCTATCGCTATCGCGTCCGCTACAAGATGCAGAACCCGATCTACGGTCTGTTCAACGTCTCCCGCCCGGAGAATCTGACCGAGCAGTTCGCGCTGACCAGCGAATGGAGCCAGTGGAGCCAGCCGGTCGGCCTGGACTCGCTGGTCCGCTACTTCGTCTACAGCACGCGGCCCAATACCAACTCGGTCAACTTCGAGGTGTTCAAGTGGGAGAACGGCATCTGGCAGTCGGAGATCTTCCAGAACCTCCAGCCCGGCGACATGATCGGCGGCGTACGCGTGAAGAACAACGTTCAGGTTGACTTCACGACCGGCGTCACGATCGTCGACATCCGCGAGGATGCGCGTCGCGAGCGGTTCATCCTGCTGGTCGATGCCCAGGGCAACCTGTTGACCCGCAACTTCCGGCTGGACCAGAACAACGCCGAGTACCGCGAGCTGCGTGAGAAGGCCCGGCAGGACGCCGCCGCCAACCAGCCCGCGGCTGCGGTGCGGTAACTGGCAGATCACGGCCTGAACCAACGATCGCGGGGCGCCCAAGCGACACGGCTTCGGCGCCCCGCGATTTTGCTTGGTGATCTGAGATTGTCCGGGAATGTATGCATCCGTGGCGGCATCCTGGCCCGCGTCGTCAGGCGAGGCTACACCAGGTCAGCGCGATGTCGAGCAGGCGATCTGCCTGCCGCTGAAGATCACTCCGGCGCGCGGGGCAGGCAGTAGTCTGTCCTACGATGGGTTTCCTGCATGCCCTCTTCCAGCAATCGTAGGGGCCGCCTTGACGGATCACACTGCCCGCGGGGGCACGCAATAGCGTGTCCCCCATCGCTTCGCCTCCTGCGTCCTCCGCGCATCGCTCCGCGAACCCCGCGTTTGGATGCGGGCCGATGCTCTTGCTTAAGCAGGCGACTCATTCCGATCAGCGCACAAAAAACCTCGGCAACACTGAATGCTGCCGAGGTTGCTCTTTCCGATCTGTCGCCCGGTTTGCTGCCGCGTTCTGAGCCGGCGGGGCATGCCCTGCCGCGTCAGTCGCGCTCGCTCATCGGGACGTAGTTCTGCACCGTCGGGCCGACGTAGATCTGCCGCGGACGCGCGATGCGGCTGGTCTTGTCGTCGTGCTGCTCCTTCCAGTGGGCGATCCAGCCGGGCATGCGGCCGATCGAGAACATCACCGTGAACATGTTCACAGGGATGCCGATCGCCTTCATGATGATGCCGCTGTAGAAATCCACGTTCGGATACAGCTTGCGCTCGACGAAGTACTGATCCTTCAGGGCCAGCTCCTCGACCTTGAGGGCGATGTCCAGCAGCGGATCGTGCACGCCCAGCTTGTTGAGCACCTTGTGAGCCGCTTCCTTGAGGATCTTGGCACGCGGGTCGAAGTTCTTGTACACGCGGTGCCCGAAGCCCATCAGCTTGAACGGGTCGTTCTTGTCCTTGGCCTTGGCGATGACCTGCTCGGGCGTCAGCCCGCCGTCGTGGATCATCTGGAGCTGCTCAAGCACGGCGACGTTGGCTCCGCCATGCAGCGGGCCCCACAGGGCGCTGATGCCGGCTGAGCACGAGGCGAACAGGTTCGCCTCGCTGGAGCCGACCACGCGCACGGTCGACGTCGAGCAGTTCTGCTCGTGATCGGCGTGCAGGATCAGGATCATGTTCAGCGCCCGATCGACGTCCGGATCGACGACGTACTGCTCGTACGGCATCGAGAACATCATGTGCAGGAAGTTGGCGACGTACCGCAGCTTGGGATCGGGGTAGATGAACGGGAGACCCACCGACTGGCGGTACGAATAGGCTGCGATCGTCCGCACCTTGCTGATCAGCCGGGCGGCGGCTTCCTCGAAGCTTTCCTCAGTGTCGAGCTGCAGGAACTTCTGGTGGAAGCACGACAGCGTGTTCACCATCGCCGACAGCATCGCCATCGGCGGCGCATTGACCGGGAAGCCCTGGAAGTGGTGCTTGAAGTCTTCGTGCAGGTGCGCGTTCTGCGTCAGCCGTGCCCGGAAGCGCAGGTACTCCTCCCGGTTCGGCAGGCGACCGAAGATCAGCAGCCAGGCGGTCTCGATGAACGTCGAGTGCTCCGCAAGCTGCTCGATCGGGATGCCCCGGTACCGCAGGATGCCTTTCTCGCCGTCGATGAAGGTGATGGCGCTGGTGCAGGCTCCGGTATTGCCGAAGGCCGGATCCAGCGTGATCAGGCCGGTCTTGGCCCGCAGCTCGCGAATGTCAATCGCCCGCTCGCCTTCGGTTCCCTCCACGATCGGCAGCTCAATCGTCTTGCCGTCATACGTGAGTGTTGCTGTCTTCGCTGTCGCCAAGGGTGCTGTTCCTTTCCTGCTGTGAAAATCGCACGGCGAGTATACCGAGATCGGCATCGCCTGACTATCGCACACGACCGGTCCCGGTCGCGAATCTCGCGCTCCCCGGCGCCGCTGACCCGGCCGCCGGAACCCAAGCCGCCAATTTTACGCCCGATACCGCATCGAGCGGGGGCGAAACTCGCCATCCTCGCCCATTCCCCCGGGAATTGCCGGGGTTTTTGCACAGGTCTGCTCCCCCGACCGGCCCCGCGCCAGCCGCCGGCTGACCTGCCGACAACCCCCGCGGCACTTCCATCGCTGCCCCAATCCACTAAAGTACCGCGCGGCGCTGCGATTCGCGCAGCGGGACGCATCAGCAGGACTCCACAACCCAAACGACCATGAGCGATCAATCCTCCTACCGCTTCGGCACACTCGCCCTGCACGCCGGACAGAGCGTCGATCCCACGACCAACGCCCGCGCCGTGCCCATTTACGCCACGACCTCGTACCTGTTCAACGACGCCGACCATGCGGCCAACCTCTTTGGCCTCAAGGAGTTCGGGAACATCTACAGCCGCCTGATGAACCCGACCAACGACGTCCTGGAGAAGCGCCTGGCGGCGCTGGACGGGGGCGTGACGGGCCTGACCTTCGCCTCGGGCATGGCTGCCATTACAGCCGCCGTGCTGACGATCTGCCATTCCGGCCAGAACTTCATCAGTGCCACGTCCCTCTACGGTGGCACGTGGACGCTGTTTACCCAGACGTTCAAGCAACTGGGGATCGACGTGCGGTTCTTCGACCCCCGCCACCCTGAGCAGATCGCCAAGCTGGCGGACAAGAACACCCGCTGCGTCTTCCTGGAATCGATCGGCAACCCCAAGACCGACGTCCCGGACTACCGTGCCGTCGCCGATGCCGCCCATGCCGCCGGCTTGCCGGTTATCTGCGACAACACGATCCTGACGCCCGCCCTGTTCCGGCCGATCGAGCACGGGATCGACATCGTCGTCTACTCGACGACCAAGTTCATCGGCGGCCACGGCGTCCACATCGGCGGAGCCATCGTCGATTCGGGCAACTTCAAGTGGGCTGACAATCCGGAGAAGTGGCCGGAGTTCTGCGCCCCCTCGCCCAGCTATCACGGCGTGGTCTTCGAAGAGGCCCTGCGGCCGCTGGGCAACATCGCTTACAACCTGCACATCCGCACGCACTGGCTGCGCGATACGGGCGCGGCGATGTCGCCGTTCGCGGCGTTCCTGTTCCTCCAGGGGCTGGAGACGCTGCACTTGCGCATGCCGCGGCACTGCGAAAACGCCCTGGCCGTCGCCCGCTTCCTCGAGAAGCACCCCGCCGTCGAATGGGTCAATTACCCCGGCCTGGAATCGCATCGCGACCACGCCAACGCGAAGAAGTATCTCACGAAGGGCGCGGGGGCGATCCTCGGCTTCGGCATCAAGGGCGGCGCGCAAGCCGGCAAGCGCTTCGTCAGCGCCTGCAAGCTCCTGTCCCACCTGGCCAACATCGGCGACGCCAAGAGCCTGGTCATCCACCCCGCCAGCACGACGCACTCGCAGCTCAGCGAGGAAGAGCAGCGGCAAACCGGCGTCAACCCCGAGTTCGTCCGCCTGAGCATCGGCATTGAAGATGTCGACGACATCCTCGCGGACATCGACCAGGCCCTCAAAGCCTCGCAGGCCTGACGACATCACGCCCAGGCAGCCCGTGCCACCGGTGACGGCATCACCACACCCCACCCGTGGCACGGGCGCCCCCGCCCGTGCAGCCAACAACGGCACGCGATAGCGTGTTGAACACAGCGGTCACCCCGAGCCGCCATCCTGAGCGAAGCGAAGGATGCCCCTTTGAAATGGCTTGCGCACCCGACGTAGGGCAGGCTATTGCCTGCCGAACCGATCGCACCGTTGCCCTCCCCGTCCCTCCGCGAACTCCGCGTTGGAAGCAACTGGCGCCAGGGCCGCGATCGCCCGCTAAGGCAACTCCTCCACATCCGCCTTGCGGTCCATCGCCAGATTGGCCAGCCGGTCTGCCAGCGTGTTGTGATGACGCAGGTTGTGTGTGATCGATGCCGACTCGAACTTCCGCAGCAGCGACTGCGCCGCCTCATATAGCGGCCGCAGGTCCGGGCTTTTCACGCGATATTGCCCGTTCATCTGCCGCACGATCAGCTCACTGTCCCCCCGGATCTCCACGCGCTTCGCCCCCAGCTCCAGCGCCTTTTCCATCGCGAGGATCAGGCCCCGATACTCCGCCACGTTGTTGGTGGCGCGCCCCAGGAACTTGCCGATCGTCACCAGCGGCGTGCCGTCAGCGGCGCGCACCGCCGCGCCCGCCGCGGCTGGCCCGGGATTGCCGCGCGATCCACCATCAAACTCAAGCGTGAGCGTCTCGTTCTCGATTGACATGCCCGCCCAATATGCCCATCAGGCGGCGATGCACAAGTGGGATTGGCGAGGTCGATGCGCCTCAATTGCTCTTCACACGCGGCGGATCGGGGCTCTTGCGCGTCCTGCGGGCTGCCTCTTCTTCGCGGGCCCGGGCTTGATCGAGCCGGCGGCGCGCTTCATCGCGGCGACGCTCCGCATCGCGAAGGTCCCGCTCCGCGCGACGGACGGCATCGTCGGCATACCGCAGCGAGTCTTCCGCACGGCGCAGATCGGTATCGATGCGGAATGCCATCTCCTGGCTGGCCCGCATGATCGAGGACCAGTGCGCAGCCGCCCCCTCGGCATCGCGGAGCTGCGAGCGGACGCGCCCCACATCGGCACGCACTGCATTGAGATCGGACTGGATGCGCGACCGCGTACGCTCAGCCTCCTGAAGATCGGCTTGCGCGCGGGAATAGTCGGGATTGCGCGCCAGCATATCACCCATGAAGCGGCGCTCGGTTTCGATCAGCAGCGCCTTGTGCTGGCCGTAGCGGGTCTCAGCCTCGCTGACGCCTGGGTCATCCTTCAGGAACTGCTGCCGCAGCGACTGGATGGCTGACTGCGCAGCCGCCAGGTCCGCCTCGGCTTCGGCGATGCGACGCCGGTCATATGGCCAGGCATCGCGCGTGAACGACAGCCGCCGTTCCGCGTCGGCATAGCGCGCCTGCAGATCGGCATAGACGCGCGTCTGCTCCAGGCGTGCGGTGGCTTGGGCAATGGCGGCTTCCATCTCCGCTCGGACGGCGTCGGTGCGCGTGCGGACTTCGATGTACTCGGGCGTTGCATAGACCGCCATACGGGCCGCCTCTTCCGAATCGCTGATGTAGCGGCGGGCGGCGTCCAGACGTGCCTCGACGGCATCCAGCGAGCGGAGGATCGTCTGCTCATGCCCCTGGATCTCCGCGAGATTCGAAGCCAGGGCGCGCATGTCACGCTCGATCTGCCCCAGCTTGTTGGCGGCATCGCGCGCCCGCTCGGACTCAACCGCCATGGCGTGGGGCAGTTCGCGGGTGCGGTTGTAGGCCTCCTGCCGCTCGCTGCGAGCCCGGCGGACGTCGGCTTCGGCCCGATCGACAGCCCTTTCGGCATCGACCCAGGCCCGATTGGCCCGCTCGACTTCGCGCTTGGCATCTGCCAGATCGTCGGCCACAACCGGCGCCGCCGCCAGCAGCAGGAACGCGGTCATCGCCGCCCGGATTCGCGCTGGTTGGCTCATGTCAAAAAAGACACCTCTCCGGGGCCATGGTTAGCGTTCGTCAACATGGGTGGTCGGATGCTGGCGGTGCGGGCCGGGCTGGCGACGCTCGACCGGCGGCGTCGGCTTGGGCAGCCGGCTGCCGTGGCGACGCCCCGGCGGCGTCAACGGCGACCCCGCCGCCCGCTCCGGCCGCGGATGCCGCGGCATCTGCCGCGTCATGTGCCAGAATCCGATCAGCGCAATGGTCATCAGCAGCACCGAGATGCCGAAGATGTGCCGCCCGACCATCGGCATCGCAAACAGCCAGCTTCCCACAAACGGCCCGATCGATCCGCGCAAGCCGGTCAGCATGACATGCACGCCCATGTAGACCGACGACTTGCCCGGCGGCGCAAAGTCGTTGTGCCCCAGGTTCCACGCCAGCGCGCCGCCGGCGTTGGTCACGCCGATCAACGCCTGTGCGATCGCCACGATCGTCAGCGCCACGCCGCTGCCATCGCCGAACTTCAGGCCCCACAGCGCCCCGGCGTACAACGTCGTCAGCGCCACCAGGGATACCCATCCCTGCCACACGCGAAACTGCGTGATGTGCAGCCGATCAAAAATCGGCGCCCACAGCGGCGTACACAACAGCGCCGTCACCATCGGGATGATCTGCACAACGATCGTCGCCAGCAGGTAATCCGACCCCTGCTCCGTCATCTCCTTGCTGACCATGAAGATCAGCGCCGGCGTGCTCATCATGAACGCCATGCCCGAGACGAACTGCCACCGCTGGTAATCGCGAAAGGCCTTGTCGGCGCGGAGGATCTCCCACGCCTGTCCAAACGCGCGATGCCAGCCCCAGCGCGCGGCTTCGGGGTTGTAGTTGAGGACATTGCCTTCGTCGGTCTGAGCGACGTTCTCGGGGCGCGGAGCGTACACCTGCTGTTCATTGCGCAGCAGCGCCGACTCGCGGCGCACGCGCACCTGGGAGAACTGATAGATGCCGATGAGCCCAAGCAGCGCGGCTGCCGGGTACAGGTAGACATACGACCGCGGGTTGCGGTCGAGCATGTAGCTGCCGACGAAGGTGGTCAGCGCCAGGGCCGTCGTCGCGACGACCGCGATCCGGCTGGTGATCTGCCCGCGGATTTCTCGCGGATAGTTGCTGCGCCAGATGGACGAGCGGATCGTGACGATGCCGCTGGCCAGCACGCGGGCGACGATGATCTGGCTGGCGAAGACCCAGCCACCCACTGACGGCGGAAGGTAGGCGGTCAGCGCCACCGACGCGATCATCAGCACGACGCCGAACTGGAGCAGGTTAACCAGCGGCACTTTCCGCCGGCCGACGCTCAGCTCCGACCAGAACAGCGCCATGATGTTGCCGAACATCGGGGCGGCTGTGATGACGCTCATCAGGACGATGGGGGCATCGAAGTTCTTGGCTGCGACGACGCCGGTGAACGCTCCTTCGGCCAGCGACGCCGCCAGCGGGAAGGTCGCCGCTGACCGCAATTCATGCGTGTAGCTGTGACGCACCATGTACGGCTGATGGCGCGCCCGGAACGAAAAGTATCGAAGTAACATATGGATGAGGCCGCTGTTCATCCTTCCAGCGGCGCTGCAACGGTATCCGTTTGGCTGACCCGAACAAGGGCGGGCGCAAAGAATCAGCCCCGGGCCATGCGACCCGGGGCCGTTGATCTTTCTCGGCAGGATTCGGCTATCGTCTTTACAGAAACGGACTTACCGCACGTTCCAGGTCGTCAGGCGACCGGCCGGACGCAGCAGCCAGAAGTGATCCCAGTCATCCTGCGCCTGCTGGCCCTCGTACGCCCAGTTGCGGTCGATACGCTGCAGACGCTCGCGCCCGTTGTACGCGGGCGTGGCCAGCGGGTCATTCTGATGGGGAATGCGATATACGCAGCCGCTGGACAGCAGGGCCGTGGTCGTCAGTGCGAGCAGTGCAAGCTTCTTCATGGGCTGGCCTCTCTACGGTTGGGGATTCCGCGATGCTAATCTGGGCAGGAATGTACCACCGCCTGTGATCGCTTGTCAAAGCAGAAGTTAGGTTTCGACACCCCTCAACCCCCGCTCCGGGGGCGGATTCTCGCCCCGCCGCCTGCGGCTGCGGACATGGCCCCGGTGGCGTGCCCGCCAGGGCCTTTGCCCCCCGCCGGTGCCTCGTGTATAAACCCCCACCCACGCAACACTAACAGGAGCGATACCCATGGAACGTACGCTGATCATCTTTAAGCCTGATGCCGTCCAGCGGGGCCTCTGCGGCCAGATCCTGGCCCGCTTCGAAGCCAAGGGCCTTCAGGTCGTCGGCATGAAGCTCATGCAGATCTCCCAGACGCTGGCTGAGACCCACTACGAAACCCACAAGGGCAAGCCCTTCTACGAAGGCCTCGTGCGGTTCATGACCAGCTCGCCGGTCGTCGTGCTGGCCCTCCAGGGCAAAGACGCCATCGCCATCTGCCGCAAGATGATGGGCGCGACCTTCGGCAGCAAGGCCGAACCGGGCACCATCCGCGGTGACTACGGCGTCAGCAACTCGTTCAACCTCATCCACGGTTCGGATTCCCCCGAATCCGCCCAGCGCGAGCTGTCGCTGTTCTTCAAGCCCGATGAACTGATCGACTGGACCCCGGCCATCCAGCCCTGGGTCTACGACCTGAGCAAGGGCCAGCCGGAATAATCCCCCGGTTAGAGCAACCCATCACGCGGGGTCATCGGGAAGGCTGGTGGGATGCCAGTGTGGCGCGGGCGAGACGCCAGCGCCACGAGTGACTTCACAGACTCTGAGCCAGCCGAAGGATCTCTGCCCGCCAAACGCAGAGATCCTTCGCTGCGTTTTTGTTCCGTGGCACGGGCTACCAACCCGTATCTTTGTTTCGGATTCACGGGCTGGCAGCCCGTGCCCCTTGCTTCTCCCCTCGTCCTAAATCACAGGCGATCTGCAATCCGCTGGCCCCAAGCGCGCAAACCCTCCGCCATGCGCTGCCGGCGCGTCGGCGGGCGGCGCATCGCCTCAAACACAGCCGCCGTCACCAGCCCGGCGCCGACAAACGCCGCGGCTGTCATCAGCCGATGCATCGCCGCCTGCGTGTACAGGCTGTGCCGCCGCACATGCCCGAACTCCTCATAGCCCCCCTGCTCATTCCCATCCTCGCCCGGCTGATACAGCGCATGCTCCCCGCGCCCACGCGCCGGCTGGTCCGACTGCTGCAGGCCGAACATCACCTTCTCCATCACCCAATCCACCACCCGCGGCATCAGTGATCCGAAGCTGCTGATCGCCTTGCCGCCGCCACCGACAAACAGATCCCGCCGGGGATGCTCCGCACAATGCAAAATCGCCCGCGCCGCCACCCGGGGCGCATAGACCGGCGGCGGATTGAGCGGCTCGGTGGGCATATAGTTGGCGGCATGCTGCCGATATGGCGTGTCGATCGCCCCCGGCTTGATGAGCGTCACCGAAATCGGCAACCCCTGCTCCTCGATCTCCATGCGCAGGGCCTCGGTAAACCCTTTGACCGCATGCTTCGAGGCGCTGTACATCCCCTGCAGCGGGATCGAGCGGTCCGACAGTGTGCTGCCGACGTTGATGATCGACCCGCCGCGCACACCCAGGTGCTCCACCGCCACGCGCGAGCCGTGCACCACACCCCAGAAGTTCGTCTCGAACAGCCGCCGCTGGTCCTCGATCGGAACCTCCTGCATCCGGCCATAGATGCTCACGCCGGCATTGTTGATGTAGGTGTCAATGTGGCCGAAGGCGTCGATCGCCGTCTGGACGATGCGGCGATGATCCTCCTCGCGGGCGACGTCGGCTACGCAATACACAGCGCAACCGTCGCCATACCGCGCATTGAGATCGCGCGTGATTTCCTGGAGTGCCCCCTCATTTCGCGCAGCCAGCACCACTCTCGCCCCGCGCGACGCAGCCAGCCGCGCCGTCGCCAAGCCGATGCCGCTGGTGGCGCCCGTGATCACGATGACCTGCTCGTGAATGGGCCTGAGCTTCAGGGATGTCATATCGCCTCCGGTTTGCAGGACCTGCCCGTCGAGGTTGCAACCGGCGCGCCACAGCCGATGCGCCATGGCCCGTCCAAAGTACAAGCCCCGCGCGTCGACCAGCCGATAAAGGTTAAACCTTGTGGGGTAAGCGGGCCGCTGCGTATAGTGGCATCTGATCCGCCGTTGGCGGGTGCATCTCTGCTGTTGTTTAACCAGACTCGGAGGGTACGTCCGTATGGACTGCTTTACGACACGCCGCTGGTTGGGAAGCCTGATTCTTGCATTTGCCGCGGTGACGTGGCTGCCGTCGGTGGCTGAGGCCGCCGGTGAAGCCAGCCTGGTCCTGCCGGATCTATCCAGTGCCCGTTTTTTTGATGATGCGGTGGACGGACGCACCCTGCTGCTATGGGGCATGCTGATCCCCCTGGCGGGCATGGGCTTCGGCCTGGTGATGTACCAGGGCCTGCGCCGTCTGCCGGTGCACCGGGCGATGCTGGAAGTCTCCGAGCTGATCTACGAAACCTGTAAGACTTACCTGCGCACACAGGGGAAGTTCATCTTCCTGCTGTGGCTGTTCATCGCGGTCATCATGATCGTGTATTTCGGCTTCCTGCAGACCGAGCCGCATGCGCATGTCGGCACTGCGCCGGGCGTGGCCGCGGCGGAGGCGACGCCGGCTGTCGAAGCCGCGCGGGCGTATCCAACCTGGCTGCGCGTGCTGATCATCCTGATCTTCAGCCTGGTCGGGATCGCCGGCAGCTACTCGGTCGCGTGGTTCGGCATTCGCGTCAACACGTTTGCCAACTCGCGCACGAGCATGGCCAGCCTGACGGGCCAGCCCTTCCCGGTCTACTCGATCCCCCTGCGCGCGGGCATGGCGATCGGCATGGTGCTGATCAGCGTCGAACTGCTGATCATGCTCGTGATCCTGCTGCTGCTGCCGCATGATCTGGCCGGGCCGTGCTTCATCGGATTCGCCATTGGCGAATCGCTGGGCGCAGCCGTGCTGCGTATTGCCGGCGGCATCTTCACCAAGATCGCCGATATCGGCGCCGATCTGATGAAGATCGTCTTCCGCGTCGAGGAGGACGATGCCCGAAATCCGGGCGTTATCGCGGACTGCGTTGGCGACAACGCCGGCGACTCGGTCGGCCCGACAGCCGACGGGTTCGAAACGTACGGCGTCACCGGCGTTGCGCTGATCGTCTTCATCATGCTGGGCGTATTCGATCCGATGATGCAGGTGCAACTGCTGGTCTGGATCTTCGCGATGCGCCTGCTGATGGTCGTCTCCAGCGGCGTCAGCTACCTGCTCAACGAGGCGATCGCGCGCATGCGCTTCGGCGAGGCGCGGGAGATGGATTTCGAGAAGCCGCTGCAGTCGCTGGTCTGGCTGACGTCGATCGTGTCGATCGTCATGACCTACCTGGCGTCGTGGGCGCTGATCCCGAACCTGGGCGGCAATACGACGCTGTGGTGGAAACTGGCGACGATCATCTCCTGCGGCACGCTGGCGGCGGCGATCATTCCCGAGCTGACGACGTTCTTCACGTCGGTGCGATCACGGCATGTGCGCGAGGTCGTCACGACCAGCCGCGAGGGTGGGGCGTCGCTGAACATCCTCAGCGGCCTGACGGCTGGCAACTTCTCAGCCTTCTGGATCGGCGGCGTGATGATCGTAGCGCTGATGGCGCTGGCGTGGTTTGTCAGCGGCATTGGCTTCAGCGAGACCCGCGACATGAGCCTGAACAGCGTGATGGTGGCGCCGGCTGTATTCGCGTTCGGGCTGGTGGCTTTCGGCTTCCTGGGGATGGGGCCGGTCACGATCGCCGTCGACAGCTACGGCCCGGTGACCGACAACGCGCAGAGCGTCTACGAGCTGTCGCTGATCGAGCAGCAGCCGGGTGTCGAGCAGGAGGTCGAACAGCAGCTCGGCGTGCGGCCGCAGTTCGATCGGGCCAAGCTGCTGCTGGAGGAGAACGACGGCGCGGGCAATACGTTCAAGGCGACCGCCAAGCCCGTGCTGATCGGCACAGCCGTCGTCGGCGCGACGACGCTGATCTTCTCGATCATCCTCCTGCTGGTCGGCACGAGCATCGGCCCGGCGGGTCGGATCACGCTCGACCAGGGGCGAGCATCTTTCCTGTCGATCCTGTATGCGCCGTTCCTGTTGGGGCTGATCGCCGGCGGCGGCGTGATCTATTGGTTCAGCGGCGCAAGCTGCCAGGCGGTGATCGCCGGCGCGTACCGCGCTGTGTCGTTCATCAAACGCCACATGAAGCTGGACGGCGATCGCGCCTCGACCGAAGACTCGAAGAAGGTCGTCGAGATCTGCACGCGCTACGCGCAGAGCGGCATGTTCAACATCTTCGTGGCGACGTTCTTCCTGACGCTGTCGGCTGCGTTCTTTGAGCCGTATTTCTTCATCGGCTTCCTGATCGCGATCGCGGTCTTCGGCTTGTTCCAGGCGATCTTCATGGCCAACGCCGGCGGCGCCTGGGACAACGCCAAGAAGATCGTCGAGACCGAGCTGCGCATGAAGGGCACCGAACTGCACGAAGCCACGGTCGTGGGCGATACCGTCGGCGATCCGTTCAAGGATACGTCGTCGGTCGCGCTCAACCCGGTGATCAAGTTCTCGACGCTGTTCGGCCTGCTGGCGGTGCAATTGGCGATCACGTTGTCGCCCACGGTACGGATGGTGCTGGCGACGGTCTTCCTGATGATCGCCCTGTGCTACGTTTACCGCTCGTTCTTCGGGATGCGCATCAGCCGGGATGAGCCGGACGGCGCAGCCGCGTTTGAGGCCGTCGCCACGACGCCCGAACCGGTGACGCGCGTCTGAGCGAATCAGCCTCAGCCCGCCGCGGCGGCTTGCTGCTCCTGCTGCTCGTCGCGCTCTTCCCGGTCGGGCATCTCGCGGAAATCGTGCGTGCCGGTTGCGGCGGTGCGCGTGGCCAGATCGATCTCGCTGTTGATCTCAGCCCCGATCAGCAGCAGCAGCGCATCGAGATAGAACACGAACAGCAGCACGATCACACCGCCGACCGCGCCATACGTCGCGTTGTAGTTGCCGAAGTTCTCGACATACCACCGGAATCCGCGCCCCACCGCCAGCCACGTCAGCACGACAAATACCGCCCCCGGCGTGATCAGGTGGAACGTCTGGCGGATATTCGGTCCGAAGTGATACGTCAACGACAGCGCCCCGAACATCAGCACCAGCGCCAGCATCCATCGCGCCATGTCCAGCAGCACCAGCGGCCATTTGCCGCCGATGTAAGTGAGGTACTCCGGATGCCCCTCGATCCATGCCCGCACGCCTGAGGCTACCGGCAGCAGCAGCACGACGCACAGGATCAGCAGCACGAACGCCACCGTCAGCAGCATGGCCAGTGGCCGCTGCTTGTATAGCGGACGGGCGTCGACGTCGTAGCAGCGGCTGAGCGCGGTCATCGTCATCGCCATACCGCCGCTGGCGACCCACAGGGTCGTGATGATGCCCAGGCTGAGCAGGCCGCCGCGCGGGTTGCGCTTCAGGTCGTCCAGGTTGGACTGCACCATGGCCGCTGTATCCGGCGGAAGCTGCGTGAGGAACTGGTTGATCAGCTCATCCGCCTGCTCGCTGTGCACAGCCGGCACATAGGGCACCAGTGCCAACAGAAAGATGAAGAAGGGAAACAGCGCAAACAGCCATGAGTACGCCATCGCCGCCGCCAGCGTGAAGCAGTTGTCTTCCTGCGTCTGCTGGTAAATCCGGTAGATCAGGCGAAATGGACCAACCTTGCGAACGGCGCGGGGAATATCACGGAGACGGGCCATCTGTGTTATCGGGTGTTCGATGTTCTGTTGTTTCGTGTTTGGTGCTTGCCCAGCACGGGGCGGAATCATGCCTCAGCCGGCGTCGAGTGACAAGTGGCCAGTAACAAATGACCATCAAGCCAACTGCCATCGCCGCCGCAGGACCCACTCGACCGTCAGCAGGCCCACTACAAACATCCCCTGCATCGGCAGGTCGTAGCGGCGCGGCCAGTCGGGGGTGTAGCCGACGGCGGCCATCGCGAGGCGCACGATGTTGTGGATCGGCACGGTGCGCTGCTCGGCTTGCACGGCGGTTTCATCCTGGCGGATGAGCTGATCGATCAAGGTCGGCAACTGCGCCAGCGGATAGTGGAATCCGCCCGTGCCGTTGGCGATGTCGGCCAGCAGCGCCGGATTCGCAGCCAGCTTGAGCATCTCATCGGCTGGCGGAATCACGCTGAAACGCAGCACTTGCCGCCCCAGCTCCACCTGATCCTTCGTGGCGACGATCTCCACCTCCCATTGCCCCTTCGACGGGTGCGGGATGGTCAGGTCATACATGCCCGTGCGGCCGTCCGAGGGCGACATCGGAAGCTGCTGAGGCGGGGTGTCGGGCTCGTCCAGCGACTTGATCGCGGCTGTCACCTGCGCATAGCGCGTCGCGTCGCCGCGCTCATCGCGCACCATGGCGCGCACCTGCACGCTCTCGCCAAGCTGATACAGGCTCTTGTTGAGCAGCGCCTCCAGGCCCGCCCCCTTCTGCCGATCCTTCACATCCGCCCCGGCCAGCCAGCGCACGAGCTGCCCCCAGAAGCGGTTGTATGGCGAATCCTGCCCCATCCCGCGCAGCGGCAGATACCACTTGTACGTCGTATCGGCTGTGAAGACAGCCGACCGTCCCTGGCCGTATTGCTGCACCGCCAGCGCGATCTGCGGCTGGCCGTCGGGGCCCGGACGCCCCTCATGCACCAGCAGCACCTGCGCACCGGCCTTGGGCCTGTCGACCACAACATTGCCCAGCAACTCCGGCAGCGTGTTCGGCCCGGCTGGGTCGAACCACTCCGCCAGCCCCTCCATCGCGGGATGCACGCGCCCGGCATCAGTCAGCCGCGGCACGAACGGCGTCGTCTCCTGCGCCGCGTCGCGCCCCCCGACGAACACGGGCAATGCCCGCTCGATCGGCGAGCCCGCGTATCCGCCCGGCCCGAGCGTGTTCTGTCCGCCGATCATCAGCAGGCCCGCACCCGACTGCACCGCCTGCTCGATCTGCTGCTGCTGAAGCGCCGTCAGGAAGCTGCTGTCCAGGTCGCCGATGACGATCACGTCAAACTGTGACCACTGCTCCACCGTCGCGGGCATACCGGCGAGCCGTTCGCCATCGACCGTGCCGGAGGCGCTGAACCGATCCTGCTGAATCCGCAGCAGGCTGGCCGATTCTATATTCGGATCGCGCCCCAGCGCGCGGTTCAGCTCGCGATACTCCGGCCGGGCGCGGCCTTCGATGTAGAGCACCTTGATGCGCGGATCGAGGGCCAGCCCCTGATATTCCTGCCGATTGTCGACCGTGCTCCGCTCGCCGGGCACAGGATCGACCCACACAGCCAGCCGCTGGATCCCCACCTCGGCCGGCTTGTATGGCAGCTCGACGACCTGCCCCTCCGCCAGCGGTTGAAGCACCAGCGGCTTGATCGACACATCCCCCACCGGCCTGCCGTTTTCGTCGATGCGGGCGAGTTTCACATCGACAACACGATTGGCCAATGCCGACGACTTCACCGTCACGCGCACGGGCGTTTCGTGCCCGACGACCAGATCCCCCTCGGTCTCGACGTTGTCGATGGCGATGTTGGCCAGGGTCGCGGGTTCGGTCTGCTCCGAGCCGACGCGGATCGTATGCACCGCCTGAACGACGCCGCGCACAGCACCGCCGACATCCGACGAGGTGTTGTCGATGCCATCGCTGATGAGGATCACGGCTGCATCAGGGCGGGATGTCGTCGCCAGGGCCCTGGTCACGGCGCCGGCAATGTCCGTCGCCTGCCCATCGGCTGACAGCGATCCCAGGGCTTCAAAGTCATCCAGTTGCTCAAGCGTATTGTCGAAGACGAACAGCCGCGGCACGAAGTGATCGTAAAGCCGCGGGATCTGTGGCCGCAGCGTCTGCCATACCGACTGCAGGCGCGTCGGGCCGTTTTGCACGTCCGGAAACGACATTGAGCCGGATTTGTCCACCAGGACGAGCAACGGCCGCTGGGGTTCAGGGCGCGAGACAAACCGGATCACCGGCTCGAACAGCATCGGCACCAGCAAAGCCAGTGCGACGATCCGCAGCGTCAGCAGGATGCCCATCCGCCGCGAGCTGATCTGCCCCTGCAGGTTCAGGTAGAACGTGGCCGACAGGATCGACAGCAGGACAAACGTCCACACCAGCCCGACGGCTGGCACATGCAGCCCCGGCACCGCCAGCACCAGGATTGTCCCCCCAACCCCGGCTGCCACCAGGCCCAGCCTCAGCCATCGGGCGGTTCCGGTCCACAGGCGCGCTCCCAGCGCGTAGGTCACCAGCACCGCCGACGCGGCAATGCACACCCAGGTCCACAGGTCCCAGGTGGACTGGCGCAGGATGTCAAACGATCCGTTCAACAAGAAATCGCGATCCTCTCACGCATCTTACCGCACAGCAGCCCCAGGTGTTGATGAGGCCGGCCGGCCACAAACAGCCGAAAGGCGTCCCGGGTTCTGCCGGCTGGCTTTCCACTACCGGCTGGGACCGATATCATGCCTTTTCTCCCATGGCCGATGCTGTGACCTCCAACAACGCCCTGCCGCTGTCCTGCAAAGCCCAACGCACGCAGGAGCAGCCCATCAGCTACCTCATGCAGGCGGTAGCGGACAACCCTGCGCTGATCAACCTGGCCGCCGGCCTGGTCGATGACGCCACGCTGCCGGTCGACGCAGCCCGCCAGATTACCAATGCCCTGCTCGAAAGCGATGCCCGCGGCCGAGCAGCCCTGCAATATGACACCACGCGCGGCCTGGCGGGTTTGCGGCAGGCTGTGCTCGGGCATCTGGAGGCGCTGGAATCCAGGTCCGCGACCTCGATGTCCCTGTCGGCCGATGATGTGCTGGTCACCACCGGATCGCAGCAGGCGCTCTACCTCATCGCCGACGTGCTCGTCGATCCGGGGGATATCGTCATTACGTCCAATCCGTCGTACTTCGTCTTCTCCGCCGTCCTGACGTCGGTTGGGGCGAAGGTGATGGCTGTGCCAATGGACGACGACGGCATGCGGACCGACGCGCTGGAGGGCCTGCTGTCGCGCCTCGAGGCCGAGGGCCGGCTCGATCGCGTCAAGTTCATCTACTGCACCAGCTATTTCCAGAACCCCACGGGTTTGACGCTGTCGCTGCAGCGCCGCCGGCAGATGCTGGAGATCGCCCGCCGCTTCAGCCGCCGCCATCGGCTGCTGATCGTCGAGGACGCCGCCTATCGCGAGCTGTGCTACGACGGCGAAGCCCTGCCGTCGATCAAGTCGTTCGATCCGGACAACCAGTACACCGTGCTGACACAGACGTTCAGCAAGCCGTTCGCTCCGGGCATCAAGACCGGCTACTCCTTCATGCCGCGCGACCTGCTCGATGCCGTCGCCCGCCAGAAGGGCAACCACGACTTCGGCTCAGCCAATCTCTGCCAGCACATCGCCCTTCAGGCCATGTCCGACGGCAGCTACATGCAGCAGGTGCAGCGCCTGCGCGACGGCTATCGCCGCAAGCGCGACATCATGCTCGCCGCCCTTGATCGCCACATGCCGCGCGTCGACGGCCTGCACTGGACGCGCCCGCGCGGCGGGTTGTACATCTGGATGACCCTGCCGGCATCGATCGACACCTCGCGCGGTAGCGCGATGTTCGAATCCTGCCTGGCGCACGGCGTGCTCTACGTTCCGGGAGCGTATTGCTTCCATCCGGACGAGCAGGGCCACATTCCCACCAACCACCTGCGCCTCAGCTTCGGACAGGTGGACGCGGAGAAGATCGAACCGGGTATCGAGCGACTCGCAGCCGTCGTCAGGGAGCAACTGCAATGAGTCGCACGCTGTTCCTCTATGTCTTCAAGGACCTGCTGAAGTACTTCATCATCGCCGCGGTGGCGCTGTCGGCGATCATGAGCTTCGGTGGTCTGCTCAAGCCGCTCACCAAGCAGGGGCTCGACATCGCCCAGGTCGGCTGGATGCTGACCTACCTTATGCCGGCGATGATGACCTACTCGCTGCCGATCGCCGCCCTCTTTGCCACGACGATCATTTACGGCCGCCTGTCAGCCGACAACGAGCTGACAGCCTGCCGGGCCAGCGGCATCAGCTATCTGTCGATGACCGCGCCGGCCATGCTGCTGGGGCTCACCGTCGCCATCGGCTCGCTGCTGTTCCTCTGCTTTGTCGTGCCGATGTTCACGCTCCAGGTGGAGCGCGTGCTCTACTCCAACATCGCCCAGCTCGTCGCCAACCGCATCGAGCGCGACCACGCGATCCCGTTCAACGATGTGACGATCTACGCCGATGCCGCGACGCTGCCGCAGGCGCCGCCGGAGGCGCCCGATGTGCAGATCGTCCGCCTGCTCAATCCCACGATCGTGACGCTCGAGCGCATCGATCCGAAGGATCCGGAGCTCCAGCGGCCAAGGGATTTCTTCACCGCGCGCCAGGCGACGGCCTTCATCCGCGAGCAGGAAGACGGCGACGCCACGCTCGAGGTCATCCTCGAAGGTGGCAGCAAGTTCCCGCGGAATCTCGCCGGCGGATCGCAGATCGGCATCGGCCGGACAACCTTCGGGCCGATTACGATCGATTCAGCCATCCGCGAGAACAGCAAGTTCATGGACATCAGCCAGCTCAAGGCGGTCCTCAGCGATCCGCTTAAGAGCCGGGAGATCAGCCGCCTGGTTGACCAGGCCCTCACGCGCCACCGCATGCGGCTCTACGCCAGGGAGATCTACGAAAGCCTCGCCGGCCCGGCGCGGCAGTTCACCTTCGTCAGCGGCGATGAGCATACGACCATCCAGGCCGGCTCGACCCCGCCCGCCTACAGCAATGACGGCGTCGTGCTGACCTTCCGCGAGCCGCCGGAGCGCCGGCCGGTCGGGTTCATCGAGCGGGCGGATGGCAATATCCTGTCAGCCACGGCTGCGGTGATCCGCATCGGCCTGTCGCCGGCCCAGAACGGCACAGCCGCCGACGTCGTCCTGGAGCTTGTCGATGCGACACTCCAGACCGGCAGTGGGCCAGCCAATCACACGCGCTTCATCCGCACGCTGCGGACCAGCCTGCCCCCCGCGATCGCGACGAGCCGCGCCCTGCCGCAGGACAGCGACGAGTATTCGCACATCCGTCGCCGCGCGCACCGGCTTTACAACGACGTGCTCTCGGAGATCCATGCCCGCGTGTCGTTTGCGATCAGTTGCCTGATCCTGGTGATGGTCGGCTGTGCGCTGGGGATCATGTTCCGCAGCGCCAACTTCCTGTCGGCCTTTGCGGTAAGCGTTGTGCCGGCTGTGCTGTGCGTCGCCCTGATCGTGACCGGCCAGCACACAGCCAAGAACATCCCCACCGACCTCTCCGCCGCCGGCCAGGCATTGAAATTAGGCCTGATGCTCATCTGGTCCGGCAACATCGCAACCCTGCTCATTGCGGTGGTCCTGTTGTGGAAGCTCCAGAGGCAATGAGGGGCTTATTGAACCACGGAGACACGGAGGCACGGAGAACAGATGATTGCAGAGGCACTGACAGATCAGGTAATCGCAGCCGCGATCGAGGTTCACCGGGAGCTTGGCCCGGGGCTGCTGGAATCTGCCTACGAGCAGTGCCTGTGCCATGAACTGCATCTTCGCGGCCTGACGTTCAGGCGTCAGGTCGAACTGCCCGTCGTGTACAAAGGCACAAGGCTCGATTGCGGTTACTGTATCGACCTGATCGTGGATGAGCAGGTCATTGTAGAACTGAAGGCGGTTGAGAAGCTCCTGCCTGTACACGAGGCTCAACTGATGACCTACCTGCGTCTCACGAAGCTTCGCGTGGGCCTGCTGATCAACTTCAACGTCCCCGTACTGAAGGAAGGGATCAAGCGCCGCGTTATCTAGTATTACCTCCGTGTCTCCGTGTCTCCGTGGTTCAAAACCCGAAACCACAGCCGATGAGAATCCTCGACCGTTACGTCATCTTCGCCTTCATCAAGAACTACCTCATCACCCTTCTGGTGCTGGTGGGGCTGTACATTGTGTTGGACATGGTGTTCAACTTCGATGAGCTGGTCGAAGTGCGTGATCGGTCGGACAAGCAGGGTGTCGCCTCGTTCATCGAGATCGCGACCAACGCGATCGATTACTACGTCCACCAGGGGTTCCTGTTTTTCACCAACCTCTCGCCGATCATCCCCGGCGTGGCGGCTGGGTTTACGCTGATCCGCATGTCGCGCAGCAATGAGCTGGTCGCGATTCTCGCAGCCGGCGTGCCGCTGCTGCGCGTCGCCATGCCGATCATCCTTGTGGCTATCGTCCTCAGCTCCCTGGTCGTCGTGAATCAGGAGCTGATCATCCCCAACATGATCCCGCAGCTCACGCGCAAGCATGACGAGGTCGGCCAGGATCTGGCAGCCCTCGGCGATCCGATCAACGGCATCCTTGATGCCGAGACCAACGCCTGGCTTCGCGCAGCCCGCTACACGCCCCCCACCGCGACCACCCCAGCCGTCATCGACATTCTCGATGTCCTGGAGCGCGACGCCGACGGGCAGGTCATCGGCCATCTGTCAGCCGATCGGGCGGTGTGGGATCCCGACCAGCGCCGCTGGATCCTCACCAACGGCCGATATGTCCGCGGCCTGGGGCAGAACCAGGTCGTCTCCGAGCCGGAGGCTGTCACCGAGCTGCGGTCGAGCATCGACCCCTACGTGATCGCGCTGTACCGCAGTGCGGACGTGGCCGAGCTGCTGTCGACGCGCCGCATCAATGAGCTGTTGGCCAGCGGCCAGACGCTTGGCGTGGCTGAGCTGATCAAGGTCAAGCACACCCGCTGGGCCGGGGTGCTGCTGAATATCGTGATGCTGCTGATCACGATCCCGGCTGTGCTGACGCGCGAGCCGGGGGTGCTGTCCAGCATGGCCGTCAAATGCGGCATACTCGTCGCACTTGTCATGGGCAGCGTGTTCATCACCCAGAACCTCGCCGCCCACCCCCCCAAGCCGGAATGGCTGGACCAGTGGGCTGCCTTTATGGCCTTCCTGCCCATTTTCATCTTCGGCCCGGTGGCGGTCTGGCTGCTCAGGCAGGTGAAGACATAGCAGGCAGCAGGCGGCTGGCAGTGGGTAGTTCAGCGCAATCCCCCTGATTCCGCCCAATTCCAGAATCCGCAATCCAAAATTGGATTTGCCTTCCGCGCGCGTGAATCGTAGATCAATCTCCGTCAGGACGAATGTGAACCCGGTCATTGGGACGGACCGGGCGGCCTGACACGACGCTCCCTTCCCACTTTCTGGCGATGCCCGGCACGCGAAAACGTGCCGGGCATTTTTGTTGGCTTGGTCACTAGTTACTGGTCACGTGTCGCTCGCGGCAACTCGATTGTCTCGTATTTGGTGTTTCGTGTTTGGTGTTTGGTTCTTTTGTGTTTGGATCTTCCCTGGATCTTGGTGGTTGGAACTTGGAACTTAACGCCCAGTACGTTCCACCAAGGCGGCCCCTGCAAGCCTGCCGACATCACCCCCTCACCTTGTCTGCTGCCTGCC